>NZ_JAKGTE010000001.1:0-347639 GCF_022324665.1 Clostridium sp. YIM B02500 | reverse complement strand
TGCGAGTAGCACAGCCAGCAACAAAGCCTTACAGGCGCAGAGCAAACCACCCGTTTTACGGGTGGTCCTGATTATTTTAAAGTTCATATGTTATTATTTTGGAATATAATACAATATTCAAATATGATTTTATGTTATAAAAATGTATTCAGATATCCCTACGTTACAGATTTATATACTAACAGCATGAGAAAAAGCTTGTCTTAAATTTGCATTGTAGAATGTTGAATTATTTTTAGTAATCTAATTATTCGTATGTAGGCGATAAAACAAATATTTATAATAACTAATATCTATAAAAGCTCAGTAAAGGAAAAAATATATTTATCACAATACTTAAGAATTTCGGATATAGGTTCTAAACATAAATCATCTTTTATTCCGATCACCCTCATATTTGCTTTTTTTGCACTTTTCATAGCAGGGAGTATATCCTCAAATACTAAACAGTATTCAGGTTTAATATTTAACTTTTTTGCTGCTAATAAATATATGTCAGGACAATCTTTTCCTTTTGCGACTTCATCAGTAATAGTGATTGAATCAAAATAGTCATAAACCCCATTGTTTTTTAAACAAGCCTCAAGCAGTGGGATAGAATTGCTAGTCGCTAATGCAATTTTTATTTTATTATCTTTTAAATATTTTAAAAAAGTTTTTACACCTGATTTGAGTTTTACATTATTAGCGTAATGATGAAATGCTGCATGATGCCAATCACTAAGTATTTCATCTACTGAATCTTCAATTTTAAATCTATTTTTAAAATATACTGCTGTCTGATAAAAACTTAAGTGTTCAATATCGTTTTTTAAGTCATTAGGTACAGCATGTCCTTTCTTTTTAAGATAATCTATGTCGATCTGAGACCATACCCACATGGAATCTACAATAGTTCCATCTAAATCAAAAATTACACCTTTTATATTACTTAGCATTTTACACCTCCAAATAATTGTTATTTATCTAAACGAATAAATATTGATATAGCTTAGTGCTAAACTTAATCTTCTATTGGTGTGCCTTAGTGTCAATAAATATTATAATTAAAGCATTAGATACGAATAAGAATTAGAAGAATTAGTAATAAGATATATCTTATAGATTAATAAATTACTAAATAAAAAAACTTAAGGATCAATCCTTAAGTTATAGTAGTCTAATAATATATTTGGTCGGGGTGACAGGGATTGAACCTGCGACCTCATGGTCCCAAACCACGCGCGCTCCCATCTGCGCCACACCCCGGTTATACATTAATTATATATTCAAGTAAATCTTATGTCAAGGACTTTAGAAGATGTAATTAATACAGAAAAAAGTTAATTATAGTCATTAGAATAAATAATTTTGTGATGAGGGAGGCTGGAATTGTTAAGTTAAGTTTATTGATGAAAATTTATATATATAAGCTATAATAAGAATCACAAAGAATAAGCTAGAAAAAGTGGGGAATACGGACGATATTTAGATAATAGTAGGATAAACTAAATTCTCGCTATATATATGAATTGTTCATTCTTATCCAAGGTGTTATAATTATGTAGTAATATAGATTAATGGAGGAGGGAAGGTTTAAAACCGATATTTAATGAGGAGTAGAATTCTAGCTATTATGTTAGCAACCGTAATCGTTGTAGGTAGCTCGATACCAGCGTTTGCGACGCCAGATAATCAACAGTTGAGTGATTCAAGACAGAAATATGCAGAAATTGAAAGCAAGATAACAGATATTCAGAATAAAATTGATGATTTAAATATGCAGATAGAGCCGCTACAATTAACAGTAGATAAGAATAAAAAAGAAATAACTACTATCAATAAAGTTATTGATAGTAGTACAAAAGACATTGAACAATATAAGAAAGAGATTAATACATTAGATTTAGCTTTAGGACAAAGAGTTAAAGCTATGTACATGTCAGGTGATTTAGAATTTGGTTACTTGAATTTTATACTTGAATCAGAATCAACAAGTGATTTCTTTTCTAGAGCAGAGGCAGTTAGTAAAATTATAGGAAAAGATAAATCTGCCATAGAAGATGTTACAAGTAAAAAGGAAGAATTAAATAACAAAATAAAATCCTTAGAAGATAAGAAAGATGAAATAGATAAACTTAATAAAGAAATACAAGTTAGCTTAAGTGAACTCGATGGAAAGAAAAAAGAAGCAGAAACTTTATCAAGTCAAGCTAAGGATGAAAAAAGTAAATTTGACTCACAATACTTATCACAATTAGAAAGAGAACTTGTAAAATCTCAATTTGATGTTATAGGTAACTCTAATAGTTCAGCTACTGATCTTCAAGGAGCAATTAATCAATTAAGAAATATTAGAGATAATCAAATTAAGAGTGAGATTGTTACTTCAGAGATAAATGATAAAATTGAAAAGGCTAAAACAATGGTAGCAGATAAAAAAGCAGCTGAAGTAAAAGTGGCAACGCCAAGTAGAGGCGGAGGCGGAAGAGTAGCTGTACCATCAGCAGGAAATGCTCAATCTATTCTAAATGAGGCATATGCACAGTTAGGAAAGCCTTATGTATGGGGTGCAACTGGAGATGCAAGTTTTGACTGTTCAGGATTTACTCAATATGTTTATGAGCATGCTGCAGGAGTAGATATAACAAGAACAACTTATTCTCAAATTGGAGTTGGACAACCAGTTAGCCAAGATCAGCTTCAACCTGGAGATTTGGTATTTACTCATCCAGGTCACGTTGGGATATATGTTGGTAATGGCCAAATGATTAACGCACCTCAAACAGGTGATGTGGTTAAAGTTGCGCCAGTTTATAGTTTTTATGCTGCAAGAAGAGTTCTTAAGTAGTTAACATAAGAAATTAGTTGTTAATATCTGATTTCAAATTATTGTCCTTCTGTAAAAGATCAGAAGGACTTTTTTTATTTTACTTGTATGATATAATGTGGAATATATACTTTAGAGATTAGGTATATACAAATATTGATATTAGATATTTTAAAGTAGAATATTGTAAAGTTAAGTAGAGGAAGAATAATATGAATAATAAATTGCAATATGTGAGAGATGATGAGACAGTAGATGATTTGCAACTTAAGGGATTAAATTTAATTCAAAAGAAGGAGGGATTTAAATTTGGTATAGATGCTGTTTTATTATCTGATTTTGCTTATATAAAAAACAAACATAAGGTGATGGATTTATGTACAGGAACTGGAATAATTCCATTTTTGATATATGGCAAATATAAGCCTGAGCGTGTATATGGATTAGAAATTCAAGAAGATATGGTAGATATGGCTAAAAGGAGCGTAAAATTAAATGAGCTTGAAGGAAATGTATGTTTTATAAATGAAGATTTAAAAAACATAGATTATCTAAAGACACTTGATAAGTTTGATGCGGTGACAGTAAATCCACCTTATAAACTAAACAATTCAGGAATTATAAATCCAAATGATAAGCTTGCTATAGCTAGGCATGAAATACTATGTAATTTAGAAGATGTGATTTCGGCAGCAAGAATTTTATTAAAGGATAATGGAAGACTCTTTATGATACATAGACCTGAAAGATTAGCGGATATTTTTGTTTTAATGAGAAAATATAAAATAGAACCGAAAAGAGTAAAAATGATTCATCCTAAGGTAGGAAAAGCTCCTAATATTGTATTGGTTGAAGGACAAAGAGATGGGGGAGCCTATTTGAAGTGGGAAGCACCATTGTATGTCTATGATGAAGATGGAAAATATACTAAAGAAATAGATTCAATATATTGGAGGTTATGATATGGAAAATGGAAAGTTGTATTTAGTACCAACTCCTATTGGAAACTTAAAAGATATAACATTGAGGGCTCTAGAAACTTTAAGAGATGTTGATATTATAGCGGCTGAAGATACAAGACAAACGTTGAAATTATTAAATCATTTTGAGATAAAAAAACCATTAATAAGTTATCACAAATTTAATGAGCAAATAAAAAGTGATAAAATTATAGATCTACTAATGGAAGGTAATAATGTTGCTTTAGTTTCAGATGCTGGAACACCTGGAATATCAGATCCAGGAAGTGTTATTGTTGGACGTTGCATAGAAAAAAAGATAAATTTCGAAGTACTTCCAGGAGCGACAGCTATAACTACGGCATTAGTTTATTCTGGATTAGACACAACTAAATTTTTATTCAGGGGTTTCTTACCAAGAGAAAATAAAGAACGTAAGATAGTCACAAATGACTTATTGCAAAGTCAGGAAACTATTATCTTTTACGAAGCACCGCATAGACTGATAGATACGCTTGAATTCTTATTAGATACGTTCGGAGATAGAAAAATTGCTGTATGTAGAGAATTAACTAAGATTTATCAAGAAATATATAGGGGGACGTTAAAAGAGGCTGCTCAATATTTTCTAGAGAATAAACCAAGAGGAGAATTTGTTCTTGTTCTAGAAGGAAAAAGACTTGAAGAGATAAAGGAAGAGCAAAGGGAAGAGTGGATTCATTTATCTATTGAAGAGCATATAGTTAAATATATTAATGGTGGTGCGAGTAAGAAAGAGGCAATAAAGCTTGTAGCCAAGGAAAGAGAATTACCTAAAAGTGAAGTATATAAATTCTCAACTAATATATAATTAAGTTAAGAAAATAGACTATCTCAAATTAACTCTTGAGATAGTCTATTATTTATTGACTATATAATTAATTATATAATAGGAAATTAGAATACATCAAATACTATCTGTTTGTTTTAATTTCATCTAAACATTTAGTACAGATATTCTTACCTTTATAGTTAATTACGTCTCTTGCATCTCCACAGAAGATACAAGCTGGTTCGTATTTCTTTAAGATTATTTGCTCTCCGTCTACATAAATTTCTAATGCATCTTTTTCAGCAATATCTAATGTTCTTCTAAGTTCTATAGGAATAACTATTCTTCCTAATTCATCTACTCTTCTAACTACACCTGTTGATTTCATAAAAAATTCCTCCTAATTCCATGATTCGACATTCTACTATGATATATTACCAAGTATGTAATATAAAGTCAATGTATATTTTTAAATATTTATAAGAAATTACAAATTTCAACTTTAATAAACATCTTATATAAAATATACTACCATATTTTAGAAAAGTCAAGAGGGTTTATTTGTAAAATTATCATATTAATCCAAATTAATAAATTTGAGGAATCTAGATGTACCAATGGTTAGAGAAATGTATATGAATTATATTCATGATTATATAATAGTGAATTTACAAATAAAGTAATATAAGGCATATGTCCGCTTTTTTTGTAGAAATGCAAATACTATAAATAATAATGTCGATTGATTACATAAATTAGATATTTTTTATCAATACTATATTTAAAAAAAATTAGATATGTCGTATAATACTATTATTATACTAAGAGTATAAACTAGTAGAAAAATTTTTATATTACAATGTTTATAATAACTTGTAACAAGTTCATGATTACTATATAATATATAATATAGATTGAGAAAGAATAGGTGCATGATAATGGCAGGAAAATTTGATTCAGATTATATAAAAGAATTGGCTAAAGAAATGTCTAAAAGTACTTCCGTTTCATATGAAGATATTCCTAAATATGATTTGTTTTTATCCCAAGTAATCGATTATTTGAACGATAAGTTTGTTGATGAGAAGTTTACTAACAATATAGTTCAAAATTATACTAAAAGCGAAGTTATAACTAAGCCGGAAGATGGAAAAAAAAGAGGATATACAAAAATGCATTTAGTACAATTAGTACTGCTTAGCCATATGAGGCCCTTATTAACGACGGAAGAAATAAAGAAAGTTTTTCGGCTTGCATTTAATGAAATCAATGACAGAAGCGATGATATACTGTCATGGGAAGAGACATATAAAACTTTCACACAAATACAAAAGGAAAGTTTGGATAACTATTTAGATACGTTTATATCAAATGATGATAAATTAGAAGATATAATAAAGAATTTTGACTTGAAAGATAATGATAAGGAAAGAATTAAAATTTTCCTATTAGTTCTTTCTTTAATAGCAGAAGCAAGTGTTATTAAAAAGTTAGTTCAAAAAATAGTTAAAGAGTATGAAGAAGAATAAATTATATGAGATAAAATATTTACAATAGCAATAAACTAAAAAACACTTACTTAATTAGAACTTGAATTTTGTTAGGCTAATTAAGTAAGTGTTTTATGACTATGTTTATGATTTAATATTGAAAATGTGATTTTAACTATAGTGAGGAATTAATTTATGGATAAAATTCTTATACGAGAGTCTGTGAGAAATTTAGTAGAATTTTGCTTGAAAAAAGGTGATATAGATAATAGGTTTTCTGGAAGTGCTAGGGCAGTAGAGGGAGTAAGAGCACATCAAAAGCTTCAGGAAGATAACGGAAGGGTTTATGAGAACTATGAAAAGGAAGTATATTTAACTCATGAATTCGAGACGAATAAAAGCTTGATCTATATTGAAGGAAGAGCAGATGGAATTATAACAGAAAAAGATAAAGTTATAATTGAAGAAATAAAATCAACTTATAAGAATTTTGCATACATTGATGATTTGAATGAGGTCCATTGGGCTCAGGCAAAGGTGTATGCTTTTATTTATGGAAATCAAAATAATCTTGAAGAAATTTATGTACGATTATCCTACATGCAGTTAGAAACGAATGAGGTTAAGAGTTTTGAAAAAAAATTTACTATAGGAGAATTAGAAGAATTTATATCTGATTTATTAAGAGAATATGAAAGATTTAGTGTTCTAATATTTAAATGGAAAAACATTAGAGATGAAACTATAAAAGTACTAAATTTTCCTTTTGAAAAATACAGAGAAGGTCAAAGGAAACTTATTAATGTTTCATATCAAACTATAAAAGAGGAAGAAATATTATTTGTTCAGGCACCGACAGGCATAGGAAAAACTATATCAACCATATTCCCAGCTGTAAAGGCTATAAGCGAAGGAATTGGAGAAAAAATTATATATTTGACGGCAAAGACGATAAATAGGGAAGTTGCAGAAGAAACTTTTGAAAGATTGCGTCAAGAAGGATTGAAATTTAGGACTATCACAATTACGGCAAAAGAGAAAACATGTATTAATGATGATTTTGATTGCAATCCAGAGAAGTGCATATATGCGAAAGACTATTATGGTAAAGTAAAAAAAGTAATTACAAATGTTATCGAAAAGGAAGAAAGAATTTCCACGGAAATATTGAAGGAATATGCCGAAAAATATCAGGTATGCCCATTTGAGCTATCTTTAGATATAAGTACTTATTGTGATGGAATTATAGGTGATTATAATTACATCTTTGATCCAAGAGTATCTTTGAGTAGAGTTCTAGAAAGCAAAGGAAATATAGTTTTGGTGGATGAAGCACATAATTTAATTGATAGGTCAAGGAATATGTATTCGGCATCCTTATATAAAAGTCAAATTCTAAATTGCAAAAAGATAACTAAGGGTAAATTAAATAAACTACATTCTTTATTGGGAAAGATTAATGATTATTTCATTGATTTAAGAAATGAATGCGACCATAGAGAAGTGAAATCATTTTATGAAGAGGAATATCCTAAGGAATTGAGTAAATATTTGCAGTTATACTTAAAAGAAAGTGAAGAAGTGCTAGTAAGAGGGAATAGATTTGATGGTTATGAAGATATATTGAAATTATATTTTGATATGAATGCTTTTACTTCTACGACACAGCTCTATGATGAAAATTATAGGACTTGTATAGAAAAGGATTCTCAAGAAATCAAGTTGACTTTATATTGTGTAAATCCAGCTAAGAATTTAAGAGAATACTTAGGGAAATGCTACTCAGTAATATTTTTTTCTGCAACTATATCACCAATAAAATACTATGTAAATATGCTGGGCGGAGATGATAATACATATAGGCTAAAGCTTCCATCTCCTTTCAATAAAGAAAACTTAAAAGTTCATATTAGTCCTATTAATATTAGATATTCATATAGAAAAAGGACCTTATCATCAGTGAAAGATAAAATTTGTGGCTTTATAAAGCAGCAAATTGGAAACTACATGATTTTTTCACCATCATATGCATATATGGAAGAGTTATATAGCCATATGGAGGAGTCGAAGCTAGAAGAATTTAATCTTATGAAACAGAAACCTAATATGACGGAGGAAGAAAAAAGTGAATTTTTAAGAAGATTTAAGAATAGCAATAATTTATTAATGTTTTGTGTGCTTGGAGGGATGTTTTCAGAAGGAATAGATTTGCCTGGTGATCAGTTAATTGGAAGCATAATAATTGGAGTAGGATATCCTATGGTAGATATGACAAATGAAGTTATAAAGGATTTTTATAAAGAAGATGGTTATGACTATGCGTATGTATTTCCAGGAATAAATAAAATTCAGCAGGCTGTAGGAAGAGTTATAAGAACTGAGACGGACAAAGGAAGAGTTCTGCTTATTGATGATAGATATATAAATAATAAATATAGTGTTCTTTTACCAAATGAGTGGTATCCTATAAATAAATATTAAATTATCTATAGTTGTATGAAATAAGCTACTAGATTGTATTGTGCATTGTGAATTAAAAATAAGTATGTTAAAATATTCATGGTAGTTTTATGAAATAGTATATCTACATATAATTTTAGTATTTACACTACAATTTAAAAATATTTAGTTATTGATATCGTCAGTCAGAAGTTTGAATCGGAGATATATTGGTGATGATTAATAACATATTAAAGTAGAATTAAGGAGCGAGGATAATGAATATTCCATTAATTGATTTAAAAGCTCAATATAAGTCTATTGCTGAAGATTTAGATAGAGTAACTAAAGAAGTGCTTTCTTCTGCGAATTATATTATGGGCAAGAATGTAATTGAATTTGAGAGAGAATTTGCAGAATATATAGGAGTTAAACATGCGATATCAGTGGCGAATGGAACTGATGCATTGGTTATTGCATTAAAATCTTTAGGAATAGGGAATGGAGATGAAGTAATAACTTCGACATTTACTTATTTTGCTTCAGCTGAAGCTATTTCAGCAGTAGGTGCAACGCCTGTTTTTGTTGATGTTGAAAAAGAAACATTTAATATAGATCCAACTAAAATAGAAGAAAAAATTACAAATAAAACAAAGGCTATTATACCAGTTCATATATTTGGACAATGTGCTAAGATGGATGAAATAAATGAAATAGCTAAGAAGCACAATTTAAAGATCGTAGAGGATGCTGCTCAAGCATCAGGTTCTAAATATAAAGGAAAGATGGCGGGAACTTTAGGTGATGCAGCATGTTTCTCATTCTTCCCAACTAAGAATCTTTCGTGTGCTGGCGATGGCGGCATGATAGTGACAAATGATGATAATATAGCAACAATAGCAAAAGCTTTAAGAACACATGGAAGTGGAGAAACTGGACAAAAAGCTTATAATTTGCTAAATAATATAAATGATGAGATAGAGACGTCTAAAGATGGTGACGATACTGTATATAATGCTTTAAAATACTATAATTATTTAATCGGGTTCAACTCTAGGTTAGATGCTATTCAAGCAGCAATTCTAAGAGTAAAATTACCACATTTAGATGATTGGAATAGTAGAAGAAGAGAAGTAGCCAAAATATATAATGAAAAATTAAAAGATTCTAATGTAGTTGTACCTACTGTTGATGAAGAAAATGAAACTATATATCATCAATATGTGTTACAATGCGAAAATAGAGAAGATATGATAAATAAACTTAAAGAAAATGGCATAGCAACTGGAGTTTATTATCCAGTCCCATTACATTTACAAAAAGTATATAAAGATCTAGGATATAAAGAAGGGGATATGCCGGTTGCAGAATATTTATCACATAGAACATTTGCAATACCAGTTTATCCAGAATTAACAGAAAATGAAATAAATTATATAGTTGAAAATATAAAGGCATAATATTAATATTGTAATATGCAAATTCCTATATATTTTGAACTTGAAGTTTACTTAAGGAAAATATTGATAAGTGCGAGGATTAATTATGGATAAGAATTATTTTGTACATGAATCAAGTTACATTGATAACGACGTAGTGATAGGTGACGGAACGAAGATTTGGCACTTCTCTCATATAATGAGTAATTCTGTAATTGGAGAAAAGTGTAATATAGGTCAAAACGTTGTAATATCGCCTGGTGTAAAAATTGGAGATGGGGTAAAGATACAAAATAATGTGTCTGTATATACAGGAGTTATTTGCGAAGATTATGTATTCTTAGGACCGTCTTGTGTGTTTACTAATGTAGTAAATCCAAGAAGCTTTATTGAAAGAAAAAGCGAGTATAAAGAAACTATAATTGGAAAAGGGGCTTCTATAGGTGCTAATGTAACAATTGTGTGCGGTCATAATATAGGGAAATATGCATTAGTAGGTGCTGGAGCAGTAGTTACTAAACACATACCTGATTATGCCTTAGTAGTAGGCAATCCGGCAAGTATCATAGGATATGTATGTGAATGTGGAGAAAAGTTGAACTTTAAAGATGAGCATGCAACTTGTAAAGCTTGTGGGAAAAAGTATAGCAAAGATAAAGAAAAAGTAGAATGTATAGATTAGAAAAACAGATTTTTATTTATTAACATTTCATTGTATAATTTGTTAATAAAACTTTTTAGTAAATTATGTTCTGTGGATAAAATTTTAGGCCGTAAATTACAGGAGGTATAAGATGTCATTATTAAAACAACAATTATTAGATAAAATAAATAATAAAACTGCAAAAGTTGGTGTGGTTGGTCTTGGATATGTTGGATTACCATTAGCTGTGGAAAAGGCTAATGCTGGTTATCAAACTATTGGATTTGATGTTCAAGATCAAAAGGTAAATATGGTTAATGAAGGAAAGAACTATATTGGGGATGTAGTGGATGAAAATTTAAAGAAGATAGTAGAAGAAAATACTTTAAGAGCTACTACTGACTTTAGTTTTGTTAAAGATGTAGACACTATTTGTATTTGCGTTCCTACACCATTAGATTTATATAAGCAACCAGATTTATCATATGTTGTAGATTCAACAAAAAGTGTTGCACAATATCTACATAAAGGTATGCTTGTTATTCTTGAAAGTACTACATATCCAGGAACAACTGAAGAGGTTCTTAAGCCAATACTAGAAGAAAGTGGACTTAAATGTGGAGAAGACTTTTTCTTAGCCTTTTCACCAGAAAGAGTTGATCCAGGTAATAAGGACTTTAATACTAAAAATACTCCTAAAGTTGTTGGGGGGTGTACACCTGATTGTACAGAAGTTGCAGCAGCATTATATAGAAATATATTAGAGGGAGATATCCATACTGTATCATCTCCAGCCGTAGCTGAAATGGAAAAAATATTGGAAAATACATTTAGAAATATAAATATTGGATTAGCTAACGAAATGGCTATTTTATGTAATAGAATGGGAATAGATGTATGGGAAGTTATAGATGCAGCTAAGACCAAGCCATACGGATTTATGCCGTTTTATCCAGGTCCAGGCTTAGGTGGACATTGTATTCCTCTTGATCCATTTTACTTAGAGTGGAAAGCAAAAGAATATGATTATCATACAAGATTAATAGAAACTTCAGGAGAAATAAATGATTCTATGCCTGAATTTGTATTAGATAATGTAATGAAGATTTTGAATAAGAATAAAAAGGCATTAAATGGTGCGAAAGTTCTTTTATTAGGAGTTGCATATAAGAATGATATCGATGATTATAGAGAATCTCCAGCATTCAAGGTAATAGAGCTATTAGAAAAGAATGGCGCTGACTTAATGGTAAATGATCCGTATTGTCCGATTTCTAAATATAAGGGTAAGGTTTATAATTCTGTTGATTGGAAAGAGGTTATAGACGAGTCTGATATAGTAATTATAACTACAAATCATAGTTGTTACGATTACGAATCAATTGTGTCTAGAGCTAAAGTTATTTATGATACTAGAAATGCAACTAAAAATGTTGTTAATAATAGAGAGAAAATTTATAAATTATAAGTTTTTCAAGGTGTATATAAGCTGATTCTATGCAAGAATGGTATATTAATTCCAATGAGTTACTATTAGTTAGAATATACTGTTTATAAAAAGAGCACCTCCATAATTTTATGGAGGTGTTCTTTTATTTACATTTATTAATAGTACATATAATTTCTGAAAAGCGAATAAAATAAGTACTGCATAAAATAAATAGATATTTAATTAATATAAATAGAAATTGGTGATTAAATGAAATATATAAAATTAAGTAGCAAAGTTAATTTAATTATACATCTTATAGTAAAAATTAAGAGGGACGATGTGTTTGCATTAGCATCTCAGTTAGCATATTATTTAATATTATCATTTTTCCCATTTATGTTATTTTTGATGACTTTAGCTGGATTTAGCAGCATAAGCTCTAAACAAATACTGGGACAATTAAATGTTATGCTTCCTAGGAGTGTATTGGAATTAACTCAGTCAACTGTTGTAGAGATATTTGACAATCAATATACTGGATTGTTAGGAATATCTATATTGTTAACGCTATGGACAGCGTCATCTGCATTTAAGGCTATAATAAAAAGCATAAATAAGGCGTACAACTTTAAAGAAGAAAGGTCATTTATTAAACTTTCAATTATTTCTATGTTAGGAATATTAGCATTAGCTGTAACTATAATTCTAGCTTTAACAGCGTTAGTATTTGGAAATGTAATAGGCGATTATATTAAAAGTATCAATCCATTTTATGAAATAATATTGATTATTTGGAATATATTCAGATATACTTTTATATTAGCGATAATGATATCTATATTTATTTGCGTTTATAAATTTGCTCCTGCTAAAAAGTTGGTATGGAAAGAGGTGATCGCAGGGTCCATATTTAGCACAGTGGGCTGGGTGCTAGTGTCCTTTGTTTTTTCATTTTATATCGATAATTTTAATAATTATTCTAGGTTTTATGGAAGTCTTGGTGCAGTATTTATACTTATGACATGGTTATTTTTAATATCAATAATATTCATCTTAGGAGTAGAGATAAATTTTGTTACATCTGAGTTAAGAGGTAGAAATCGAATGATTAGAAACAGGTAGACAATGATATTAAATTTTATTATAAAGTTTGATTTTTTATTGAATAGAAATTACCGAAGTGGGTATAACTTTAGAAGAAAAATATTCAGGAGGTAAAAGATGAATAAGATAATATTATTAGGAAGATTAGTTAAAGACCCTGAACTTAGGCACACTGAAAATGGAGAAAAAATTTATACCAAGTTTACAATTGCTGTGCAACGAAATTTTAGATTACCTGATGGAATTAGAGAAGCGGATTTTATACCTATAAAAGTTTGGGGAAAAAAAGCTGAAGTTATAGTAAAATATATGAAAAAGGGAAGCCTTATTACTTTAAGCGGTAGATTAAGAACTGGTAGTTATGAGGATAAGGAGGGAAATAGAAAGTATATAGCAGAGGTTATAGCAGAAGATTTTAAGTTTCTTGAGAATAAGAAAAGTCAAACTGAGGCGTTGTAAAAATATTAGCCTAGTTGATTTTAATAATATAAGCTATATGGATAGATAAGTATATAACTATAAATATACTTATTTATAGAAGAGGTTATCTAATTGTTAGATATTATCAATGCGTTTAGATAACCTTTGTGATAACATAAAAAGTATATTTTTACTTACAAATAAAAGTATACTTAAAATAAATATTCTTTTAATAAAATGCTTGATTATAAAAAACGCTGATGATATTAGTTTAATTTAATAGAACTAAAAATGAATACTAAAGTCATTAAAGTAAGATAAGTAGTATTTATATAGAAATGAAAAAAATGTTTTTTATATTGTAATAATAAATGAAAAATATTTGTAGAAAAAGTGTTGTATTTATGTGGATATGTGTTATAATAATATTGTAAACGATATCTATTATATATTTTTCAATTATGGTGAAACAAAAAAAGAGATTATGAGGTGAAAAAAGAGCTATTGGCTCTTTTTTTATTTCTTTATGATAATTAATAAGGTTTCAATTGTAAATAAAAGCCATATTAGGTTTTTAAAAAATATATACAGTACATTATTCGTCTGATTTCGACAAAAGACTTTTTTTATATGAAAATTTAAAGAATGTATATGTTGTAAAAAATAAAGGAAGAAGTTTTATTGTCAATAAAAAAAATATAAATCTTGAAAAAGAGGACATGCTTTGACAATTTATTGATACATTATGTGATACTATAGGTTTGTAAACAAGGAATTACTATCTTGAGGGAGTTGAAAGGGTTATGAATTTGGTTGAGGAATATACATCAATTAATAGTGATGCTGATGTAGAGTATAGATATGCATATAGGCTTATAAAAAAGGATTATAAGGGGATAACTGCATATGGAATTGAAGTTGAAAGAAAAGATTATATTGGTTTAAAAAATGTAAATTTAGAGAGAGAAAAGATAGATATAATATCAATTCATAGGTACAAAGTAAAACAGTTACTTATGAAATTGTTTAATAATCAGGTATCACCACTTCACTTAATTGATATTATAGGGACGTATGTGGATGAGCATGCTTATGAGTTTGATATTGGTATGGGAGAGAAAGTTATAAATTAATATTAAGGTATAGAAATAATTAAATATTTACGCTAGTATATGGTAAGAGATTACTAAGAAAGGCGATAAATCATGATTATTGGAATTGGAACAGATATAATAGAGATAAGTAGAATAGAGCGTGCGATACAAAGAACAAATACTTTTATTGAAAGATCATTTACTTGTAATGAGATTGCATATTTCAAATTAAAAGGATTTAAGGGGAATGTAGTAGCAGGAAATTTTGCTGCTAAGGAAGCGATTAGTAAAGCAATAGGAACTGGATTTAGAGGATTTGGATTAAAAGATATTGAAATATTGAGAAATGAGTTGGGAAAGCCAATAGTGAATTTAAGTGATAAAATATATAACCTATTGGAGATAAAAGAATTTAATATGCATGTTAGTATTTCACATAGTAATGAAAATGCGATAGCTTATGCAGTTATGGAGGCAATATAATGTTAGAAATTTTTTCGGCTAAACAATGTAGAGAAATTGATAGAGAATGCATTGATTATATTGGAATTCCTAGTATCGTATTGATGGAAAATGCTGCGATAAGTTTATTTGGGGAGATTTCAGATAAAGGTGAATCGTTTTTAATATTATGTGGAAAAGGTAATAATGGGGGGGACGCCCTTGCATTAGCTAGACATTTGATATTAGATGGGAAAAAGGTAAGGGTTTATATTCTAAGTAAAGACGAAAATTACAGTCAAGATTTTAAAATTAACTTTGGGATATTAGAAAAAATAATTGAAAAGAATGACATATTATTTATAAAGTCAGAGAACGATATAGATGAAAACGTAATAAGTGATATTAAAGACTATGACCTATTAATAGATGGAATTTTTGGTGTCGGCCTTAACAAAGATTTAGTGGGAATGTTTAAAAGTATTATAGAATGTATAAATTTATATGCAAAATTTGTGGTGGCGATTGATACGCCATCGGGTTTAGACTGTGACTTAGGTATTGAGAGAGGAATCGCGGTTCATGCTAATATAACTTATACATTTGAGGTCGTCAAACAGGGCTTTTTAGATTATAAAGCTATTGATTGCGTCGGAAAAATTAAAATATTAAAAATAGGCATTCCAGAGTATATAAAAAAGAAAAACTCTAATAATTTTTATATACTAGAAAAAAAGGAATATAGTAAGATGCTTTTAAAAAGGCAGGTTTATGGTCATAAAGGAGATTACGGTAGAGGAGTAGTTGTAGCTGGAAGAATCGGATTTACTGGAGCAGCCTTTATAACTACGGAATGTACGGTTAGAGCAGGTGCGGGATTGACTACACTAGCATGCAGCAGTGAGGTGCAAAAGATACTATCAAGCAGATTAACAGAAGCTATGACATTAGACTATGAAGATAATGATAACTTTATAGAACTTATAAAAAGAGCAAGTTCTATTGCTTTTGGTCCTGGAATTGGGGCTGGAGAAAGAGAAAAAAGCTTGTTGGAAAAGATAGTAAGTAACAGTAAATGTCCTATTGTGATTGATGCGGACGGGATATCTATTATAGGGGAAAATAAGTACTTGCTAAATAATTTAAAGGGTAGGGCAATTATTACTCCACATCCAGGTGAAATGGCACGGTTTCTAGGAATGAGTATTGAAGACGTGGAGGCTAATAGAGTCAGCATAGCAAAATCAGTTGCCATGCAGTATGGAATAATTGTTTTATTAAAAGGGTATAATACCGTAATTTCGAACGGAAAAGAAGTTTATATAAATCCTACTGGCAACAGTAAGATGGCATCAGGAGGCATGGGAGATGCATTGACCGGAATAATAAATGCATTTCTGTCACAAGGAGCTAGCATAAATCAGGCTGCTCTTTTAAGTGCATATATTCATGGGAATATAGCTGATAAATTAAGCAAACAAGTTTACATAGTAAATGCAAGAGATATTATAGCCGAATTACCTAAAGAAATTAACAGTATTATTGATTAATTAAGAATAAAGTCACTAAGATTTTCATAAATAGTAATATGTAGTAATAAATCTTAGGAGGCCTTATGGATTTTAGAAAAGTATTGTTCAATAAAAAAATAATTATAGGTATTTTGGTGCTTATTCCAGTACTTATGATTTTGTTAGTTATTTTATGTAGAGACGTAATTACCCCTTCAAATGAAGATATAATTAGTGAACTGAAAGATACAAAGTATTACAGTAGTAAAGTTGATTATTTGTTTAAGAATTCTAAGTCGGAATTCGAGGAAAATACAATGCAATACTATAGTTTTGATAAGGGGTCAAGAATAGAATTCGGAAATGACTATAACAGAGTTAAGGTTTATAACGGTTCAGAGATAAAAGTTGAGGGTGACGAAGATAAAGAGGGATATACACTTGATAAGGATATAGACGTAATTTATCCTTTGGCATTCATAGAAAATATACTATCTAATAAGCAAGCTGATGAAATAAAAGAGGTTAAAGCAGATTGGGGACCAGGAGTATATTTACAAATAGATATAGAATTTAACAGCAAGAATAAGCATTTAAATAAAGCTGAATTCTATGTAGATAAGGATAAGAAGGTTCCAGTATTATTAAAGATTTTAGATGATGATAATAAAGAGAGAGTAATAGTAAAGTATAGTGATTTTAAAAAAGAAAAAACATTAAGTGATGATTTATTTTGATTTAAATAAATTTATTAATTAGAAATCAAGCCAACATTAATATTAAAAAACGATATACTAAATCTAAATATAAATTAAAGTACATATTAGAAATTTTGTAGAGAAAACATTTAATAAGAATTATCTAGAGAATGGTAAAGAAGTAATACAAATCCTTTGACAAATTGACATAATTTGCAATATAATCATAGTTATAAGAACTTTTTACTGCTATGGAGGCGAAAAGATGTCAATAATTAATCTAAATAACATGAAAAATAAAAAAATAGTTAACTCAGGGAATAATAAAATTAAAAAAAATAGTGGAATTATGGAGAAATCGTTAATACAATATATTAACGAAGGATTTTCAGCTGATTTTGAAAAACTAATGAAAAATGGTTATCAAGAAATGGCTGAAATAAACTTGGAATATTCTAAATTAGGTTTTGAATATATGTTAGATGATGTTAATGAGTATGAGGCATGGATTTGCGGAGTGTGATTATTTAGAATGGCAAACATTGTGGTAAAAAGAGGGGAAATTTTCTATGCGGATTTAAGTCCAGTTATAGGATCCGAACAGGGCGGGATAAGACCTGTTATTATAATACAAAATGATATTGGAAATAGATATAGTCCTACTGTTATTGTAGCTGCAATAACATCTCAAATAAATAAGGCTAAGCTTCCTATTCATGTTGAAATTTCATCAGAAGAGTATGGATTAAATAGAGATTCTGTTGTCTTATTAGAACAGATAAGAACATTAGATAAGAGAAGACTTAAAGAAAAAATTGGACATATGACTGAAGCAGACATGAAAAAGGTTGATAAAGCATTAGCGGTTAGCTTGAATTTAAGCTAAAGAGAAAACAAAAGGGTTTTATATCTATTAATATTAGGAGTGGTATAGATAATTTTTTTTATTTGTACTACTCTTTTTGTGCGTGAGAATACTCTATATTATATGAATATGCTTAAAAGTATATCACATTAATGAATGAGGTATACAAAATATATTTTGTATGCTAGAATAAATATGTTAAAATAAAACATAATATAAATGAATAAATTAATAATAGGGGGTTGTATAATGAATAATGAATACAAACTTGAAGAAATCTCAAAGTTAATGAGAAAAGATATAGTTTCTATGCTTACAGAATCATCATCAGGTCATCCAGGAGGTTCTTTGTCAATAGCTGATATTATGTCTGTATTATTCTTTAAAGAAATGAACATAGATGTATCTAACGCAAAAGATCCAAATAGAGACAGATTTGTTTTATCAAAAGGCCATGCGGCACCAGCATTATATAGTGCTTTAGCTAGAAAGGGATATTTTGAAGTAGAAGAGTTAAAGAGCCTAAGAAAAACAGGTTCAAGATTACAAGGACATCCTAATATGAATGATTTACCAGGAATTGATATGTCTACGGGCTCGCTAGGACAAGGAATTTCTGCGGCAGTTGGAATGGCATTAGCGGGAAAGCTTGATAAGAAGGATTATAGAGTATACGCAATTTTAGGAGACGGAGAGCTTGAAGAAGGCCAAGTTTGGGAAGCATCAATGTCTGCAGCTCATTACAAATTAGATAATTTAACTGCATTTATAGATAATAATGGACTACAAATAGATGGAAACATAGAAGATGTTATGAATCCTGGTCCTATAGATAAAAAATTTGAAGCTTTTGGATGGAACGTTTTGACTATAAATGGTCATGATTATGATGAAATCATAAATGCTATCGCAAAAGCAAAGGAAGTTAAAGGAAAACCAACTGCAATTATATGCAACACAGTAAAAGGTAAGGGTGTTTCATTTATGGAAAATCAAGCAGGATGGCATGGAACTGCTCCAAATAAAGAACAATGTGAGCAAGCATTAAAGGAAATTGGAGGGGAAAACTAATGGGAAATAAAGTAGCAACTAGAGAAGCTTATGGTAAAGCGTTAGTAAAACTTTCAAATTTAAATAAAGATGTTGTAGTACTAGATGCTGATTTATCAAAATCAACTAAAACAGCTGATTTTAAAGCTGTTTCACCAGAAAGATTTATAAATATGGGAATAGCAGAATCAAACATGATGGGAGTTGCAGCAGGGCTTTCAACTTGTGGGAAGATTCCGTTTGCTAGTACTTTCGCAATGTTTGCAGCGGGAAGAGCTTTTGAACAGATAAGAAATTCTATATGTTATCCAAAGTTGAATGTTAAAATTTGTGCAACCCATGCAGGATTAACAGTTGGAGAAGATGGAGCGACTCATCAATCCATCGAAGATATATCGCTAATGAGAAGTATTCCCAATATGACTGTAATTAATCCGGCAGATGATATAGAAACTGAAGCAGCAATATTAGCCATAGCAGAATACAATGGACCTTGCTATGTTAGATTAGGAAGGTTAGCTGTTAGTACTGTAAATAACATAGATAATTATAAGTTTGAAATTGGAAAAGGTGTGACATTAGCACAAGGTAACGATGTTACTATAGTTGCAACAGGACTAATGGTTGAATTAGCGTTAGAGGCTAAAAAAGAGTTGGCTAAAGATGGAATTGATGCTAGAATAATAAATATACATACAATAAAACCAATTGATAAAGAACTATTAGCTACTGCAGCGAGAGAAACAGGAGCAATAGTTACAGCAGAAGAACATAGTATAATTGGTGGTTTAGGTTCAGCAGTCGCTGAAGTTTTAACAGAAGAATGTCCAGTACCAGTATTAAAAGTTGGGATAAAAGATACTTTTGGTGAAAGTGGTAAGCCAAACGAACTATTAAAAGCGTATGGATTAACAGTAGAAGCCATAGTAGAGCATAGTAAGAAAGCTATTTCATTAAAGAAATAATCAACCCAGAATAATAGAATATAACATACCGAAAATGCAAGATACAAAGCTTATGAAATAGCTGAGGATCTTGCATTTTCTATTTTTGAATAATCAAAAATAAACAAGGAAAACTATGAGAGAAATTCTAATATAAATAAAAATTAAAAGGGGAAGATGACAATGAAAAAATCAAAATTTAGAGAATATTTAATAATAACATTTGGGATAATTCTGGTTGCGCTTTCTATTGAGTACTTTTACGCTCCAAACAATATTGCAGCAGGTGGAGTAACAGGAATAGCAATAATTATTAATGCGGTCATACCATCTTTTTCAATAGGTGTAGTGAGCTTTATTTTAAATGGATTGTTATTTATAGTTGCACTTATATTCATTGATGGAAAATTTGGTGTGAAGACGATTTATGCTAGTTTAGGATTATCAGTTATAATATGGGCAATTGAGAGGTTCTTAAAGCCAGTGGCAATCACAAATGACTTAATGATGGCAACTATTTTTGGAACATTAATTTCAGCATTCGGAATGGCTATCATATTTAATGAAAATGCATCAACAGGAGGAACAGATATATTAGCAAAAATGCTAAATATATTTTTTCATTTAGATATAGGAAAATCTTTATTGGTAGTAGATTTTGTAATAACCTTAGCAAGTGCGTTTGTATTTGGAGTGGATGTTGCGTTGTATTCTATGCTAAGTATAATACTACTTGGTTTAATAGTTGATAGAGTTATAGAAGGATTTAATGTTTGTAAAAGTATATTTATTATTAGTAAAAGTAATTATGAGATAAGTAGATATATAATAGATACATTAGATAGAGGCTGTACATTTATAAATGGAGTAGGGGCATTTACAGAGAAGGAAACTAATATACTTTATGCCGTTTTAAGTAGGAATCAATTCATAAAATTGAAGAAGTTTATAAAAGATGTAGATCCTGATGCATTTATAACAGTGGGGGAAGTTCATGAAGTATTAGGTGAAGGATTTAATGATATAAAACAACATTAATTACCAACAAATGGCTCCAAATTTAATAAAATTGTATAACATTAGAAAGTATTCTTATGTTATAATTAATTTTGTAGGTTTTGCAATTAATTTGCGGAATATACAATAAAGAAGGAGTGTTTGAGTATGATCGAGTTTAGAGGAGTATCTAAAATTTACAATAATAATGTAAAAGCCTTGTCAGATATTAATGTTGAGATAGAAGCAGGAGAATTTGTATTTTTAGTAGGCCCAAGTGGATCTGGGAAATCTACTTTTATAAAAATGCTTTTGAAGGAAATTGAACCAACCAACGGAAAAATATTAATAGGGGATAAAGATTTATCATCTATTACTAGGCAGCAAATACCTTATTACAGAAGAAAGATAGGAATGGTATTCCAAGATTTTAGATTGATACCAACTCTTAACGTATATGAAAATGTTGCATTTGCTATGAGAGTAGTAGAAGCATCTCAAAAAGATATAAGAAGAAGAGTTCCAATGGTATTATCGTTAGTTGGATTATCTCATAAATATAAAATGTTTCCTAATGAATTATCAGGAGGAGAACAACAGAGAGTTTCTTTAGCACGGGCACTAGTTAATAATCCATCTGTTTTGATTGCTGATGAACCTACTGGTAACTTAGATCCAGATACAGCTAGAGAAATAATGTCATTACTTGAGGATATAAACAAGTCTGGAACTACAGTTCTTATGGCTACACACGCAAAGGAAATTGTTGACTATATGAAAAAAAGAGTTATAGCTATTGAAAAAGGAGAAATCGTTAGAGACGAGAAAAGAGGTAAGTACGAGGATGAAAATTAATACTATTGCACATTTTATTAAGGATGCATTTACAAGCTTAAAAAGAAATAAGACTATTAGTATTGCTTCAGTAATTACTGTTCTTATAACTTTCTTTGTTTTGGGAATATTCGTATTAGTTGCTAATAATATAAACAAAGGAATAAATACTGTTCAGAATAAAGTAGAACTAAAGATATTTCTTAAGGATGATATAAAACTTATTGACCAAAGGGAGATAGAAATAAAATTACGAGAAATTGAAGGCGTTAAAGATGTAATTTACCAATCAAAAGAAGAAGAGTATAAGAATTTTCAAAGTACTACGAATGAAAATGAAGGATTACTAAAAGGATATACATTGCAAAATAATCCTTTTTCAGCATCATTTACAGTAAAATTAGAATCTCCAGAATATGCGTCAGCCGTAAGTGAAGGAATAAAAGACTTCGAAGGTGTTGAGACTATAGGTGATCAACAAGAATTAGTAGACAAGATTGTAGGGATAGTGAATGGTGTAAAAGTAGTTGGTTTTGGGTTATTTATAATATTAGTAGGTGTTTCAATATTCTTAATAATGAATACTACAAAACTAACTGTATATTCAAGAAGAAGAGAAGTTGGAATTATGAAATTTGTAGGGGCTACTGATTGGTTCATTAGATGGCCATTTGTAATAGAGGGAATGGTAATAGGGTTTATTGGAGCAACATTAGCATGTGGAGCTTTATTTGCAGCATATAATGGACTAGTTAGGTGGATTGCTTCGCAATTGGTATTTGTAAGCCTTGTACCAGCAACGTTTATATTCTCAACTCTATTATGGCAATTTATGCTTGGTGGTATTATAGTTGGTGGAATTGCTAGTATAATTTCATTAAGGAAATTTTTAGTGGTATAATTTTTGCAAATAAGTGTAAATATAATAAAAATAGGAATAAAGAAAAATAGTATTTTATACTATGAAATCTTGAGAAAAACTTTACAATATAATCCACTTTAATCTATAAAGATATATATTGGGATTATATGTATGATGCATATGAAAGGGAGTCTTTATAGGTGAAGGAATCAAGAAAATACATATTTGCAAATAGAAGGCAAAATAGAAAAATAATTTTAATACCAACAGTAATCTTTATAGTATTTCTTATATGTGTATCCTTTTTAGGAGGAAACTATATTGCTACTAAAGGGATATTTCTAGTAAGAACATCGCCAGAAGTCAAGAGTACAGCTTCTCAGATAAATGATAAGAGTAAATATTCAGCACTTTTTACAGTTAGAGATAAATTAATTGAAAAGTTTGATGGTGAAATTGATGACAATGCTCTTTTAGAAGGAGCGATCAAGGGAATGACTAATTCCTTAAATGATCAATATACTGTATTTATGAATCAAAGCGAATTTGATGATTTAATGAAACAAAGTAGTGGAAGTATGACAGGAATAGGTGTTACTGTAACGTTAAAAGATAAACAGGTAACAATTTTAGATACTGTTAAAGGAGCACCTGCTGATAGGGCTGGACTACAGGAAAATGATATAATAGAAAAGATAAATGATATCGATGTGTCTGGTGACGATTTAAAAAAAGCAACGTCTATGATTGCAGAGGCAAATAATTCAGAGTTAAAACTGACTATTAAGAGAGCAGATACTAATGAATTTGATGTTAATGTAACACCTGAAAAAGTAAAGATTGAATCAGTAAAAGGGAATATGCTAGATTCTTCAATAGGGTATATTCGTATAAAAACTTTCATGAATGAAAATACGGCAGAAGATTTCAAAAACACAATTGATGAATTGAAATCTCAAGGGATGAAAGGCTTGATAGTAGATCTGAGAGAAAATCCTGGTGGGCTATTAACAGAAGCAGTAGGCGTTGCATCACAGTTTATTCCGAAAGGAAAGATAATAACTTACACAATTGATAAATATGAAAACAGAAATGATTCATTATCAATTGGTGGAGATGCTGAAGGCATGCCATTGGTTTTACTAGTTAATGAAAATAGCGCTAGTGCATCAGAAGTTGTTACAGGTGCTTTAAGAGATTATGGCGCAGCAACAATTGTTGGAAAAACTACTTTTGGGAAAGGTATAGTTCAGCAAACAGTTAAATTTGATGATAATATTGGTGGACTTAAAGTAACTATTTCTAAATATTATACTCCAAATGGAGAGAATATTCATAAAAAAGGGATAGCCCCGGATTTTGATGTTACAACACCTGTTGGTATTGATGAAAAGAGCTATGATAAAAATGCTGATGAGCAGCTAAAGACAGCGGTTGAAAAAATAGGAGAAAAGATTAAATAGGGAGGGATTAAATGGGTTTATTTATATATACGCTACGGAGCGTATCAGGTGCTATAGTAACCCCTCCATTAGTATTCTTATTAATACTCTTAATAATGGTACTACATTCAAAGAACAAAAAAGTAGTAACTATGCAAAAAATAATTTTAGGAGGTAGTGTAAATTCATCTATTGAACTTACACTATCTCAACTTGTTTTAGGAATTATAGGTGGAATTATAGGAAGCATAATACTTACAAGTTTAGGTGTAGTTTTTAGTGAAAATTCTGGAATATCGTATTTGTTTGTTATATCAATATTATTAATGCTTATAAGACCAAGGTTAATATGCTTTTCTTATTCGGGAGCAATTCTAGGTGGTATAGTAATTATAATTAAATTGATTAATATATTCATTCATTATAGTTTAGGAGTTTTTGATCTAAATATATTTTATTTAGCAATTCTTATAGGAGTATTCCATATTATTGAGGGGATATTAGTAATTGTCGATGGAGATAGAGGAGCTGTACCTGTATTTACAAATAGAGATAATAAAATTTTAGGTGGATATGCATTAAAAAGATATTGGGCATTGCCAATAGCAATAATTATTGCTATGAATGGGAATAATTCGATGTTGAGTTATATGACAGAATCTATATCTAATCCAGATTGGTGGCCATTAATTAAACTACCATATGGACTCGCATTAATAGCTGGAAGTATTATTTCTATAGTTCCTTTTTATATGGTATTAGGTTATTCATCAATTACATTTACAAAAAGTAAAAGAGAAAAAGCTATATCTTCAGGAGTACACATACTAGCTTATGGAATTCTTCTGACAATTTCGGCTCAGATTGCTAGGTTTGGAATTATTGGTGAAGTATTTGTTGTGATTTTTATGCCAGCAGCTCATGAGTTAATGCTTAAGCTTCAGACAGATCGAGAGAAAAAGCAAGTGGCTAAATTTGTTAGCGATGAAGAAGGTCTGGTAGTTTTAGAAATGTCAGCGGATTCTAGGATGCGGGAATTTGGAGTTGATATTCAAAGTAAAATTTTATCAGTGAATGGTAAAAAGATTAATTCCGAAGCGGAAGTGTATTCTATTTTAAAGGAAAACTTATATAATGCAGTTTTAAAGATAAAGGATTCTCATGGAATGGTAAAAGATATTCAATTTAGGCATAATAAAAATACTAGGCTTGGAATTTTAGTAGTACCTAGAAATGTAAGCAAGGAAGATATTGTGCCAGTCGATGGAGGAAATTTTAAAAATGTTTTGAATTCATTAAAGGGGTCTGAAAATAAAGTTGAATATAAAATAGAAAAAGAGAATGATGGAAAACATGATAAGGATGTTAAGAATAAAGATGATAAAATGTAATTAGAAGGTGGCTTGGCCACTTTTTTCTTTAACTAATAATAATATTTTTATTTAAGCGATATTTAAGATGAATTTTATCTTTTTTAATAAATAATTTTAATTACAACTGATTTAAATAAAGTAAACATCTAATAATTATAATATTTTAGATATATGGAGAGTATTAAAGACATGAGTAAGCATTTAAAATAAATAGGATAATTTATTGACTTAATACTTAAGGAAAAGTAAAATAGATATATAATACGAATGTCTGTTCGGATTGGAGGTAATATAATGGGAGAATTTAAAATACAATCGAGATTTAAACCTACAGGGGATCAACCACAAGCAATCGATAAATTAGTGAATTCCATAAAAAGCAATAATAGAGCTCAAACTTTGCTTGGAGTAACAGGTTCAGGAAAAACATTTACTATGGCAAATGTTATAGAAAAATTACAAAGACCTACTATAATATTAGCTCATAATAAAACTTTAGCAGCGCAATTATGTTCGGAATTTAAGGAGTTCTTTCCTGATAATATAGTAGAATACTTTGTATCTTATTATGACTATTATCAACCAGAAGCATATGTGCCTCAAACAGATACATTTATAGAAAAAGATGCATCAATTAATGATGAAATAGATAAATTAAGGCATTCAGCTACTTCAGCTCTTTTTGAAAGAAGGGATGTAATAATTGTCGCATCTGTTTCCTGCATATACGGGCTAGGTAATCCAGATGAATATAAAAAGTTAACTATAAGTCTTAGAACTGGAATGGAAAAAGAGAGAGATGAGGTTATAAAGAAACTTATAGAAATTCAATATGAAAGAAATGATATAGATTTTTCAAGAGGAACCTTTAGAGTTAGAGGAGATTCTTTAGATATAATTCCCGCTTCGTATTCAAATAAAGGGATTAGAATTGAATTTTTTGGAGATGAAATTGATAGAATAAGAGAATTTGATGTATTAACAGGAAGTATCCTAGGAGAAAGAAATCATGTAGCCATAACTCCAGCATCCCACTTTGCAACATCTAGAGAGACTGTTGATAAAGCAATTGGCATAATTGAAGGAGAATTAGAGGAGAGGCTTAGAGAACTTAATGCCCAGGATAAGCTTTTGGAAGCTCAAAGATTAAGGCAAAGAACTAACTTTGATATTGAGATGATAAAAGAAATGGGATATTGTAGTGGGATTGAGAATTATTCTAGAATATTAGATGGTAGAGCTTCAGGAACACCACCTAAAACATTAATAGATTATTTTCCGGAAGATTTTCTTATGTTCATAGATGAGAGCCACGTGACATTACCTCAGGTTAGAGCAATGTATGCAGGAGATAGATCAAGAAAAAATACATTGGTAGACTATGGATTTAGATTACCTTGTGCATATGATAATAGACCGCTAAAATTTGAGGAATTTGAAAAGAAAATTAATCAAGTAGTGTTTGTAAGTGCTACTCCATCGGCTTATGAAATAGATAATTCTGAAGAAATAGCTGAACAAATCATAAGACCTACAGGATTGTTAGATCCAGAAATCATTATAAGGCCTATTAAAGGACAAATTGATGATTTATATGGAGAGATTAATAGAACGATAGAGTGTGGATTTAGAATATTAATAACTACATTAACCAAGCGTATGGCAGAAGATTTAACTAAATATTTAATAGAACTTGGTGTTAAAACAACTTATATGCATTCAGATATTGATACGATAGAAAGAATGAAAATAATAAGAGATTTGAGGCTTGGTGAGTACGATGTACTTGTAGGAATAAATCTTTTAAGAGAAGGATTAGATATACCGGAGGTAGCTTTAGTTGCAATTTTAGACGCCGATAAAGAAGGGTTTTTAAGATCAGAAACATCATTAATACAAACAATAGGAAGAGCGGCTAGAAATTCAGAAAGCAAGGTTATAATGTATGCTGACAATATAACAAAGTCTATGGATAAAGCAATGAAGGAAACGGAAAGAAGAAGAGCTATACAAAAAGATTATAATGAAAGACATGGAATGGTACCAACAACAATAATTAAAGATGTAAGAGATATTATTGAAGCAACAAAGGTTGCAGAAGAAGTCGAAGAATATAAAGCTGCGGATAAGAAAAAACTTACTAAGAAAGAAAAAGATAAGTTAATTAAAGATCTTACAGAAGAAATGCTTTTAGCGGCAAAAAATCTTCAATTCGAAAGAGCAGCTGAGCTTAGAGATATTATTAATGAAATTAAAGATGGAAAGTAATGGGTAATAATCAATATATGATATATTGCATAAAACTATGAATTATGTATTGTCCATTAAGTAGGAGGTTAGTTTAATGAACGATAAGATAGTAATAAAAGGCGCGAAAGTTAATAATTTAAAGAATGTAAGTTTAGAAATACCGAGAGATAAATTAGTTGTACTTACAGGATTATCAGGCTCAGGTAAGTCATCTTTGGCCTTTGATACATTATATGCTGAAGGGCAAAGAAGATATGTGGAATCTTTATCTTCTTATGCACGGCAATTTTTAGGACAAATGGATAAACCGAATGTAGAATATATAGAAGGATTATCACCGGCAATATCAATAGATCAAAAGACTACAAGTAAAAATCCGAGATCAACAGTTGGAACAATAACTGAAATATATGATTATTTGAGATTATTATATGCAAGAGTAGGAATTCCTCACTGTCCAAAGTGCGGTAAAGAAATTACTAAACAATCTGTTGATCAGATTGTTGATAAAATTATGGGTTATGGAGATAAATCTAAACTTCAAGTATTATCACCTGTAGTTAAAGGGAGAAAAGGAACTCATGAAAAGATATTAGAACATATAAAGAAGAGCGGCTTTGTTAGAGCAAGGATTGATGGGGAAATTTATGACTTAACTGAAGAGGAAGTAAAGTTAGATAAAAATAAAAAGCATAATATTGAAGCTGTTATTGATAGAATTGTTATAAAGGAAGGGATTGAAGGTAGACTTACGGAATCTGTAGAAGCGTCTTTAAAGATGGGCGAAGGATTAGTTATAATTAGCGTTATTGGAGGAGAAGAAACTTTATTTAGCGAAAATTTTGCTTGTCCAGATTGCGGAATAAGTATTGATGAGCTATCGCCTAGATTATTTTCATTTAATGCTCCATATGGAAAGTGCGATCATTGTGATGGGCTTGGAAGTCTTATGGAGATAGACGAAAAGCTTGTTATACCTAATAGAGAGTTGAGTGTTATGGAAGGCGCTATAGCAAGCTGGGGAAGTGGAAGACTAAAAGAAGATTCTTGGACATATGCAATACTTCAGGCTCTAACTAAAGAGTATGGATTAGATTTAAGCAAGCCTATAAAAGATTTGGATAAAGAACATGTTGATTTATTGTTGTATGGAACAGGTGGAAAAAAACTTAAAATTGAATATGTGAAAGATGGAGTTAAAGCTATTTATAGTTATGCATTCGAAGGGGAAATTAATGCATTAAGCAGAAGGTATAGAGAGAGTAATTCAGATATTATAAAGGGCGAAATAGAGCAATACATGAGCAATGATTCATGCCCAAAATGTAAAGGCGCTAGATTAAAAAAAGAAGTGCTAGCAGTTACTGTTGGTGGAAAAAATATATATGAATTTACAAGTATGTCAATAAAAGAAGAATTAGAGTTTATAAATGGAGTAGAATTTTCAGAAAAAAATAAACTTATAAGTGAGCAGATTATAAAAGAGATTAAAAATAGATTGCAGTTTTTGCTAGATGTTGGTTTAGATTACTTAAGTTTATCAAGAAATTCTGGAACCTTATCAGGTGGGGAATCACAAAGAATAAGGCTTGCAACACAAATTGGTTCAGCACTTATGGGAGTTCTATATATATTAGATGAACCAAGTATTGGATTGCATCAAAGGGATAATGATAGGCTAATACATACTTTAAAAAATCTAAGAGATGTTGGAAATACAGTAGTAGTTGTAGAACACGATGAAGATACTATGAAGGAAGCAGATTACATTGTTGATATTGGACCGGGTGCAGGAGAGCATGGAGGAGAAGTAGTTGTTTCTGGAACACTTGATGAAGTTAAGGCATGTGAAAAATCAATAACAGGTCAATATTTAACTGGAAGAAAATCAATTCAAATTCCGGCAGCGAGAAGCAAAGGTAATGGACAAAAAATAAAAATTGTAGGCGCTAAGGAAAATAATTTAAAAAATATAAATGTTTCAATTCCTCTTGGTACTTTAACTATGGTCACAGGAGTTTCTGGGTCCGGAAAAAGTACTCTAGTAAATGAAATACTTTATAAAGGGTTAAATAGATTAGTAAATAAGAGCAAAAATCCAGTAGGAAACCATAAAGAAATAGTTGGTTATGAGAATATTGATAAAATAATAGATATAAATCAAAGTCCGATTGGGAGAACACCTCGTTCTAATCCAGCAACTTATACAGGCACATTTGATATAATTAGAGAGTTATTTTCACAAACTACGGAAGCTAAAATGAGGGGGTATAAGCAAGGCAGATTTAGTTTTAATGTTAAAGGTGGAAGATGTGAAGCTTGTTCTGGAGATGGAATAATAAAAATAGAAATGCAATTTCTATCGGATGTTTATGTTCCATGTGAAGTGTGTAAAGGAAAGAGGTATAATAGAGAAACTTTAGAAGTAAAGTATAAAGGGAAGAATATAGATGATGTATTAAAAATGACAGTTGAAGAAGCATTGAAGTTCTTTGAAAATATACCTAGAATTGAGAATAAGTTGAGGACATTAAATGATGTAGGACTTGGATATATTAGATTAGGTCAGCCTTCAACTCAATTATCAGGTGGAGAAGCTCAAAGAATTAAGTTAGCATATGAATTATCAAAGAGAAGCACAGGAAAAACTCTATATATATTGGATGAGCCAACAACAGGATTACACGTAGATGATGTTAGTAGATTAATAGAAATACTTCAAAGTTTAGTTGAAACAGGAAATACTGTAGTAGTAATTGAGCATAATTTAGATATGATAAAATGTGCAGATTATTTGATTGATTTAGGTCCAGAGGGCGGAGATAAGGGTGGAACCATCATAAAATGTGGAACGCCAGAAGAATTATGTAAGGTTCAAGAATCTTATACAGGCAAATATTTGAAAGATGTGCTTAAATAAAACTTATGAATATTAATGAATAGGTACTCATATTTAGAACTATATAATATTAAAACCTATAATTGGTAGTTATAATGCTCAATTGGCAATATATATATAATATAAAATTAAAAATAATAAAGTTTTTATGAAGAAATTATATTGAAAATTGACAATTGGGGCATTATAGGACAGAATATGATAAGTAGATATTAAAATAATATAGATGATATAATAATATATATTAATTAAGTGGCACTTTTGCATGCCATACTTACTTTTTTATTGTATAATCATTAATGAGGTAAATGTAAGTTATAACTTATAAATTTCTGAAAGTTATTTTACATATATAATGGATACAGGAATGAATATTGAGGTGAAAATATGAGTTTTTCGAGAATAATTGCTGGTTTTTTTGGAATTGTTTTTATTATTATACTGTATGTAATAATATACTATGCGCTAAAGATAATGTATAGGGATGTTAAAAACGGAGGGAAGAAAAGAAGGCCTACTTCAGCAAAAGGAAGTTATGGCTTAGAAATTATAGATTCTGGAAGTAGCAAAGATTTAAAAGATGGATCTATTATTCCTATCAGATCGGATTTGACAATAGGAAGAAAAGATGATAATTCTATTGTATTATGTGATCAACATGTTTCTGGAAGTCATGCGAGAATTATCATAAGGAATAGTAGCTTATTTATAGAAGATTTAAATAGCACAAATGGTACCTACTTAAACAAGAATAAGATAAGTGGCAAAGCAAAACTGTCTAATAAAGATGAGGTAAGAATTGGTACGGCAATTTTTAAGATTTTAATTTAGAATATTCGAATAAAGAGAATATTAAAAGAATTTTTTATTGAAAAAATTAGGCTCAGCGGGGAAGTATTGTAAAGCTATATTTTCCGCTGGGCTTTACAAAAGTATTTTAGAAATCTAAATATCAAAGGAATAGCACGGTGGGGTGATATGGATTGAAGATAAAAAGAGATGAAATAAAGCTATTACTGTTAACTTATTTGTTATGTATAGCGCTTTTTACAAATTTAGCAATATTGAAAGATGACATGGATAAAGGCGCTATATACATGGGGTTGATAGTATGTGGCTTAATAACTGCTACCCAAATATTAATACGGAAGTTTTATCCCCATGGGGATAAATTTTTGATTACATTTGCATGTATATTGTCAGTAATAGGTATAGCTGTACTATATAGATTGGATACTGATATTGCTATTAAACAGTTAATGTATTTTGCAGCTGGAATAGTTGTATTTATTGCTCTAGTAGTGATAATTCCAGATATAAGAGATTTTGTTAAGTACAAGAAGGTATATCTGATAGCAACTCTGCTTATAATGCCTCTAGCATTGTTCGCGCATCAAGAAGTTTATGGTGCAACTAACTGGATTAGAATTGGTGGATTTAGTATTCAACCATCGGAATTTGGTAAGATAACATTTGCCATATACTTAGCGGCAGCTTTACATGATTATGAAGACAAAAATAATATAATAGAAGATTTCAAACAACTTTGGCAACCTGCACTGGTTGTTGTATACTCATTAGGATGTTTAGTTGGGCAAAAGGATTTAGGATCTGCGTTAATATTTTTTGGTATTTCATTAACAATGTTGTATGTTGCAACTGGAAAGAAAAAGTATGTGGTAATAACATTTATATTATTTGTGTTGGGATCTATTTTTGCATATAAACTGTTTCCGCACGTACAGCAAAGAGTATTAATATGGAGGGATCCGTGGAAGTATAAAGATACTACGGGATATCAGATAGTTCAAGGATTATATTCGATTTCTTCTGGTGGAATGTTTGGAAGTGGACTTGGTCAAGGATACCCAGGATTTATGCCAGTAAATACATCAGACTTAATCTTTGCAGTAATTTGTGAGGAATTGGGAATGGTATTTGGACTTGGAATTATGATAATATATTTCTTGTTTTTCTATAGAGGAATGAGGGCTTCATTTAGAATCAAAGATAGATTTTCACAACTTAATGCCATAGGCCTCAGTGCTATGATAGCATGTCAGGTTCTAGTTATAATAGGAGGAGTGTTCGCAGTAATACCTTTGACAGGGATTACATTGCCTCTTATTAGTGCTGGAGGTTCCTCAATAATAACTATGTTTTTTGCACTAGCAATACTTCAAAAGATATCGGAGGAGGGCTAAAAATTGAAAAATGTTTCTAATAGTATAAAACAGGTAATGGTAGTTTTTTTATTTTGCTTTGTAGCTCTTATCTCGTATATTGCATATTTTCAAGTTTTTTCGGCGCCTACTATAGCTGAAAGTGAAGGTAATCAAAGGCTTTGGGCAAGAAGAAATGAAGTTTTGAGGGGAACCATATATGATAGAAATAAAAATCCGCTTACAACAAGTGCAAGGGTAGATGCGCTAACACAAAAAAGAACTTATGTTAACGGAGATTTATATGTTCACGCACTAGGATATGTAGATCCAAGATATGGATTGACAGGATTAGAGGCAAATTATGATAGTGAGTTAACCACATACAACAAGCTTACTAACAATATTTTAAATCTAACTAAAGATTTTAGCATAGATAAGTTAAAATCAATGTTTAAGAATAGAAAAGAAGATGAGGTTAAAGTTGGGAATGGTGTTATAACTACATTAGATCCAACACTTCAAAAAATAGCATATGATGCACTTGGAAGTAATAAGGGTGCAGTGGTAGCCTTAAATCCAAAAACAGGAGAAGTATTAGCTATGGTTTCTAAGCCAACGTACAATCCAAATGATTTGGAAGGCTCAATGAAAGCTTCTAATGAAGATAGTCCGTTTATAAATAGAGCAGTATCAGGAAAATACCCGCCAGGATCAACATTTAAAACAGTAACTCTTAGCAGCGCATTAGAAAATATGCCTGGGGTTACAAATAGAACTTTTAATGATACAGGTAAAATAGTATTTAACGATAAACAGTCATTGAGCAATGATAATGGAGAAGTTAATGGTGAAATAGATTTAAAGGATGCTTATAGATTATCAAGTAATTTTGTATTTGGTACATTGGCAATGGAGCTAGGAAATGATAAGTTAAAAGCTACTGCGGAGAAGTTTGGTTTTAATAATACAGTAGAATCTGATGGATTTAAAATAGATCAGAGTCAATTTCCAAAGTTATCTAAAGCGGAAATTGGTAGCATAGCTCAATCTGGAATTGGCCAAAGTAGTATTTTAGCTACGCCTATGGAGATGGCTTTGGTTGCAAGTACAGTGGCTGATGATGGCAAGATGATGGAGCCAAGACTCGTTAGCCAAGTGGTGGATAAGGACGGTAATGTAGTTAAGACAGTGGAGCCAAAGGTGAATAAACAAGTTATAAGTTCAGCTAATGCTGCAATTATAAAAGACTATATGAAGAATTTAGTTGATTCAAGAATCGACTCTACTTGGAGTTATTTCCAAGGAACTGATGCAGCAGGTAAGACTGGTACAGCTGATTATAATCTTGCTAATGGAGAGAGCGCTAAACCGCATTCATGGTTTATTGGGCTTGCACCAGCGAGCAATCCTAAGATTGCAGTTGCTGTAATAGTTGAAAATGGAGGATACGGAGCGAGTGCGGCAGCACCGATAGCAGGAAAATTAATTAGGCAAGCGGTTATTGGAAATTAAAATTAAATATGGTAGATAAAAAGTGAATAGTTATTGGAGAACCGTTGAAATTTCTTAAAAGTACTGAATTGGAAATAATAAAAGGATTTTCCTTATAAACTCTTCACTTTTTTATATTTGAATTTAAAGGAAGGAGTGTTGGAATGTTTGATTTTAAAGCCCAATTAAAAATTCTACCAAATGAACCAGGGGTTTATTTAATGAAAAACTCACTTGGAGAGATTATCTATGTGGGAAAAGCAAAAATATTGAAAAATAGAGTGCGCCAATACTTTCAAAATTCTAAAAATCATTCGGAAAAAGTAAAGGCAATGGTTAAAAATATTGCTGAGTTTGAATACATAGTGACAGATTCTGAAATGGAGGCTCTAATATTAGAATGCAATCTAATAAAAAAGTATAGCCCTAAATATAATATTTCACTAAAGGATGATAAATTTTATCCATTCATAAAAGTGACTACTAATGAGGATTTTCCTAGAGTTTTTATAACAAGAAATTATGCCAAGGATGGAAATAAGTATTTTGGGCCTTATCCAAATGCAGGAGATGTACATGAAACAATAAATTTGATTAGAAAAATTTTTCCATTAAGAACTTGTAAAAAATCTATTATAGAAGGCGAAAAGCCGACAAGAGCATGTTTGAATTATCATATAAAAAAATGTAATGCACCCTGTGAAGGGCGTATTTCTAAAACTGAATACAAAAAAATGATAGATGAAATAATGGAAGTTTTAAGTGGGAAGGATAGGAGCCTTCTAAATAAGTTAAAAGAAGAAATGCAAAGTGCATCAGGAAATTTAGAATTTGAGAAAGCTGCATCATTAAGAGATAAAATGATTGCTATAGAAAATATAGCAGAAAAACAAAAGGTGTTTAAATCTCAAGAGAATGATGAAGATTTTATTAATATCTATAAAGATGAGAAAGATTGCTGTATTCAAGTATTCTTTTTAAGGGATGGAAAAATAACTGGAAGAGAACATTTTATGATTGAAAATAGTTCCCATGAGGAAGATACAACAATAATTTCACAATTTATAATTTCATTTTATGGAGGAACACCAAAAGTTCCAAAGAATATATACATTCCGGAAAGTGATGAAATTGAAGCTTTGGAAGAATTTTTAAGTATAAAGCGTGGCTCAAGGGTCTTCGTTAAGGTGCCAATAAAAGGCGAGAAAAAAGAAATGTTGGAGCTAGTTAAAAATAATGCGAAAGTCACTTTAGATCAATTTAAGGATAAGATTTTGAGAGATAAAGAGATTAATATGATTTCGCTAAAGGAAATTCAAGAATTATTAGAACTTGATAGTATACCACTTAGAATTGAAGCTTACGATATATCCAACATACAAGGGGTAGATTCCGTTGGGTCAATGATTGTATTTGAGAATGGTAAAGCTAAGAATAGCGATTATAGAAGATTTCGTATAAAAACTGTAAAAAGTGCTAATGATTATGATAGTATGAGAGAAATTTTAGACCGAAGATTCACTCATGGATTAAAAGAGATCGAAGAGATTCAAAATAAAGAAATTAAATTTTCTAGTGGAAAGTTTTCGAATTTTCCAGATTTAATTATGATGGATGGTGGAAAAGGTCAGGTTAATATAGCTCTTGAAGTATTAGAGAAATTAGGAATAGATATACCTGTATGTGGATTGGTTAAAGATGATTATCATGCAACTAGAGGGATTATTTATAATAATAATGAATTAATAATAAATAGAAATTCTAATTTGATGCAAATGATAAGAAGAATTCAGGATGAAGTTCATAGATTCGCAATAACTTACCACAGAAGTTTAAGAGATAAGAGAACGCTTCATTCAATATTAGATGATATACCTAATATTGGGCAGAAGAGAAGAATGTCTCTTTTAATGAAATTTGGAAGTATCGATAATATTAAAAAAGCTACATTAGACGAACTTCTTGAGACAGAATCAATTGATACGAAAGCAGCTAATAGTGTATTAGAGTATTTTAGAAATACAAAATAAAAGAAATCAGGTTGGGGTATCTCAACCTAATTTTTAGCCTTAGATTATTGTACCAATGATGTATAATTAAAATACATTATGTTATTTTTTGAATATATATTAAAAACATGAACAAAATAAATAAATTATGCTATAATAGTACGGAATAAAAATTTACTTGTCTTAGATTAATATTTAAATTATTCTATATCATGTAAACAAAAAGCAGATTAATATAAATGTTTGAGGAGTTTTGGCATGAAGCACTATGGAGAATATAAGAATTTGTTCAGCAAATTATACGAAGAGTCACAAATTCAATTAGATGCGAAAATGAGTGAACATATATACTTTAAAGTTGGAGGACCAGTAGACATACTTTTAACTCCAAACAGTATACAACAGGTAAAAGAAACTATTACTATTTGTAAAGAAAATAATATACCATTTTATGTAATAGGAAATGGGTCTAATATCTTAGTTAAAGATGGTGGTATTAGAGGTGTTGTTATAAAGTTATGCGAGCTCAATAAAATAGAATGTATAGGTAACAAGATTATTGCAGAATGTGGAGCATTACTTAAAGACGTTTCGAAGGCAGCTACAGAAGGATCACTAGCAGGATTTCAATTTGCTTGTGGTATTCCGGGTAGCGTAGGTGGAGCTGTATTCATGAATGCAGGAGCTTATGACGGAGAAATTTCATTTGTTATTGAAAGTGCAGAAGTACTTGATGACAATCAAGAAATTAGAATAATTCCTAAATCAGAGTTGAATTTAGGATATAGGCAGTCTGTAGTTATGCAAAAGGGATATATAGTATTACGCGCAACTTTTAATTTAGTTAATGGCGATAAAGAAAAGATTCAAGCTAGAGTTGATGAATTAACTAAAAGAAGAGAAGAAAGACAGCCGTTAGAGTATCCTTCAGCAGGTAGTACATTTAAAAGACCAGAAGGCTATTTCGCAGGAAAATTAATTGAGGATGCAGGATTAAAGGGATTTGCTATCGGCGGAGCGTGTGTTTCGGAGAAGCATGCTGGATTTGTTATTAATTGTAAGAACGGAACAGCTAAGGATGTATTAGATGTAATATATCATGTTAGGGATGAAGTGAAAAAACAATTTGGAGTAGATTTATATCCTGAAGTTAGAATTTGGGGTGAAGATTAAGCATTTTAGTGATTATATTAGTTTTGAAAATATAAATAAAAATAGAAGTTGAAGATGTTAAATATATCTGTAAAATAAACACTAAATTATATAAAACTCAAGAGTTTAGAGACTTTTGGGTTTTTTATGATTTAATTATAATAGTGTGATATAATTTTGATGTTAAGGTAAATTAGAAGTAATAGTTGTGCCTAGAAGACGTCTTTGGCAAAAGGGAGTGTGTAGTATGAGATTTGTTATTGTTACAGGATTATCAGGAGCAGGAAAGACACAAGCAACAAGAACATTGGAGGATTTAGGATATTTTTGTGTTGATAACCTTCCACCAAAGTTAATCTCTAAGTTTGCAGAAGTATGCACGCAAAGTGGCGGAAATATTGAAAAAGTAGCATTAGTTATAGATATTAGAGGCGGAATTTTCTTTGATGATTTTTTTGAAGCCCTAAATTACTTAAAGAAAAATGAATTTAAATACGAAATATTATTTCTAGAAGCAACTGATGAAGTGCTTATTAAGAGATTTAAGGAGACAAGGAGAAGCCATCCATTATCTCCAGATGGAAGAGTTTTGACTGGGATTACTCAGGAGAGAGAGAAATTAAGAGAAGTTAAAAATATAGCTGATATTATCATTGATACATCTAAATACGAAATAAGGCATTTAAGAGAAAAAATAAACAAGAATTATGGAGATCATACTTATCCTGAAAAGCAATTATCAATTACTGTATTAAGCTTTGGGTTTAAATATGGAATACCAGTGGATTCAGATTTGGTTTTTGATGTTAGATTTATACCAAATCCATTTTATATACCTGAATTAAAGCAGTATTCTGGTAATGATGAACCAGTTAAAGATTATGTCTTAAAACAAGAGGAGACTGTGAATTTTATAGAAAAGTTAGTAGATATGTTAAGATATTTAATACCTAATTATATAAAAGAAGGAAAGAGTCAATTAATTATATCTATAGGATGTACAGGTGGAAGACATCGCTCAGTTGCAATAGCAAATGAAGTTTATGAAAGATTAAATAAAGAAAACTATAATTCTAAAATAGAGCATAGAGATGTAGCTGAAGATCTTCATAAAGGAGAAAAGAAGCTATGAGGATAAAAGATTGGCTTAAGGCTGGAATTAAAGTGAAACGATGGCTAGCGTTTGGTATTTTCGGAATATTATTAATATCATTTGGATTTACAGAACTAGTTAACCATAGGGTTTACAATTTATATTACCAGGTTTTTTATGTGTTTTTAAATATTACAGGAATATTTGTTTTATATATATCAATTACTGAAACGATGAAATCAATAATTGCTTTAGTAAATAGAGGCTATATCAAAGTTTCTCTAGATAGCAGAAAAATTGAAAGTCTAATATATGAAAAAAGATTATTAGTAAAGGGTCCTAAGATAGTTGTAATTGGTGGAGGAACTGGTTTATCTACAATGCTTCGAGGGTTGAAGTACTATACATCAAATATAACTGCAATAGTTACGGTTGGAGATGATGGGGGCGGATCTGGAGATCTAAGAGAAGATTTAGGAATGTTGCCTCCTGGAGACATAAGAAACTGTATTTTGGCATTAGCTGATACGGAGCCAATAATGGAGGATTTACTTCAGTATAGATTTGCTGATGGAAGGTTAAAGAATCAAAGCTTTGGAAATTTATTCTTGGCAGCTATGGCTGGAATATCTGACAATTTTGAGGAAGCAGTTCAGAAAATGAGTTCTGTATTAGCTGTAACAGGTAAAGTTATACCTGTTACTTTGGATAATATGCAATTAGTTGCAAAACTACAAAATGGTAATATAGTAAAAGGTGAATCGCAAATTCCAGAAGAAGCTATTGAACAAAAATCTAGAATAGAAGAACTAAAAATAGTTCCTGAGAATGCAAAAGCTCTTCCAGAGGCATTAGAGGCTATAAAGGAAGCAGATGCTATAGTAATGGGACCAGGTAGCTTATATACAAGTATAACTTCTAATTTGCTTGTTAAAGATATTGCAAAAGAAGTTAGGAAGAGTAGTGCTATCAAAATATACATTTCAAATATAATGACTCAACCTGGAGAGACTACGGGTTTTAAAGTGTCAGACCATTTAAAGGTTTTATTCAAATATGGTGGGAAAGATATTGTTGATTATGTAATTGCTAATACAGGAGAAATAACAGAGGAATTAAAAGAAAAATACCAAAAAGATGATGCGGAGCTTGTTAAATTAGATAGAGAAGACATTAATAGTCTAGGTGTAAAAATAGTTGGGGACGATTTAGTAAAAGTTAAAAATGGATTGATAAAGCACGATTCAGATAAGTTGGCAGAAATATTAGTAGATACAATAATGGAAAAGAAACTTTTATATGATAAGAAAAAGATAATTGAATATATGTATTTATCGCAACGTATTAAGGAAAGAGTCAGAGAAGAAAAAGGAAAAGTAATTGATTAATTATAAACTATAAGAAAATTTATAGATAAGGAAGGAAACAGAATGTCATTTTCATCTAAAGTTAAAGGAGAGATATGCAGATATATAGATATTTCGAAAGAAGAGGCGTTAGCAGAAATATCGGCTATTATGAAGGTTAGTGGTACATTAGCTTTTAGTGGAAGTGGACTTAGTTTTAAAATGACCACAGAAAACCCAGCTAGTGCTAGATTGATTTTTACACTTTTAAAGGATCACTTTAATATACATTCAAAGTTAATGGTGAAAAAGAGTAACTCCTTAAAGAAGAATAATATCTATATGGTAGTAATTTCTGAAGAAATGGGTGTTAGGGGACTATTAAGTGATACAGGAATACTCAAAGAAATTGATGGAATAATGAGCTTAGATTATAGAATAGAGGAGTATATTTTTAAAGATGAAGATATAAAAAGAGCATATATAAGAGGCGCATTTATCGGCGGAGGAAGCATAAGTAATCCAGAAAAAACTTATCATCTAGAATTTGTAACTCATAGTGAAGAATATGCAAAAGATTTATCGAATTTAATCAATACTTTCAGTTTAAATTCCAAGGTTATACAGAGAAAAAATAGTTTCATAGTATATATCAAAGAAGGAGAACAAATAGTAGATTTGCTTAATGTAATAGGAGCTCATTCATCGCTTTTAGAGATTGAAAATATAAGAATAATGAAGGAAATGAGAAATAATGTAAATAGACTTGTGAATTGTGAGACAGCGAATCTTTCTAAAACTGTAAATGCAGCTGTAAGGCAGGTTGAAAGCATAAAACTTATCCAATCACAGATTGGGCTGCAAAGATTGCCAGATAATTTAAGAGAAATTGCAGAGCTTAGATTGAATTATCCAGATGAATCTCTGAAGGAATTAGGAGAAATGCTAGATCCTCCAGTAGGAAAATCGGGAATAAATCATAGATTAAGAAAGATAGAAAAGATAGCAGAGGAATTACGAACAAGCAAATAATAAAATTAAAGGGAGAGGATATTATGTTTACACACATTGTATTATTTAAATTGAAAAAGCCAACAACAGAAAATTTGAAATTTGTAGAAAAGACTTTATTATCTATGAATGGAATGATCAAGGAATTAAAGCAGCTAGAAGTAGGGGTAGATGTAATAAAAAGTGATAGAAGTTATGATGTTGGAATTATAACAAGATTTGATAACAAGGAAGATTATTTATCTTATGACGTGAACGAATTTCATGTTGAAAAAGTTAAAAAGGTTATAGGGCCATATATGGAAGGCAGTAAAACTTTAGATTTCTAAATAACATATGGTTTAAGATTTATAGTTTAGTTAGAAAAATTCTAAAGAAACTGTAAATTTTAAACTATAAATTAACTGTTAATTTAAAGAGGAGGTGAGGATAATGGAAGAAAAACAATTTTGTCATTTACATTTGCATACAGAATATAGTTTACTTGATGGATCAGGAAAAATAGGAAAGCTCATGAAGAAGGCAAAAGAATTAGGCATGAAGAGTATTGCTATTACTGATCATGGAGTTTTATATGGGCTTGTAGATTTCTATAAGGCAGCAAAAGAAAATGATATAAAACCTATTTTAGGATGTGAAGTTTATGTCGTACCAAAGTCTAGACATATAAAGCAGCCAGACAAAGAGAATTCAACTTATCATTTGGTTTTATTAGTAAAGAATCAAATTGGATATGAAAATCTAATGAAAATAGTATCAGTTGCATCTATTGAAGGATTTTATTATAAGCCCAGAATAGATTATGAATATTTAAGAAAACATAGTGAAGGATTAATTGCTTTGAGTGCATGTTTAGGTGGTGAAGTACAATCTTACCATCTTAAAGGTAATTATGAAAAAGCAAAAGAGACAGCCTTAACATACAAAGAAATTTTTAACGGTGACTTTTATATTGAGTTACAAAATCATGGAATGGAAGAACAAAAGAGAGTAAATGAAGAAAATATAAAGTTATCTAATGAAACTGGTATACCACTAGTTGCTACTAATGATGTTCACTACATAAGCAAGGAAGATTCTAGATCACATGACGTACTAATGTGTATACAAACAGCTAAAACCATTGATGATCCTCATAGAAGAAGATATCCTTCAGATCAGTTTTATTTAAAATCAGCAGATGAAATGTGGGATATGTTTTCCTATGTTCCTGAGGCTTTGGAGAATACCATTAAGATAGCCAATGAGTGTAGCTATGAATATAAGTTTCACGAATCTAAGCTTCCAAAATTTCCGCTAGAAGAAGGTCAAGATCCTTATGACTATCTTAGAGATACTTGCTATAAAGGTTTGATAGATAGATATAGTGTATTTGAAAATCTTAGAAATCAGAATTTGGATTATAGTAAAATTGAAGAAGTAGTAGCAAATTATGAAGAAGCTAAACAATATGTTGATAGACTAGAATATGAGCTTCAAGTAATAAAGCAAATGGGATATATTGACTACTTTTTAATTGTATGGGATTTTGTTAGATTTTCCTATGAAAGTGGAATACCTACAGGGCCAGGTAGAGGATCAGCAGCAGGCTCAATAGTTGCATATACGTTAGGAATTACCAAAATAGATCCGATTAAGTATAGTTTAATCTTTGAACGTTTCTTAAATCCAGAGAGAGTATCCATGCCTGATATAGATAGTGATTTTTGTTATGAAAGAAGACAAGAAGTCATTGATTATGTAGTTGAGAAGTACGGAGCAAGTAATGTTTCGCAGATAATAACGTTTGGTACAATGGCAGCTAGACTATGTATACGAGATGTTGGAAGAGCTATGAATTATAGTTATGCAGAGGTTGATAGAATAGCTAAGATGATACCAACAATGCTTGGAATAACTATAGAGAAGGCGTTAGACTTAAATCCAGAGCTTAAATTAGCCTATGATACAGATGAAAGAGTAAAGGCGTTAATAGATGTTTCGAAGGATTTAGAGGGGCTTCCAAGGCATTCTTCTACTCATGCTGCTGGTGTTGTTATAGCATCAAAGCCATTAGTTGAATATGTTCCATTACAGAAGAATGAAGAAATGATAGTAACCCAATTTGGAATGACAACATTAGAAGAGCTTGGGCTACTTAAGATGGATTTCTTAGGACTTAGAACGTTAACGGTTATGAATGATGCTATTAACATGATTAGAGAAAATAGAAGGATAGATATTGATTTAGATAAAATAGATTTTGAAGACAAAGAAGTATATAAAATGATAGGGGAAGGTAAGACTGCTGGAGTGTTCCAGCTTGAATCGCCAGGAATGACTTCATTCATGAAGGAATTAAAACCTGATTCATTGGAAGATATTATTGCGGGAATATCGCTCTATAGGCCAGGGCCTATGGCTGAAATTCCTAGATACATAGAAGGAAAGAAAAATTTAGAAAAAGTTACGTATTTAACTAAAGAATTAGAGCCTATATTAGGTGTTACGTATGGATGTTTAGTATATCAGGAACAAGTAATGCAGGCTGTTAGAGATTTAGCTGGATACTCCATGGGACGTAGTGATATGGTTAGAAGAGCTATGTCAAAGAAAAAACATAAAGTCATGGAGGAAGAAAGAAAAAATTTCATTCATGGTATTGTTGAAAATGATGAAGTAATAGTGCCAGGATGCGTGAGAAATGGAATTTCAGAGGAAATAGCTAATAAAATTTTCGATTCTATGATGGACTTTGCTTCGTATGCATTTAATAAATCCCATGCAGCAGCATATGCAGTTGTTGGATATCAAACAGCATATCTTATGAAGTACTATCCTGTAGAGATGATTGCAGCAATGCTTAATTCAATCATGGGAATCAGTGAAAAGGTAGCATACTATATCGGTATAGCAGAAGAACTTGGAATACAAGTTTTACCACCTAATATAAACGAAAGTTTTTCTAAATTCACTGTTAAAGAGAACAAGATTAGATTTGGATTAGCAGCTATAAAGAATGTTGGAACTAATGTTGTAGCAAGCATAGTGAAAGCAAGAGAAGAAAAGGGTAAATTTGAATCGTTAGTTGATTTTATAAATAAAATGGATCCATCATCAATAAATAAGCGTGCAGTTGAATGTTTAATAAAGGCTGGGGCTCTAGATGATTTTGATGTTTTTAGATCTAAGATGTTAGCTGTTCATGAAAAATTAATTGATAATATATCTAGTGATAAGAGAAGAAATATTGATGGGCAAATAAGCTTATTTGCAAGTGAAGAATTAAAAAATCCAGAAGTAAACTATCCTAATATTAAGGAATTTACTAAGCGTAATTTATTAGCTATGGAAAAGGAGATGACGGGGCTTTATATTACTGGGCATCCTCTAGATGATTATTCTCAAAGTCTGAAAATGCAGACAACAAATGAGATCTCTAAAATATTTTTAGTACAGGAAACTTTAGATGATTCTCTAGAGAGCGATATGGGTGAAATTAATATGTTTAACAGACAGGATGCCTTACAAGATAATGATAGAGTAATCCTTGGAGGAATACTTGCTAGTGTTAATCAGAAGGTAACAAGAAATAATTCTATAATGGCATTCCTAAAACTTGAAGACTTAACTGGAACGATTGAAGTAATAGTGTTCCCTAAAACTTTGGAGAAAGTAAAAGAATTATGCGTAACAGATAGTTTGGTAATAGTTAAAGGAAGATTAAGTTTGAAAGAAGATGAACCACCAAAACTTATTTGTGAAAGTATAGAACCTTTAGAGAAGGTCAATACTTCAAAAGTATATTTAAGAGTTGATGATAAGGTGGCAGCTACTGTTTTAAGTAAAAAATTAAAAGAATTATTGATAAAGGAATATATTGGAGATACGCCTATTTATATATTTGAGAGCAAAGGAAAACAAAAGTTCAGAGTGCCAAGAGATAGATGGATTTCCCTAGAGAGCGATGTTATGAATTTATTGAGACAAACTTTAGGAGATGAGAATGTTAAAGTATTAGATTCATAATTAGAAACGAGATGCGATTAAAAATTTAGTAAATATACAAATGAAAAATATTACAAAAATTAATATCACAAAAATTATATTATTTTATATAAATTTATCGATTATTGGTTATAATAGAGAAGACAAATTACGTTCATTGTTTTATAACACTAAAACTATTATAAAAATGCAGTTACTATCCTTGTTATAAATGAAGATAGCTTATATGAAAAAATATGATATTTAGTGGTGTATAGTCATAAATTCAGTAAAATAATTTTCAAATTATTTGTATTGTGAAATTTTTCATAAAATTTAGACATTTATTTTAGAATAATATCAGAAAATGGTTAAATATCATTGATAATTGGTTCAAATTTATGTACAATAATTCTTGATTAATAAATTATGGTTATATTATGTACACAAGGGTCATTTAAGGTCCCTTTGCGGTATTTTAAGGAGGAAATATATATTATGAAAAAGATAGCTGTGTTAACAAGTGGTGGAGATGCACCAGGCATGAATGCTGCAATTAGAGCAGTAGTAAGAACTGCGCTTCATAACGGAATTGAAGTTATGGGAGTACAAAGAGGTTATAGTGGACTTATTAATGGAGAATTATTCAGCATGGATAGAAATTCAGTATCTGATATAATCCAAAGAGGTGGAACAATTTTAAGAACTGCTAGATGTCCTGAATTCAAGAATGAAGAAGTAAGAAAAAAGGCTGCAAAAATATTACAAGCTTATGGTGTTGAAGCTCTAGTAGTTATAGGTGGAGACGGTTCATTTATGGGTGCAAAATTATTATCAAAGCTTGGAATTAAAACAATAGGTTTACCAGGAACAATTGATAATGATTTAGCTTACACAGACTTCACTTTAGGGTTTGATACAGCCTTAAATACCGTTGTAGATGCTATAAATAAAATTAGAGATACTTCAACTTCACATGAAAGAGTTTCAATTGTAGAAGTTATGGGTAGAGACTGCGGAGATTTATCTTTATATGCAGGTATCTGCGGAGGCGCAGAAGCAATTATAATTCCTGAAATGGAATTTGATAAAGATGCACTTTGTAGAACTATCTTAGAAGGTAAAAATAAAGGAAAAATGCATAATCTAATAATGCTTGCAGAAGGAATTGGAGGAGCATTTGAACTTGCAAAGTACGTTGAAGAAGTAACTGGAATTGAAACAAGAGCAACAATCTTAGGTCATATTCAAAGAGGAGGAAGTCCTACTGCTACAGATAGAGTTTTAGCTTCAAGAATGGGAGCAAAGGCTATAGAAGTATTATTAAAAGGTGGAACTTCAAGAGTAATAGGAATTAGAGATAATAAAATAATAGACCAAGATATAGATGAAGCTCTTGATATGGAAAGCAAATTTGATAAAGAACTTTATGATATTGCTCAAGTATTATCATAATAATTTAGCTTATAGTTTATTTATATAAATTTTATAAATAAGGTACAATCAAAAAATAATGAATCAACATGCTTGCTTATTTTGCATATTTGTAACATTATTTTATTTTATGTGCCTAATCGAAGAAAGAGGAGTGTTAGTTTAATGAGAAAAACTAAAATGATTTGTACTATTGGCCCTGCAAGTGAAGATATGGAAATATTAGAGAAGGTTGTTCTTTCAGGAATGAATGCTTCAAGACATAACTTTTCACATGGAGACCATGAAGAACACGGTGGAAGAATTAAGAAAGTTAAAGAACTATCAAAGAAGTTAAATAGAGAAATTGCAATAATTCTTGATACAAAAGGACCAGAAATAAGAACTGGTAAATTTGAACCAAAGAAAGTTGAATTAGCTAAGGGTTCTGAATTTACAGTATATGCTGGAGATATGGATGTAGTTGGTGATACTACTAAATGTTCAGTTACATATGCAGGACTAGCAAATGATGTTAAGCCAGGAAATACAATTTTAATAGATGATGGTTTAGTAGGATTAACTGTTAAATCTGTTGAAGGTAACGCTATTAAGTGTGAAGTTCAAAACACTGGATTCGTTGGAACTCATAAAGGAGTTAACGTACCAGGAGTATCAATCCAATTACCAGCTCTTACTGAAAAAGATAAATCAGATTTAATCTTCGGTTGTGAAGTTGGAGTTACTATGATAGCTGCTTCATTCATAAGAAAAGCATCTGATGTAAAGACTATCAGAGAAATACTTGATGCAAATGGTGGAGAAAGAATCCTTATCTGTTCAAAGATAGAAAACCAAGAAGGTGTTGATAACTTAGATGAAATCTTAGAAGCTTCAGACCTTATAATGGTAGCTAGAGGAGATCTTGGTGTTGAAATTCCAATAGAACAAGTTCCAGCAGTTCAAAAGATGATCATCAAAAAATGTAAAGCAGCTGGTAAACCAGTTGTAACTGCAACTCAAATGTTAGATTCTATGATGAGAAATCCAAGACCAACAAGAGCAGAAGTTTCAGACGTTGCTAATGCTATCTTAGATGGTACTGATGCAATCATGTTATCAGGAGAAAGTGCTAATGGAGATTATCCAGTAGAAGCTGTAGCTACAATGGCTAAGATTGCTGAAGAAACTGAAAAATCTTTAGAATATAAAGTAGCAGTTTCTCAAGCTAAAACACATATTCCAGCTATAGCAGGAGTTATTTCAAGAGCAGCTAGTAATGCAGCTAATGAATTAGAAGCAGCAGCAGTAATTACTTCAACTCAAACTGGTGCAACTGCTAAGAGAATTTCTCAATGTAGACCAGAATGCCCAATTATAGCTGTTACTCCAGATCCAATAGTTGCTAGACAATTAGCATTCTCATGGGGAGTATATCCAGTAGTTGCTGATAAAATGGAATCTACTGATGAAATGTTAGAAAGATCAGTTGAAATAGCTAAAAATAATGAATTTGTTAAATCAGGAGATATAGTTGTATTAGCAGCTGGAGTTCCTGTAGACCAAGTTGGTGCAACAAATCTTTTAAAGATTAGCGAAGTAAAATAATATTTGAAACATAATTTTTTAATATATATAAAGGGACTTTGGTAAGAATCTTACCAAAGTCCCTTTTTACATGGAAGGTTTTAAATGATCGATAAACATAAAATCCAATATATACATGCACTCAAGATAATAAATATGTAATCAAATTTTAAAGAATATATAAAGTTAACAAAAAATTAACATTTAAAGATATGATATTTAATATATAATGTATATTATTGCTCTAAAAGAGAAATAATAATTTAATGATTATGGAATTAAATGGCAACTGATTCTGTATTAGCACCGCAAGGTGCTCTTTTTTTATTTTAGGAAAATTATATGATTTAATGGCGCTAAGAGGTTGATTAAATCGGATATCATAATTATCATTAATTATTTATTACCTGATAAAATAAATTCTAGCATGAGCAAATTATTTGATTTTTATGGGAAGTTATTGAAATGTTAAGTCTAAATATAATATCCATTATAAATGAGAATTTAATAGTTTAGAGTTTGTTCTTAATTGTATATAAGAATTTATAAATATCTTAAATAAATGAATAAGATATGATAAAATGTAGAAAGTATTTTTAAATATTGATTTGAAAATTATAGTTAGGAAATGATACTAACAATGAAGGATGTGTACATGTGTTAGAGAGAAATAAAGAGTATATTGTAAAAATAGATTCCTTAGGATATGAAGGTGAGGGTGTCGCAAAGATAGATGGATATCCAATATTTATACCAGGAGCTTTAATAGGGGAAACTGTAAAGACAGAAATAATCAAGAACAAAAAGAATTATTCTTATGGAAAGCTTATAGATATAGTGGAAAAATGTGACGAAAGAATTATACCTGAATGTAATTATTATGAAAAATGTGGTGGTTGTACTTTAATGCATTCTAATTATGATTCACAATTAAAATTTAAATACAATAGAGTTAAGGATTGCACAGAAAGAATTGGTGGATTATCGGGGGATATAGTTAAAAATACTATAGGGATGGAATTTCCGTACAGATATAGAAATAAGGGAATATATTCAATTGCATTGACAGACAATGAACTTTCAATGGGCTTTTTTAGTGAAAAAACACATGAAGTAGTCGATATGGATAAGTGTCTAATTCAAGATGAAGAAACTGATAAAATCATAAAAATAATAAGAAATTGGATGAAAAAGTATTCTATATTACCTGCTAGGAAAGATAATTTATTTTTTAGTGAAGGACTAATTAGAAATGTAATGGTGAGAAAGGGTTTTAAAACTAATGAGATTATGGTAGTTTTGATTACTACCGATAAGGAAATTCCAAAGAAAGAAGAACTGATAAAGGATATTAGGTTAGAGGTTGAAAATTTAAAGGGAGTAATTCAGAATATAAGTACTAAAAATAATAGTCTAGTTCTCGGTGACAAGTGTATAACTTTGTGGGGGCAGGATTATATATCTGATTATATAGGTAAATATAAATTTAATATTTCGCCATTATCTTTCTTTCAAATAAATCCTATTCAAACAGAAGTACTTTATAATAAAGCTTTGGAATATGCAGATCTGAGCGGAGACGAGATTGTTTTTGATGCATATTGCGGTGCTGGCACAATAACATTATTTTTATCTCAGAATGCAAGAAAAGTCTATGGAGTTGAAATAGTAGAACAGGCGATAGATAATGCGATAGATAATGCAGAAATAAATGGAATAGACAACTCGGAATTTTATGTGGGAAAATCTGAAGAAGTGATTCCAGAGTTAATAAAAAATGGAATCAAACCAGACATAATAGTTGTGGATCCCCCAAGAAAGGGATGTGATATCAATTTGCTAAATGCTATAGGAGAAGCTAAGCCTAAAAGAGTAGTGTATGTATCGTGTGATCCTAGTACTTTAGCAAGAGATTTAAAACATTTAGAAGGTTTAGGATTTAAAACAATAGAAGTACAGCCTGTAGACATGTTTCCAAATACAAAGCATGTGGAAACTGTCGCATTACTAACTAAGAGATAAAGCTATTCTTTAAAATAATATAAGCTCAAAAACTTCCGATTTCCGACATTCTTCCGACGGGAGATTTAGTTGATTGGAAGTTGAGTACTTATTAAATTTTCAAAAATGTTAACGCTAGTATTTGACATTGTTTTAATAACATGAGAATAAACATTCATAGTGATTGAAGATTTTCTTTGACCAAGTTTTTATTGAATATATATTATGTTTATAAACTGTTCATTAATGCTAACTTTAATTATAGCTAGCATTGGGCAAACATCTGTTGAAGATGTCATAAACAAGCTATATGAGGGGGTAGGTCATAAAGTATTTAAATAACCGACTTTTTGAATAGGAATTCAAAAAATAATCTAAATTAAAGATTTTATTATCATTTTTTAATATATTTATCATCTGGATATGGAATTATAATTTCTCCATTAACAATTTTATAATTAGTATTTTCTATAGGATTTAAGTTGTGAATTAAGTTCATCGCAATATTATAAATTAGCTCAGCTTCAATCTTTGGATCAAGAACAATTGTGCCAGTCATAAAGCCTTTATCAATTAAATCTTTAGCTTCGAGTAGCCCATCGACTCCAACAACGGCTATAGTTTTAGATTTATCACCTTTATTATAGTTATATTTTTGCAATGCTTCAATTGCTCCAATTGCCATAGCGTCGTTATTTGCAACTATTGCTTCAATTTTGCCATCATATTTAAGAAATAAGGAATCCATTGACTCTTTGGCCAATTCCCTTAACCAATTTCCATTTACTAGCGCAAGCTGCTGTGTTTTTATTCCTGAATCATTAATTGTTGAAATAGCATATATTGTTCTATTAATTGCTGCAGGATTAGCTTTTTTACCTTGTAGCAAAACATATTGTAATATATTATCATTATTTTTATCTAGAGCATTTTTATTATTATTCCATAAATCAACAAGCATTTTACCTTGAGATATACCCTGTTGCTTATAATCAGATGATATAAAAGCAACTTTGTTATAATAGTTCGAAATTCTTGACGCAGCTTCTGGACTAATGCCAGCTAAAATTATTGGAACATTTTTTTGCTTGACCATGAATATGACATTTTCTATTACATCTTCGCTTGTATCAGCTAAGCTTGCTATAATTAGATCAATATTACTTTTAAGAATTGAATCTAATGTCTCATATTGTAGGGAAATGTTATCTTTTCCATAATAGAAGGTAAATTGAATATCCTTATGTTCTTTTTGAATATCTTCTAAACTTTGTTTTAGTTGTAATAGAAATAAATCATCGGAATTAGAGAATAATACTGCAGCATTAATTACAGAGGTAGTATTAAGATTAAAAATTGGGTTAGCAAATGCATTAAATTTAACATTAATCATTAGGTTTAAGGCATTTGATATTATTATAATAAATAAAATTATTCTTTTTAATGTTTTCATTAATAATCCTCCAATTCGTTGTTTAAAAGTTAATAATAAATATTAGTTTTTCTATTAATATAAAATTTATCCTAATTGATGTATATATGAATTAGTAGATCAATAGAAAGGTATTTATAATGAAGAATAAGGATAGGAGATTTATTGAATGAATGGGCAAAGAAGAGTTATATATAAGCAAGTGTTAAAAAATTATTAAGTAAAGAACGGAATAATGGAAAAGCGTAATTCATGTTGCGGCGATATAGGTGTTTGTGAAAAAATTATTTGAAGTTGTGTTGAGAAGTATAGAGAACATTGATAGAATATTTTTATTGATAATAGAAATCTAGTAATAGAAAATGGAGAAATAAGAAAACTTATAAAAGACTAATATATATGGAGAAAATGCAATATGAAAAAAGGGATACGAATCTTCTTTGAAAAAGAGAAATAAAATAGTAAAGGAACATTTACTGTATTGAAAAAGCACTTTCTCAGAAACTTGAGAAGATCAAATTTATTTATTATAGATAATGGCGGAACTGTTGATCTTACTTGTTATGTAAATAGATACTAGTAAATCTGTTCACTTACAACTTAAATAATTTGGAGGTTAAATATGACAATTGAAAATATGATAAAATGTTGTGATAAATTAACTCAAACAGAAAATATTCTTGCACAGTATATTATTAAAAACAAAAACGAAATAAGTACATTATCTATTCAGCAACTTTCAGAAAAAACGTTTGTATCTAAATCTGCAATTCACAGGTTCTGCAAGAAAATAGGTGTGGATGGATTTAATGAACTCAAGGTAAAAGTTGTTCAGGACATAGCAGAGGAAAGTAAAATAGAAAATGATATTGATGTTAATTTCCCTTTTTTAGAGGGTGATACTCAGGGAGTAATTGCACAGAAACTTATAAAATTATATGAAACAACTATAAGAGATACATATAAATATATTGATGTTGAGAAGCTAAACACATGTGTGAGTATTCTTCATAAAGCTGATGTTATAGATATTTATACTCATGCACATAACAGTAATGTAGCAGAGAATTTTATGGATAAAATGCGTTCTATTGGAAGGATGGTTAATTGTACAAAATCTTTTTATGATCAGAGATGTACTGCAACTGCATCAAAAAAGAATCATGCAGCATTGCTACTATCATATTCAGGAAAGTCCAATTTTCTTAAGCCTATTTCAGAGGTACTTTATAAAAGAGGTATTGAAACAATTTGGATAGGCAGGGTTGGAAGTTCGAGTGTTCCAGAATATATAAAGCATCGATTATATATAAGTGACAGAGAAAATTTTAAAAATAGAATATCTCAATTTTCATCTCATATTGCAATGCAGTATATGCTTGATCTTATTTATAGTTGTATTTTTAAAAGAGATTATAATGATAACATAAAATATATTAAGGAAATTGCGAATATAGTTGATAATAGAGATATTACTGAATAAAAGAACTCATCAGAAGAAAATTCTGATGAGTTTTTTTATTAAAGTTTCAAAAAGTGTCAGAAAAAAGAGCTGAGATAGAAAAGTTTTAGAAAAAAGTATCAGATTATATCACTTTTATTGAATTAAAACGTTTAAAATTGTATATTAGTCACAAGACAAGAGAAAAATATATAATTTTTAATGGAGGCATATGGTATGAAAAAAACTTTAAAAATAGCAACAATAGGTGGAGGAAGTAGTTATACACCAGAGCTTATGGAAGGGTTCATAAAAAGATATAGTGAGCTTCCAATAGGAGAAATATGGCTTGTTGATATTGAAGATGGGAGAGAAAAACTTGAAATAGTAGGTGCGTTGGCACAGCGTATGTGGGATGCAACGCCTTATAAGGTAAAGGTAGTAACAACATTAAATAGAAGAGAAGCATTAAAGGATGCAGATTTTGTAACTACGCAGTTTAGAGTTGGTCTTTTAGATGCAAGAATTAAAGATGAAAGAATACCATTATCACACGGAATGCTTGGACAAGAAACAAATGGAGCTGGAGGTATGTTCAAAGCTTTTAGGACAATTCCAGTGATGAAAGAGATTATACAAGACATGAAAGAATTATGTTCTGATGCATGGCTTATTAATTTTACAAATCCGAGCGGAATGATTACAGAAGCGGTTATTAAGGAGTTTGGATGGAAAAAGTGTATAGGATTATGTAATGTTCCAGTAATGGCTATGATGAAAGAAGGAGCAACAATTGGAGTTGATGCGTCAAAATTAAGTTATCAGTTTGCAGGGCTAAATCATTTTCACTGGCATAGAGTTTTTGACGAAAAGGGAAATGAAGTTACAGAGCAGATAATAAACCGTATTAATGATAAAGAAAGTGGTTTGCCAAAGAATATTTTCTCTGCAGATCTTCCATTAGAATTGCTTCATTCTACGAAAGTGATTCCTTGCGCATACCATCGTTATTACTACTGTGAAAAGGAAATGCTTAATCATTCCATAGAGGAATTTAAAAAAGAAGGAACACGTGCAGAGCAGGTTAAAGAAGTTGAAGAATCTTTATTCAAATTATATACAAACAAAGATTTAACTATAAAGCCAGAAGAGTTATCAAAACGTGGTGGAGCATATTATAGTGATGCTGCATGTGAATGCATAAGTGCAATTTATAATAATAAAGGAATCCATATGGTTGTAAGTACTCAGAATAATGGTGCAATTCCATGTCTTGATAGTGATTCGATTGTTGAAGTATCAAGCATAATTTCTTCAAGAGGAGCAGAGCCTATAGCATGGGGGGAAATGAGTTCTTTTGAGAAAGGCTATATTCAGATTATGAAAGCAATGGAAGAATGTACAATTAAGGCTGCTTTGACTGGAGATTATGGAACTGCGTTAGAAGCGTTTTCTATAAACCCATTAGTACAGCATGGCAATGAAGCAAGGATTGTATTAAATGAACTTCTTGTTGCTCATGAAAAATATCTTCCACAGTTTAAAAATAAAATTGAAGAATTAAAAAAAGAGGGTGTTCACTCAACAGATTCTGTTGTTATAGATTTAATGATGAATGGATACTAAGATGTAATGAAGAATTAATATTTAAGAGGCGTAGAGTATGAGAAAAAGAATTTGCGTATAGGAGTGGATTAATATGGATCAAAAAGATATATCCAATTTAATTATTAAGCATGTAGGTGGATCTGACAACATCAAAGATTTATATCACTGTATGACACGACTAAGGTTTAAACTAAATGATAAATCTAAATTTGATGTGGAAGAATTGAAAAAGGTACCAGGGGTTATTAATACTGTTCAAGCTGGGGATGAATTTCAGCTAATAATTGGCGCTGAGGTGGATAAATATTACAAAGATTTACTAAAACATGGGGCTGGGAAAAATGTGGAAAGAAAAAGCATAGGCGGGAAATTTGATTTTAAAAGTGCACCAAAAGCTGCTTTAAATATGATTGTTGGGATCATGGCACCTATTATTCCGATCATTATTGCAGGTGGTATGGTTAAAGTTATTCTTTCTTTATGTGTACTTTTTGGAATGGGTAATAATACACAAAATTATAAAATTTTATCTTTAATTTCAGATGCTCCATTTTACTTTTTACCATTTTATATAGCGAATAGTGCTGCAAAGAAATTTGAAACAAATCAGTTTATGGCTATGGCAATTGCAGGAGTAATGTTACATCCCAATTTCTTGGATTTGGTTGTTTCTGGTAACGGTATTGCATTATTTGATTTGCCTGTTAAAGCAGTAAAATATGGATCTACTGTTATACCTATTATTCTTGTAGTTTGGTTTATGAGCTATCTTGAAAAGTTTATTGAGAGAATAATACCACAAGTGTTAAAAACTATGTTAAGACCAATGTTGTTACTGATCATTACAGCTCCATTGGCTTTAATCGTTATTGGGCCATTAGGAGCATATATGGGAAATTGTATCTATGTAGTCATTAAGACCCTTAATGAAAACGTTCCTTGGTTAGTACCAACTGTTATGGGAGCTTTTTCTCCTCTCTTAGTTATGGTAGGGATGCATGTATCAATTACTCCTTTTGCAATATTATCTGTATCCCAATTTGGATATGAAACATTCATGGGTCCAGGAATGCTTGGAAGTAATGTTGCACAAGGTGGAGCAGCTTTAGCAATAGCTTTAAAAGAGAAGAAAGAGAAACGACAAGTTGCAATTTCAGCTGGTATTACTGCATTATCTGGGATTACAGAACCTGCGTTGTATGGTGTAACATTGAAATACAAACGTACATTAGTATGTGTAATGCTCTCTGGTGCAATCGCTGGATTATATGCAGGTGTTACAGGAGTAGTTAGATATGCAATTGCTTCGGCAGGATTCTTGTCATTGCCTGTATTTATAGGTGCTAATCCACGTAATATCATCAATGCAGTTATTACTGCAATAATAGCATTAGTATTGTCATTTACTTTGACTTATATATTTGTAAAAGTAGAGAATAGTTCAGAATCCGTTGTAGATAAAGAAACTGACAAAGCTAATGAAATATTTACAAGTGTTGCTTGTGGCAAAGTGATTCCTTTGGAAGAAGTAAAGGATGAAGCATTTTCATCAGGAGCATTAGGATACGGGGCAGCTATTATACCAACAAAGGGAACTATTTATTCTCCTGTAGAAGGAAAAGTAGCTTCTATTTATCCAACTGGTCATGCGATTGGGATTATAAGCAATAGTGGAAAAGAGATTTTGATTCATATCGGCATTGATACTGTAAAGTTAGAAGGGAAAGGCTTTAGTACTTATGTAGAGGAAGGCACAATTATTCATCCAGGTGATCGATTAGTTGATATTGATTTAGATTTTATAAAAGAAAATGGATATGATACCAGTGTTATTGTTGTAGTTCCAAATTCATCAAAAGAAGATATTAAAGTGATAGAGAAAGATGAATTGTCTATAAATGATGAATTTTTGCAGATAATTAATTAAAAGGAGGAGTTAATAAATGAAAATAACAAGTGTAGAAATATTTTGTGCAGATTATGATAAAAATGCACCTAATGAACCAGTATTTGTAAGAATAAATACTGATGGAGGTATTTGTGGATTTGGAGAAGCAGGTGTGGCTTATGGAAATTCCAAGTTGGCAGCAATTGGTCAAATTCAGGATTTTGGTAAATTGATTATTGGAGAGAATCCAATGAATATAGAAAAAATATGGAATAGGCTTCAGAAAGAGACATTCTGGGGACTAGGTGGAGGAACAGTAATTTTTTCTGCCATAAGTGCAATTGATATAGCACTATGGGATATTAAAGGAAAGTTACTTGGAGTTCCAGTGTATGAACTGTTAGGCGGAAAAGTACGTGATAAAGTAAGAGCATATGCAAGTCAAATTCAGTTTGATTGGGACAAAGATTCACGCCCATTATGTGGAATTAAAGAATATGGAGAAGCAGCAAGAAAGGCTAGAGCAGATGGATATACAGCACTCAAAGTTGATCCTTTACAGAGAGATGAATTTGGAAAGAAGAATTTGCGTAACGATGGATTGCTAACAAATCACAAATTGAAATTGTGTAAAGATAGATTAGCGGAAATAAGAAATGCCGTTGGAGATGAGATGGACATTATCTTAGAACTCCATGCAAAGACAGATTTTAATGCTGCATTGCAGATTGCTAAACTTGCTGAAGAATTTAATATCTATTATTTAGAAGAACCATGCGGGCCATTAAATCCACAGTTGATGTCATCACTAAAAGAAAAAACAAATATTCCTTTGGCTTCTGGTGAGAGAATCTACTCAAGATATGGATATCTTCCGTTTTTACAAAGCCGATCTTTGGATGTAATCCAGCCAGATGTAGCTAATTGTGGTGGAATCTCAGAGGCAAAAAAAATATGTGATATGGCACAAATTTATGACGTATTAGTTCAAATGCATGTTTGTGGAGGACCAATTTCTAATGCAGCTGCGCTTCAAATAGAAGCAGTAATTCCAAATTTCTGCATTCATGAATATCATGTTGGGAATATGTCTGACTTTACTAGAAGCTTAGGAGCATATGATGATACACCAGTTGATGGATATATTACTATATCTGACCGTCCTGGAATTGGACAAGATATTCCTGAAGAAATTCTAAATAAATGTACAAAATTTATAGTAGATTAGCAGGTAATCAACATATATTTAGAGCATTGTAGAGAAATAACGATTTTATTGAAAAAAGTATAGATTTGAAAACTTAGATAAGCGGTTAATAATTTTGCCAATGTGATGAGTTATTAACCGCTTATTATTATTTGGTTTATCATTAAATATTGAGAATTCTATAAGGATTATGCTATATAATATATTGTATTTTAAATTAACTAGTGATTTTAACCACAATACCTTACTTTTATTGAACTTAAAATTATAGAATTTTCAAGAATTGAGAGAAAAACTTTACTAACTTCAAGACTATTAATGTATAGTAATGGAAAGTTGAAGAAAATATCAAAAATTGAATATTGAGATGTTACTTTTTGATAGGATTAATTTGTTTATATATGTGCTCATATAAATGAATCAATGATTCAAGATAATAAATATAATATTTGAGTTTTATGAATCATTTATCCTATTGAATAAAGACTATATTATATTTTGTTTAAGTCCATACTATAATGAAGGTGTAGAGTTCATGAATTAAGAAATGCATGTGAATGTATTAGTGCAATTTATAATGACAAAAGAACTACAATGGTAGTTAGTACTCAAAATAATGGAGCAATAGCTGGCTTACCATATGATAGTATCGTAGAAATATCCTCTATAATAAGTGGAAAATGAGCTATGCCGCTTAACAGGGGAAAATTTAATTCAGCAGAAAGAGGCTGGGTGTATTTTTAAATTACAATAGTATAATCTCTTAAGAATAAGTGTAAGCAAATTAGTATAAGAATAGTTCAAAAGCTTATAGAGTGTAAATAAAATTTATATTTAGGATTTAAATAATGTAATTGAGCAGTATTGGAATTTTTAAATAATGAAATTCGGTGCGTTCATTTGTACTTGTTAGCCCAAAATTCAAACCTGCAAAAATATAACACTAAGCGAAAATTATAAACAACATGTTTTTTATATATTAATAAAGTTATTAAAGCAAAGGCCCATGAACAGATGGAAAATCTGATTATGTGCTTTTTTATGGTTTTTAAATAATGGATTAGGAGAAGGAAGAAGGCTGGGATGAGGAGGGAGGAAAAAGTTTTTTGGAATTAACCAATCTATTAATATTTATAATATCGATAACAAACGTTCAAGTTTTAACTTAATGGGGAAAATTAATGTATCATAGCATTCAAAGAATATGCGCAAAACAATATTTGAGAATAACTAAGCAATTAATGGCGAGTAAATAGACAAAATTAAGTATAGAATTATTTATGAAAGACAATGATACGTATCATTCATAAGAGTAATAAATTATGATAATTTACTATGAAAGGAAGTGAAAAACTGACTTCAAACTTTAAGGTTTAATAAGCTATGAAAGTCGGGAATGGTTATGGAGAATACATGTAATAAAAAGAAATTAAAGGTTGCTATTATAGGATGTGGAGGTATTGCAAATGGAAAGCATTTACCAGCAATAAAAAAGAATCAAAATATAGAAATAGAAGCATTTTGTGATTTGATAGAGGAAAAGGCTATAGAAGCAAAAGCTAAATATGGCAAAGAAGAAAGTAGGATTTATACTGACTACAAACTTCTTTTAGCAAAAGAAAAAGATATTAAGGCCGTTTACGTCTTAACTCCAAATAAATCACACAGCTATATATCTATTGAAGCAATGAAAGCTGATAAGAATGTTATGTGTGAAAAACCAATGGCTAAAACATACGCTGAAGCTAAAGCTATGCTTGAAGTAGCGCAAGAAACTGGCAAAATCCTAACTATAGGTTATCAAAATAGATACAGAGCAGATTCAAAATATTTAAAAGCTGCATGCGAAAATGGTGATTTAGGTGAGATTTATTATGCAAAAGGACATGCAATAAGACGTAGAGCTGTTCCAACTTGGGGAGTATTTTTAAATGAAGATGAACAAGGTGGAGGTCCATTAATCGATATAGGTACTCACGCTCTTGATTTAACACTTTGGATGATGGATAATTATGAACCAGAGTGTGTACTAGGATCTGTATACCACAAGTTAGGGGATCAAACATGTACAGGAAATGCTTGGGGCGATTGGGATAAAGAGATGTTTACAGTAGAGGATTCAGCTTTTGGATTTATCAAGATGAAAAATGGCGCTACAATAAATCTAGAATCAAGCTGGGCGCTAAATAGTCTTGATGTTGATGAAGCTAAAACTTCTTTATGTGGTACAAAAGCTGGTGCTGATATGAAAGATGGCTTGAGGATAAATTCTGTTAAGTATAATAAACAATGTATAGAAAAGCCTGAACTAGATGCTACTGGGGTTGCTTTTTATGATGGAGAAGAAGATAATGCTCCTGATATAGAACAAAGTACGTTCTATAATGCAATTATTAATGGTGATGAATTAGTGGTTAGGCCTGAACAAGCTTTAATAGTTACTCAAATATTAGAAGCAATATATGAGTCTGCTAAAACTGGTAAGGCTGTATATTTTAAATAATTAATAATATTATATTTTATGGAGATGAATTTATATGAAATTAGGTGTATTTAATCCAGTTTTACAAGATAGATCTTTTGAAGATGCTTGTTCTTTTTTGGCAAGTAAAGGTGTACAAACAATTGAAATCGGTTGCGGAGGTTATCCAGGGAAACACCATTGTGACCCAGTAATTTTATTAAAAGATGAAGAAAAGTTTGCCGAATTTAAATCTATTTTAGAAAGAAGCGGTTTAGAAATCAGTGGATTTAGTTGTCATGGCAATCCAATTCATCCAAATAAGGAAATAGCAAAAAAATTCGATGATGATTTGACTAATGCAATTTTAATGTGCGAAAAAATGGGAGTAAGAATATTAAACTGTTTCTCTGGCTGTCCTGGTGACAGTGAAACTTCCCAAAAACCAAATTGGGTTACTTGCCCATGGCCAGAGGATTTTATTGAAATATTAGATTATCAATGGAATAAAGTTTTAATTCCTTACTGGAAGGAAAAAGTGAAATTTGCAAAGGCTCATGGTGTAGATAAAATAGCTATTGAAATGCATCCTGGTTTTTGTGTATATAATCCTAAAAGTTTATTAAGATTGCGTGAAGCTGTAGGGCCAGAAATTGGTGCTAATTTTGATCCAAGTCACTTAATTTGGCAAGGAGTTAGTCCAGTGGCAGCAATTAGGGAGCTCGGAAAGCATAATGCTATTTTTCACTTTCATGCAAAGGATACAAAGATAGATGAAATAAATTGTCCAATAAACGGTGTGCTAGATGTAGGCCATTACGGTAAGGAAATTGAACGTTCTTGGATTTTTCGTTCTGTCGGCTATGGACATGATATTGGCTATTGGAAGGACATTGTTTCTGCATTGAGAATGGTTGGATATGATCATGCGTTGAGTATAGAACATGAGGATAGTTTGATGACAACAGAAGAAGGGTTGATAAAAGCAATAAATTGTTTAAAAGATGCAATTATTTTTGAAGCTAAAGGTGATATGTTTTGGGCATAATTATAAAAATTTGATAGGGAGAAATAAAACAATGTGTAATGAGATGTTCAATTTAGCAATAGTTGGATTGGGAGGCATGGGAAATTGGCATCGTGAGCTAATTGAAGGAATTGATAATTTGACTGTTTGCGGTACTTATGATATTAAAGAAGATAGACAAGCATTTGCTAGAGAGCATGAAATAAATCCGTATAATTCTTTTAAAGAGCTTTTAGAAGATGAGAAAGTAGATATTGTTTTATGTGCAACACCAAATGATGTACATAAAGAGATAGTAATCAGTTCATTAAAAGCTGGTAAAAATGTAATTTGTGAAAAACCAGCGGCAATGTCATCTTTAGAATTTAAAGAGATGGTAGATATAGCAGAAGAAATGGATAAAGTTTTGGTTGTTCATCAAAATAGACGTTGGGATGAGGATTTTTTAACTGTAAAAAGGATATATGATGAAGCTATCTTAGGAAATGTCTTTAGAATAGAGTCTAGAGTACATGGATCTCGTGGCATACCAGGTGATTGGAGACAAGAAGAAGAACATGGTGGTGGAATGCTTTTAGATTGGGGTGTTCACATTATTGACCAGGCATGCATGATGATTAATGAAAGGATAAAATCAGTATATGCTAGATTTACTCATGTTACCAATGAACTTGTGGATGATGGATTTACTGCTGAGTTAGAATTTGAAAGCGGATTAATTTACGTTGTAGAAGTTGGAACAAGTAATTTTATAAATTTACCGCGCTGGTATGTGTTAGGTCAAAATGGCACAGCTGTAATAGATGATTGGAATTTAAGAGGCAAAGTCGTTCGTATTACTGATAGCAGTAAAAATGATGCAATTCCTATTAGAACAGCTGCCGGATTAACAAAAACTATGGCGCCTAGGACAGAGGAAACAATTAAAGAAGAAGCACTTAAAATTGTTAATTCTGATGTTAAGGACTTTTATAGAAATGTTATTGGAGCTATAAGAGGAGAAGAAGAAATTCTTGTAAAGAATACAGAGGTAATGAGGGTTATTAAGCTTATGGAGAGTATTCGTGAATCAGTTATCAAGAAGAAAGTGATAGAGTTATAGAAGTTAATCAAGAAGCTTAATTGTAATTATTTTGGAGGAGATATTTATGCATGGGAGTTTTGAAAAAACAGTATTAGAACCTGAATTTCCTTTTAGATTGTTTTTTAATGATGGGTATTCTAATACACCACATCACTGGCATGAAGATATAGAAATTATTTATCTTGTGGAAGGTACACTAAAGGCATGTATTAACAGAGATACTTATGATTTAAAGCAAGGTGACATACTTATAATTGGTGGTGGAGAAATACATTGTTTTTTTAAAGAGAAAAAATTCAGTAATAGAGCTGTAATACAATTTAGAACTTCCATATATGACAATTTTCTTTCTGGAACGAAAGATACTAAAATAATAAAACCTATGTGGAATCAATCAATACATTTAACCATGGGGAATGAAATTCATGCACTAATGGAGAGGCACATAAATGAGATTATCAATGAATATAGTAAGGCTGAGGAAGGATATAAGTTAATAATAAAAGCTAGATTATATGATCTGGCAGGTATACTACTTAGATATATACCTAAGCAAGCATATTCATCTGAAGACTTAAGCCGTGAAAAGGAAAGATTAAAGAAAATGGATAGTGTATTTCAATATGTGGATACTAATTATCAAGAGCGTATTGATTTAGATGACATTTCAAAGTCTATAGGGTTTAGTAAATATTACTTTACAAAGTTTTTCAAAGAAAATACTGGGGTAACATTTTTAGATTATCTAAATAATTATAGAATTAAAAAAGCAGAGTGGCGTATAATTGAGGAAGATGAAACTATTGCAGAGATAGCCTATAACTGTGGATTTAATAGCATTAAAACTTTTAATAGACTATTTAAGAATATAGTAGGTTGCACTCCTATGAAATATAGAAGAGATAATAAAAACTAAATATTAAAGTTGAGAGGGAAAGGGTATGGGTGACAGAAAAATTGTAATTAAAAAAGATATAGTAAATGTGCTGCAACAACTTGGTGTAAAAAATGGACAAAATATTATAGTTCATACTTCAATGAAAAGTTTTGGATTTGTTTGTGGAGGCCCACAAATCATAATTGAAGCGTTAATAGAGTTAGTTGGAAAAGATGGAACTATAATTATGCCTACACAGACATGGAAAAACATGGACCCAGCATATGGTGTACATTGGGAGGAACCAATAGAGTGGTGGGATATTATAAGAGATAATTGGCCAGCATATGATAAGGATATTACTCCAACAAATACTATGGGAGCAGTAGCAGAAATGTTTAGAAAGTGGCCGGGTGTTTTAAGAAGTGATCATCCTGTAAGGTCTTTTGCTGCATGGGGAAAAAATGCACAATATTTAATAAACAACCATGATTTAAGCGATATTTTTGGAGGAAGTTCTCCAATTGGGAAATTATATGATTTAGATGGATATGTATTACTATTGGGAACTGGATATGATAAAAATACATCTATTCATTTAGCAGATGAAAGAGCTGATTATCCATCAAAGCATATGGAGAAAAACAGTTGTGCAATGATGAAAGATGGCGAGCGTAAATGGGTTACGTATTCAACGTTATATGTTGATGGTGAAGATTTTATAGATATAGGAATTGATTTTGAGAAAAAGTATAGAGTTGAAAATACAAAAATAGGGAATGCGGATGTAAGATTCATGAGACAACGAGAAATTGTAGATTTTGCAGTTGAATGGATTGAAAAAAATAGAAAATAATCATATAAAGTAATATTATAATGAGCAAATTAAAAAAATCACGACAATCAATAATCAAATGTCGTGATTTTCTATATTTAAAATAATAGCAGCTAAAATTTCTTATATGTTTAGTTAAATATTATTTCGCTCTCAATAATTATTTAATATCTAAAACAATGTCTCCAGCTTTAACATTACCAGTTTTCTTAAGGAGTATTACTTTTTCATTTTACAAAAAATAGTGCAAGACTAACTTCGGCTAAGATGAATTTATCCTTTCCGACAAGAAATTAACTTTTCATTTTATCAGATTTTTTTACTATATGTATTGACTTAGAGTTAACTCTAAAATCTATAATTAAATTAGTACATTAGCTTATAAATAATTGGGAGGGACTTAGAATGGAAAAATCGAAAGTATATTTTACTAATATGCAAGCAACAGCTAAGGAAAATTTATTGCAGAAGTTAAAACGTTTAATTAAGAGTGCAGGAATTGATCAAATTGATTTTGAGAAGAAATATGCAGCAATTAAGATTCACTTTGGCGAGCCAGGAAATGTAGCATTTTTGCGCCCTAATTTTGCTAAAGTTGTGGTAGATACTATTAAGGAATTAGGAGGAAATCCATTTTTAACAGACTGCAATACTCTATATGTAGGAGGCAGAAAGAATGCTTTAGATCATTTAAATTCAGCATATGAAAATGGATATAGTCCGTTTTCAACAGGTTGCCATATATTAATTGGAGATGGTTTAAAAGGAACTGATGAAGCTTTGGTTCCAGTTACCGGTGGGAAATATGTAAAAGAAGCTAAAATAGGTCATGCGATTATGGATGCAGATATATTCATATCATTAAATCATTTTAAAGGTCATGAGTTAACAGGCTTTGGAGGCGCTTTAAAAAATATAGGTATGGGATGCGGTTCGCGCGCAGGAAAAATGGAAATGCATAGTAGTGGAAAACCTAGCGTTTATGAAGATAAATGTGTTGGATGTGGTATGTGTGCTAAAAACTGTGCACATAGTGCAATAAGTTTAAAAGATAAAAAAGCACTCATCGATCACAGTAAATGTGTTGGGTGTGGTCGTTGCATAGGAATTTGTCCAATGGATGCAGTTATGCCAGCATCAGATGAATCAAATGATATTTTAAATAAAAAAATAGCTGAATATTCATGGGCAGTATTGAATGGAAGACCAAATTTTCATATCAGCTTGGTAATTGATGTATCACCATATTGTGATTGTCATGCGGAAAATGATGTACCGATTGTTCCAGATGTAGGTATGTTTGCATCCTTTGATCCAGTAGCATTAGATGTAGCCTGTGCAGACGCAGTAAATAAGCAGCCAGTTGTGAAAGGTAGCCTTCTTGAAAAGAGCGGTTGTAAGCACAATGATCACTTTACTAATGTTAGTCCAGAAACAGACTGGAAAGTTGCTATTGACTATGCTGTGGAATTAGGCTTAGGCAATAAGGAATATGAGTTGATAACAATTTAGAGATAAACATATTTCTGAAGCTTTAGAAATTATATGCTTTAATTTTAGTAAGCCACAAATAAAAAAATATAAATTTATACCTGCAGAGATGCGGGTATTTTTGTTTAATAAATTAAAAAAATACACATTAAATCAAGTAGAAAAGCGTTATATATTTTGTAATTTAGTTTCAGTATTGTAATTCTACTAAAAGTGATAACGTTCTAGAATACCAAATGTAAATTTATCACAGTTATGTATTTAGAGTTTTGAATAATAAGTATTGGATTATTAAATACTAACTTTGTAAATAATTTTAACTGAGATGAATGGAGGCAAGTACAATGTTTAAACACGAAAAACCATTACTTAGAGATGTAAAAGTAGAGAGACCAAATCCACAATATGCTGTATTAATGCAAGAACAGCTAGGTGGTGCAAATGGCGAGCTAAAGGCAGCACTTCAGTACCTTTCACAGAGTTTTAGGGTAAAAGATCCTGAAATTCATGATTTATTTTTAGATATTGCAGCTGAAGAATTAAGTCATATGGAAATGGTAGCACAAACTATAAATTTACTAAATGGACATGAAGTTGATTATACTAAAACTCCTGGAGGAGAAATAGAAACTCACGTATTGACAGGTCTTGCACCAGGACTTATTAATGCATCAGGACATCCTTGGACTGCAGATTATGTTAATGTTACAGGAGACATTGCAGCAGACTTATTATCTGATATAGCAGCTGAGCAAAGAGCAAAGGTTGTATATGAATATCTATATCGTCAAATTAATGATAAATACGTAAAAGAGACAATAGATTTTCTATTAAACAGAGAGGAAGCACACAATGCACTATTTAGAGAAGCATTAAATAAGGTGCAAGATAGAGCATCAAATAAAGATTTTGGTGTAACAAAGGATTCTAGATTATACTTTGACTTATCAACTCCTGGAAGGTATTTTGACAATCCTGAGCCAACACCTCCTAGCTTTAAAAACCCACGTGAAAATAGTAGGAAAACTACTAGGTCTTAGCAAATATAAAGATCCTATGCCGAAATTATGTATTATTAATTTTGCATAGGATTATTTTATTATATTGAAGTAAATGGATTATATTAAAAAATCCATATGTTGTACTTTGAAAAATTAATATATATTGCGATTAAGCTTATAAATTATATTAATAACGCAGCTTGTAGCTTACCAGAGACATAAATGTAAATTTACTATCACAACATATATAGGATAGTAGAGTTTTATAAAAGCGTATTAAATAATAATATTATTAAGTAAATGACATTACATTTCAAAATAAAAGTTATAAATTATATGGACAAGTGTAATAAGTTTGTGGTAGTCTAGAATTGTAAGTAGTCGTTAATAATAAGGATAGTATTTTGTTGAAAGAATTTTAATAAAGATATAATAGAAAGTTTGTTGGTAGGAGGATAAAGGAATGTATTTTAAAGAAAAGCATGGTTTTCCAGATGATTTTTTATGGGGAAGTGCATCTGCTGCATACCAAGTAGAAGGGGCTGCAGAAGAGGATGGAAAAGGAAGAAGTAATTGGGATGAGTTTGTAAGAATCCCAGGAAAAACATTCAAAGGAACAAATGGTGATGTAGCTGTTGATCATTATCATCGATATAAAGAAGATATTGCATTAATGGCGGAAATGGGATTAAAAACATATAGATTCTCTATATCTTGGCCAAGAATTTACCCAAAAGGAAGAGGCGAAGTTAATGAGAAGGGATTAGAATTCTATGACAATGTAATTGATGAATGTTTAAAATATGGAATAGAGCCAATGGTTACAATATATCATTGGGATTTACCTATAGCTTTACATGAAGAATATAATGGTTGGGAAAGTAGAAATATAATTGATGATTATGAGAATTATGCTATTACTTTATTTAAACGCTATAAAGATAAAGTAAAGTATTGGATAACATTAAATGAACAAAATATATTTACAAGTCTTGGATGGGTAATGGCAGTGCATCCACCAGGAAAGAAGAATGATTTAAAGATGTTCTATCAAGTAAATCATCATGCAAATTTAGCTCATGCAAAAGCAGTGCTTGCTTTTAGAAAAATAGTGCCAGATGGTAAGATAGGGGCAAGCTTTGCGTTTTCACCTAGCTATGCAATAGACTGCAATCCAGTAAATAATATAGCAAAAGTAGATTATGATGATTTACAATCATTTTGGTGGATGGATGTTTATGCATACGGAAGATATCCAAAAGCTGCATTAAAATATCTACAAGGTCAAGGGGTAGCACCTGTATTTGAAGATGGGGATGCGGAACTTATGAAGGCAGCAGCTCAAGTAGATTTTATGGGAGTTAATTACTACCAAACAGCAGTCGTTGAGTATAACCCAATTGATGGCGTTGGAATGGCTGAAATGAATACAACAGGAAAAAAAGGATCAGCACAAGTTAGTGGAACTCCTGGATTATTTAAAAATCCTCCAAACCCATATTTAAAAACTACAGACTGGGATTGGACAATAGATCCTATGGGTATAAGAATGTGCTGTAGAACTATTACAAGTAGATATGATTTACCAATAGTTATTTCTGAAAATGGATTAGGTGCATTTGACAAAAAGACTGAGGATAATAAAATTCATGATGACTATCGTATAGCGTACTTGAAGGCACATATAGAAGAATTAAAAGAAGCTATTAATGAGGGATCAGAAGTGATTGCATATTGTACATGGTCTATAACAGATTTATTAAGTTGGTTGAATGGCTATCAAAAAAGATATGGTTTCATTTACGTAGATCGTGAAGAAGAAGAAGGCGCTTCAATGAATCGTTATAAGAAGGATAGCTATTATTGGTATGAAAATGTCATAAAGACAAATGGAGAAGAATTATAAAATATGTAAGTTTATAGATAAGCTTAAAGGAGTTGTTGATTTTATCAATAACTCCTTTAAACTTATCTATTTTGTTTTATAAATTAATGTTAAAAAGAATTAGCTGATTAATAACTTTATATAAGATTATAAATACTAAATTTTTAAAATAGAATACAAAAATGGAAAGGAATTAGTAAGATTGTGTAGAATTTAATAACTATATTTTATTTCAATAATATTATTGTTGAAAAATAGAAGGAATTTGAAAATAAAAAATAAGAAATTTGTTGTTAAAGGGAGGGGATTTATTGAAGAATTTAAAGATTAGAACAAAATTGATGTTGATGGTAATAATACCATTGATTGCGGTTATATTTTTGTCTATAGAAGGAATACTAAAAATCACAAACACTTATGGAACATTAACAGATATGTATTATGAAAAATTATATAAGGTAAATAGCCTTATACTAAATGCAGATAGAGATATGTATCAGGCTCTTGTTGCTCAGAATAATTTAAGTGATACGAACATAAGTGAACCTGATAAGAATAAGAATATAAAAGATTTAAAAGATAACATAGGTCAGGCAAAAGATAGAACAAGCAATGCTATAAATATGTTACTTCCAATTAAGGCATCTTTACAAGATATTAAACATAATGAAAGCAACAAAAATGTGTTTGAACTTTATGATGAATTTCAAAGCAATTATCAAGGCTGGTTAGATAGTTTTGATGTAGATACAGGAGAGGTAAAAAATAAGGAACAGTTTAATAAAAAGTTTGCTGAATCTAGGGAGGATATAAATCAGATAACAGATGTAATGGAAAAAGCAGCAAGTGAAACTCAGGGCAACATGGAGAGATCTATAGATTTTACTAAAATTCAATTTATTGTGTTGGGAATTTTCTCTGTTTTAATAACTTTGTTTGTTGGAATAGCAATATCAAGAGATTCATCAAAAGTGTTATTTAAAATAAAGAATTTAGCAACTAGACTTTCGAATTACGATTTTTCAGAGGATTTAGTTTTAAAGAGATATGATGAATATGGACAAACAGCAGATACTTTGAATAAGGCACAGCAAAATGTACGTGAACTTATAAGTGCAATAACTGAAAATATACATAATGTAAATTCGTCCAGTGAAAATTTGACTATATCTGTAAATGAAATAAGTAATAATTTAATTGCAGTAAATGAAGAAACAAAGAAAATAAATACGAGTGTTCAAGAAAATAGTGCAATTGCAGAGGAGATATCTGCATCTGTAAAAGAAGTAAACTTGACCGTTAATATATTATCTGAAAAGGCAATGGATGGAACAAGTAATGTCACAAATATAAAAGCACGAGCAAATACCGTAGAGAATAGTAGTAATAAGGCAATTCAATCTATAAGTAAAGTATATCATGAGAAGGAAGAAAAGATTATTAAAGCTATTGAAGAAGGAAAGGTAGTGCATGAGATTGGGATTATGGCCAATGCTATTTCTGCAATAGCTGAGCAAATAAACTTGTTATCATTAAATGCTGCAATAGAAGCTGCGAGGGCAGGAGAACAAGGAAGAGGATTTGCTATAGTGGCAGAAGAAGTTAGAAAACTTGCAGATCAATCTTCAGAAGCAGTTGAAAATGTTAAAAAAGTTATTGGAAAAGTAGAAAAATCTTTCAATGACCTATCTTTAAGTAGTAATGAACTTTTACAGTTCATGGATATGGATGTAAATAAACAGTTTGAGGAATTTTCGCATATAGGAAAGCAGTATTATAAGGATGCAGACTTCGTAAATTCCATGTCCTCCGAATTAGCAAGGATGTCTGAGGAAATTAATGAAGTAATAAGTCAAGTATCAGATGCGGTTCAACATATGGCCCAAATGTCTCAAAGATCTTCTGAGAGCACTAACAGCATAGAAAATAGTTCGAGTAATTCAATCTCTTCTATGAAGAATATTTCAGTTAATGCAAAAGAACAGCTTACTCTAGCAAAGAAATTAGAAGAGACCATAGAGAAATTTAAAATATAATTTCTAGGAATTTTAGTTATTAAATATGAAGAAATAGATGTACAATTCATATAAAAGATTTTAATTGCTTGAAGTGATTATTAACCATAGATGAATTGTACATTAATTTATAATAGGGTAGTAATTAGTGTTTGATGAATTAGTAAAGTGCTCCAATACCTACTTTTTTGTTTAGTAAGGTTTGTAATTGTTTTATATTGAATAAAATTAGTATAGATTTTTAAATAATCCATGTATTAAAGCAGCATTTTTGTATTCATATAACAGAAAGCGAACTCTATTTCGACAATAAAGATAATGCTGATAAATAGATTTTAACTTAAATTTAGCATGTTTAACAAATTAAATGAATAATGGAAAATAAAGATGTGATAAGGTCAGAATATATAGAATTTATGTTATATAATATGTCAAAATATAGTTTTCGATTGTTCAAGATTATGGTATTATAGTTATAGGTTGTAGATTCCAAATGATTAAGAAAAACGACAAAAAATGTAATTATATGTTATATTGCTAATAAAAAGATAACATTTAATCATATGACGTGCGAAGAACAATAAAGGGGGACAAACATGGATATATTTTTAATTTTAGGTCTTATTGGAGGTTTGATAATCGTAGTTGCAGCCATGCTAGAAAAGGGAGCGAGCCTTCAAGTACTTATGAGTCTTGAAGCGTTGCTGGTAATTATTGGAGGTACTGTAATAGCCTTGCTAAATTCTTTTCCAAAAGGAGAATTTACTAAGATTCCTAAGATTTTTGGTGTTCTTTTTAGTGCTAAGGGGCAAGAAGATCCAGCTGAAATTATAGCACAGCTCGTAGAGATGTCTCAAACAACTAGAAGAGATGGATTATTATCTCTAGAAAGTACTATACAAGGCCTAGAAAATAAATTTATGAAAAAAGGATTAGAAATGGTGGTTGACGGTTTAGAACCAGATCTTATAAAAGAAGTTCTAGAAATAGAGATTGAAAGTATGGAAGATAGACACCGTCTTGGTGCTACAGCGTTTACAACAGCAGGTGGTACAGCGCCAACACTTGGAGTTTTAGGAGCTGTTATAGGATTAATAGGTGCTCTTGGAAATCTTAATGATATTGAAAAGCTTGGAGAAAGTATAAAATCAGCCTTTGTTGCAACTGTTTATGGTATCTTTACTGGATATTTAATATGGCATCCATTTGCAAATAGGTTAAAAAGAAAATCTCAAGAAGAAATAAAAAATATGAATATTATGCTTGAAGGAATTCTAGCTATTCAGGCAGGAAATAATCCAAAGAGTATTGAAAGAAAGTTAGTAGGAATGCTTGAACCAAAGCAAAGAGTAAGATTTGAAGAAAATAATAATGATAATTAGTTAAAAGGAGAAAAGTGATGAGTAAGAAAAAGCAACATCATGAAGAGCATGTAGATGAAGCATGGCTTCTTCCATATTCAGACATGTTAACACTTCTACTAGCACTATTTATCGTTATGTTTGCGATGGGACAAACAGATAAGGCAAAACTTCAGTCAATGGCTAAAGAATTTAATATAATATTTGCTGGTGGATCTGGTGTTATGCATCAAGATGGTAACTCTGCAATTCCTATGGAGGAGTCTGGTGTTAGTGATAATAAGGCTGAAGAAGACAAAATGACTGAAGTTAAAAAGATGATAGAAGAAGAAATTAAAAAAGAAGGCTATTCTGATAAAGTTAAAGTTGATCTTAATAGTGAGGGATTAGCAATTTCTATACAAGATGTTGTACTTTTTAATTCAGGTGAAGCAGATGTATTAAATAATGTATCACCATTGCTTCTAAAGATTTCACATATGCTTTATGGATTAGATAATGAAATTAAGGTTGCAGGATATACTGATAATGTGCCAATTAATAATGGGAAGTTTCGTTCCAATTGGGATTTAAGTGCTATGCGTGCTATAAATGTGTTGAATTATATGGTTAGTACAGGAGGTATTAATCAGGAGAAGATATCAATACAGGCTTATGGAGAACATATGCCTAAGGCATCTAATGCAACAGAGGATGGAAGAGCTAAAAATAGAAGAGTAGAAATCTTTGTGGTACGTAAATACCCAGTGCCTACAGAGGAGAAATCAAATTAACTAAATAACAGTTAAGAGATTAATAAGAAATTTTACATATAGATAATTCAGAGCATTTAATCCATAGAGATTGAATGCTCTTTTTATATAGAATTCAAGATATTTTGTGCAATTTGCATTTATATGTAGTATAGTAGTGCATTTTGCATCAAAATCAATGACTTAAGGGACTTAAAAGATTGCAATAAAAAATTTAATATAGAATATAGAGAGATTAACGTTTTATAGGAAATATGTAAAAAAAGGAGGGAATTAAGATGTCGGAAAGCTTTATAAATGAATCTATGTTAGATATGTATATTTTTGAAACAACTCAGCTTATAGAACAATTAGAGCAATTAGTTATTGATGGAGAAAAAGAAAATGGGTTCTCAAATTCGATAGATGAAATATTTAGAATTATGCATACAGTCAAAGGATCATCAGCTATGATGCTTTTTAATAACATTTCTGGACTCTCTCATTCTGTTGAAGATTTATTTTATTATCTTAGAGAAAATAATCCGGATGAAGTTGATAACAATATATTAAGCGATATTGTATTAGATTCAATTGATTTTATCAAAGGCGAAATTTCTAAAATTCAGCAAGGAAATACACCAGATGGAGATTGCGCAAATAAAATTACTAGCATAAAGGAGTTTTTAAATGAACTCAAAGGAATAGAAACAATTGATAGTGATACAGTTCCTAATGAGAATAATTTTGAGCAGCAAAAATTTTTTATAACCAGCGCAAAAAGTAAAAGGGACGCATCTAATCAAAAATACAAAGCTAAAATTCAGTTTTCAGAAGATTGCGGAATGGAAAACATAAGGTGCTTTGGCATTCTTCACAAACTATCAGAAGTAGCTGAAATAATATGTAGTTCACCAGAAAATATAATAGATGATGATGAAAAAGCCTGTGAAGAAATCAAGAAGAATGGGTTTAAAATATTCTTTTCTTCAGACTTAAATCTAGAAGATGTAAAAACAATTTTGAATGAAACTGTTTTTTTAAGTGCACTTGATATTAGATTAATGGGAGAAGATGATGATGAATTTTTAGACAATAAAGAAGTTATAGAAGAAGTAGCTATAGAAAAAGAGTGTAGCAAGAAGGAAGAAGAAAAGAAAGGTGAAAAAATATCTTCTCATCAAGGATTTATAAGTCTAAGTGTAGTTAAAGCGGATAGACTTATGGATCTTATTGGGGAGTTAGTAATTTCGGAATCAATGGTTACACAAAATCCGGATTTAATTGGGCTTGAAATTGATAATTTTCAAAAATCGGCAAGGCAACTTCGTAAGATTATAGCAGAGATGCAGGATACAGTAATGTCAATAAGAATGGTTCCACTTTCTGCAACATTTCAAAAGATGAATAGAATTGTTAGAGATATGAGTAAGAAAATGGATAAGGAAGTCAAATTAACGATCATAGGGGAAGAAACAGAGGTAGATAAAAATATAATTGAACATATATCAGACCCTTTAATGCATTTAGTTCGTAATTCCATTGATCATGGAATAGAGACAGTAGAAGAAAGAATTGATAAAGGAAAACAGCAAGTAGGAAATCTGGTGTTAGAAGCTAAAAATGCAGGTAGCGATGTCTTAATTATGGTAAAAGATGATGGCAAAGGCTTGAATGAAGAAAAGATACTAGAAAAAGCAAGAAAAAATGGATTACTTACTAAAGATGAAAGTGAAATGAGTAAAAAAGAAATATTTAATTTGATATTTTTACCGGGATTCTCCACTAAAGAAGCTGTATCAGAATTTAGTGGCAGAGGAGTAGGGATGGATGTTGTAGTAAAAAATATTGAAAAGATAGGGGGAACGGTTAGTATAGATAGTATGTTGGAATTTGGTACAAGTATCACCATTAAGATACCATTAACTCTTGCAATTATAGACGGAATGAATGTAAGAGTTGGAAATTCTAGATACACTCTTCCAACTAGTTCTATAAAAGAATTTTTTAGACCGAAAGAAAGTGATATTATAAAAGATCCAGATAATAATGAGATTATTATGGTTAGAGGTCAATGCTATCCTATACTTAGATTAAACGAGCATTTTTCTATAAGAACTGATACAGATAAATTGTCAGATGGAATTCTAATAATGATAGAGCAGGATGAAAAGTGGGTATGCATTTTAGTAGATGAGTTATTAGGACAACAACAAGTAGTTGTTAAAGCTCTCCCAGATTATATAAAGAATATTAGAAATATTAAGGATTTAGCTGGATGTACTCTTTTGGGAGATGGGAATATAAGCTTAATAATTGATATGGACGGATTAATGACAACAGTATAGATATTAGAAATTTAAGTTTAATTAAAATAAGTGGTTAATGGAGGGAAAGAATATGAGGTGGTTAAACAATATAAAGGTTGGAACAAAATTAATAATTGGATTTATAGTAGTGGCTTTATTAGCTGGAATAGTCGGTGTTATAGGAATTACAAAAATAAAAAAAGTAGATCAGAACTATACTAGCTTATATTTAGATTATGGAGTATCAATTGCTGATATTGCTAATGTATCTATATCATTTCAAAGACTTAAGATAAATTTGAATAATATTACAATGTATAGAGATGGAAGAGACATGAGTGACTATGTTAATAGAATAAAAAATTACGATGCAAAGATTCAGGAGAGTTTAAAAAAATTTGAAGAGTCAATTCAAGGTGAGGAAGCAAAAACTGAATTTTATAATCTTAATGCGATGTTAGATAAATATGATGGAATAAAAGATAAAATTATAGATTTATCTCTTTCAGGTAAAAATGATGAAGCGCTTGCTTTAATGGGGCAAGATTCAACTTTAAATCTATCTGATGAAATAAATAATTCTGTAGATAATTTATTTCAATTAAAAGAATCAGGGGGATTTAGTAAATCTAGTGAGTATTCAGCAGAGGTTAATAATGCTGTTGTAACTATGATTGTTGTAATAGTAGTAGCTATAATTATAGCCATATCACTTGGCATTATTATTTCAAAAGCTATAAGTAACTCTATAGCGAAGCTTATGACTGTAACAAGTGAAATTAGTAAAGGGAACTTAGATGTAGAGATTATTAATGACTCAAAAGATGAAATTGGAATATTATCAGAATCAATGAAAAGAATGAAATATAGATTAAATGAAGTAATTGGTCAGATAGGCTTTGCGGCAGAGCAAGTTACAGTTGGATCTAGACAAATAGCAGACTCAACTATAGCTTTATCGCAAGGGGCTACAGAGCAAGCAAGTGCTGTTGAAGAATTGACAGCTTCTATCGAAGAAATATCTTCTCAAATATCAGTAAATGCTGAAAATGCTAAAAAGGCCAATATTATAACAGATAGTACTAAAACAAATGCAGGAAAAAGAAATAATGAAATGAAATTAATGCTTAAGGCAATGGATGAAATTAATGTTTCTTCTAATAATATATCAAGAATTATTAAGGTGATTGATGAAATTGCATTTCAAACTAATATACTTGCTTTAAATGCTGCTGTAGAAGCCGCTAGAGCAGGTCAATATGGAAAAGGCTTTACTGTTGTAGCTGAAGAAGTTAGGAACTTAGCAGCAAGATCTGCAAAGGCAGCTAAAGAAACTACAGAAATAATAGAGGAATCAATTGTTAAAATTCAAGATGGAACCAATATAGCAAATCAAACTGCAGATGCGCTCGAAAGTATTGTTAGTGATATAGAAGAGGTTGCAAAAATAATTAATGGTATATCAGATGCATCTGAAGAACAAGCTACAGGAATTTCACAAATATCACAAGGAATAATACAGATATCACAAGTTGTACAAAGCAATTCAGCGACTTCAGAAGAAAGCGCAGCTGCAAGTGAGGAACTAGCAGGTCAGGCAGAAGTTTTAAAGGAACAAGTTCAAATGTTTAAATTAGCAAGTGCTAGAAGTTCAATGACTAGCTTGGACAATAGCTATATGAACCATAGTATTCATGATGATATTAGTAAAAACACAAGAGATTTAAGGGAAACAAGAGATAAAAACTTAGATAGAAAAGTATCAAATTCTAAAAAAATAATACTTAGTGATAACGAATTTGGAAAATATTAGAGATAAGGTGATTATATGATTTCAATTACGGAAAAAGAATTTGCTCAATTATCCAACTATATAAAAGAGAACTATGGGATTAATCTCAGGGAAGAAAAAAAAATGTTGGTAATTGGAAGGCTCCATAATGTGTTAGCAGAGCATAATATAGAAGATTTTTCTCAATATTATCAATATGTAGTTTCTGATAAGAGTGGAAAGGCAGTTAGTACACTGCTCAATAAAATTACAACAAATCATACATATTTTATGCGTGAGAAAACACATTTTGACTACTTGAAGGAGAAAGTACTTCCTTATTTGATTAATTCAGTAAGAGACAAAGATTTAAGAATATGGTCAGCAGGATGTTCCTCTGGAGAAGAGGCATACACCATTGCCATGATATTAAGCGAATTCTTTAAACAAGAAAAGTTATGGTGGGATAAAAAAATACTAGCCACAGATATATCCGAAAAGGTATTAAGCATTGCTAAAAATGGAATATATCATAAAGAACAAATCGCACCATTACCGGAGATGTGGAAGAAGAATTATTTAAAAAAATACGATGAGGAAAATTTCGTATTTTCAGAGAATATTAAAAATGAAATTATATATAGAAAATTTAATTTAATGGAAGATGTATTTCCGTTTAAGAAAAAGTTCCATGTTATTTTCTGTAGAAATGTAATGATTTATTTTGATAATAGAACAAAGAATGAGCTAATCCGTAAATTTTATAACAGCATGGAGTACGGTGGATATCTTTTTATAGGGCATTCGGAATCACTAAGTGGTGATACAGCTGGATTCAAGTATATAATGCCATCTGTATATAGAAAGGAATAGGGCTATCTTAAGATAATTTAAAGGGCTAAGAAGGTGAAGTTAATGAGATCAATTAGAGTTTTAATAGTTGATGACAGTATAGTATTTAGGGAAGCAATATCAAGAGGAATATCGACGGCACCTAATATAGAGGTTGTTGGAAAAGCAGTAGACCCATATGATGCTAGAGATAAACTATTAGAATTAAATCCTGATGTTATGATTTGTGATGTACAAATGCCAAAATTAAATGGTGTAGAATTTATTAAAAGGCTTCTTCCTCAATATAAAATTCCAATAATAGTTGTAAGTTCTATAAGCGATGTAGTCTTCGATGCTATGGATGCAGGAGCAGTAGACTTTTTAAGTAAGCCTGATGCTAGAACTCCTAATGGATTTGAAGTTTTTATTAATGAGCTAATAATTAAAATTAGAGGAGCAGCAAATGTAAATCTATCTGCTAATTTAGGTCAGATTTCAAAGAGTACTAGCAACAGAGGAATGGAAAAGAGCGTAAATGTTAAAAATAAAGTGATTGCTATAGGAGCATCTACTGGAGGAACAGAGGCTATCTATAACCTATTGAAAAATCTTCCAAAAGATATTCCAGGGATAATTATAGTGCAACATATTCCACCAGTGTTTTCTAAAATGTTTGCAGATAGATTAAATTTGCAAACACAATTTACTGTTAAAGAAGCTCAGACTGGAGATACTATTGAGCCAGGTAAGGTTTTGATAGCACCAGGAGATAAACATATGAAACTTAAGAAGGCTGCGGATAAGTACATTGTAGAAACTATTCAAGGTAATAAAGTTAATGGACATTGTCCATCTGTAGATGTGCTTTTCGAATCTGTGGCTAAGGTGGCATCGAAAAATGCTATAGGAGTTATTCTAACAGGAATGGGGCATGATGGAGCAGTGGGGCTTATGTCAATGCGAAGAGCAGGGGCAAGAACTATAGGACAGGATCAGAAATCCTCTGTTGTATATGGTATGCCAAAAGTTGCCTTTGAAATTGGAGCCGTTGAAAAGCAAGTGGCTATTTCAAATATACCTAGTGTTATTTGCGATATGTTAAAATAAAAATGGACTATTTATACTAGTCCATTTTTTACAGCATAAACTGCAAGTTGAGTACGATCTCTCAAACTAAGCTTTGAAATTATTTCTGTAATAATATTTTTAACAGTACCTTCAGCAATAAATAAAGATGATGCAATTTCTTTATTATCTTTTCCATCAACAATCATAGATACTATTTTTAGTTCTCTTTCAGTTAATGATATATTTATACCATTAATATCAATAATTTTTTTCTTAGCTTTTTTATTTTCCTTACGCAGATTTAGTATCATAGGACTTAAGATATCTTTAGTAATTATGCCAAGTCCTAGTGAGGTGCTTTTTATAGATAGTATAAGTTCCTCAGTACTTATATCTTTTAAGATATATCCATCAGCACCATTACTTATAGCATCTGTAACATCAGATTTATCATTAGATGCAGTTAAAACTAGCACCTTAACTGATGGAAGTTCTGCTTTTATTAGTTTTGTAGCTTCCGTACCATTACATATAGGCATAGACAGATCCATTAAAACAACATCAGGCATATATTCTTTACATAGATCATAAGCTTCATTTCCATTAGTAGCGCAAGCTACAACTTTTATATCACTGTTATTTTCAATTATGTTTTTAAAACTTTCTCGTAAAAGTTTCTGGTCTTCTGCAATAATTACTCTTGTCATATACGAACCCTCTCTTTACCCAAATAAGCAATATATTAAATTTTCGTGAAAAATAGACAAATAATATTTATTAAATCTAATGAAAACACAGATTAATCGTTTGTAGACTCTAATATAAATTATAACATTTTACAAATACATGAACAATGTATAAAGCTAATCTTAATAAACTAATAAAATTTTATGTGTAAAACTGTATTAATTTAATTTTTGAATTAAATTATAAAGGTTAGGTTACTATTCGTGGTGAAAATCGCTTATAAATGTCAACTATATGAAGTGGATTCTAAATAAAAATGCAATCAGCATATTTATACAAATTAATTGTGCAATTTGCATGATACTACATGACTTGTGGTACTACAAACCAATTTTAAAAACATTTAAAATAAAATTAAAGGAAAAGTGGTATTTTTATAGCATTTCATGGGGGTAAAATTATATGAAAAGAGTTTTAGTAGTAGATGATGCGGAATTTATGAGACTCGCTTTAAAATCTATTTTACAAAATTGCGGATTTGAGATCATAGGTGAAGCTGATACTGGTATAAAGGCCGTAAAACTATATAATTTATTAAAACCAGATATTGTGACAATGGATTTGACCATGCCAGAACTTGGGGGAGTAGAGGCAATAAAGATCATTAAGTCAATAGATGCAAATGCAAAGATTATAGTAATTTCGTCATTATCGCATGAAATCCAAGTTAAGGAGGCTATGCTAGCAGGAGCTATATCTTTTATAGTAAAACCTTTCAGGGAAGACATTGTATCTAAACAATTATTAAATATTGAAAGAAATATTAGAAAATAAAACTTTAAGATAAGCATGTAATTGAAAGCATTAGGAAATTAACTTGAAATTTAAGATAACATCATAAGAGTAAATTTTGTTAGATGGGATGGATTAAGATGTTTGAGGTAAGTAATCTGAAAATAAAAAATAAAATTGGGTTAATATTTACAGGTATTATAGCTATGGAAATTGCTTTGTTTGCCGCATTTAATATCGGAGTGGGAAACGTGGCAGATATAAAAGAAATGCGAATTAATATGATAATAATATTACTGTTTTCTATAATAATCACAGTAATCATGGGATTATTACTAATAAATTTCATCTACAAACATATAAGAAAAATTAATAATATTACAAGGAAAATTGCTAACGGAGAATTTGATGAAGATATACAGGTGGATTTTATTGATGAATTCGGGGATTTAGCTAATTCACTTAAACAGATACAAAAAAATATAAATAATCTGATCGATGATTCTAATTTAATTGAAGATTGCATTAAAAAAGGTAATTTTGATATAGCTTTAGATTTATCAAAATACTCAGGGGCATGGGGAAATGTACATAGGAAGAGTTTAGCAACAATGAATGTGTTTATAAAGAATATTAGAGCAACTTCACATTACATAGAAAAGATAAGTAAAGGAGAATTCAATGAGAAATACACTAGGGAGGAAATAGGGTCATTTAATGTTATGAAAATAAGCATTAATAAACTTATAGATAATCTCAATAATGTAATGGAAAATATTAATTGGTTCAAAGAAAGCTTTAGATTAGGGAATACAAGAGATAAAATAGATGCTACAAAATTTCAAGGCTCTTATAAAGAAATGTTGGAATGTATTAATGATACTACATGGATATCGATAGAAGTATTTATTAAGCTATTTGCAGTGCTTAAATCATATTCAAAAGGAGATTTTACAGTTGAGCTTGAAAAATTTCCAGGAAGGTATGGATTAGTAAATGAGCATATAGAAGACTTAAGAAATAATTTATTAAATATATCTAAGGAACAGATTAACATAGCCAATGAAATTAAATCAGGAAATTTAGCAAAAAGGATAGATTCATCCAAGTTTAATGGATCATGGGCTAAAATGATTGATGGAATTAATGATGTAATTGATGCGTTTGTTGAACCTATTAATATCACAGCTGATTACGTGAAAAGGATAAGTAATGGGGATGTACCAGAAAAGATTAAAAATGAATACCAAGGTGAATTTAATAAAATAAAGAACAATCTGAATACATTAATTGATACTTTAAATTTATTTGTTAAAGAAGTTAATTGGATGAATGATACATTTAAATTAGGTAATACAAGAGATAGAATAGATGTTTCAAAATTCGATGGGGTATATAGGCAAATGGCTCAAAGTGTTAATGATGGAATGTGGATATCTATAGATGTATTAATAAAAATATTTGCAGTATTAAAATCTTATTCAGAAGGAGATTTCTCAGTTGCGCTTGAAAAATTGCCAGGAAGATATGGAATTGCAAACGAAAGTCTGCATGGATTAAAATCTAATATTCTTAAAGTTGTTGATGAACAAATAATGGTTCTTTCAGCAGCGGCTGAAGGAAATTTAGATATTAGAGGTGAAAGTGAAAAATATACAGGAAGCTTTAAAGAACTCATAAGTATAATAAATAAAGCTGTTGATGCTTTTGCTAAGCCAATAGGAGAAATAAAAAGTATTTTAGAAGAGATGTCAAAAGGTAATCTCAATGTTCGCATTGAGAATTCTTATAAAGGTGATTATGGAAATATAATGAACGCTTTAAATTTATCTGTACAAGAAATTAATCAAGTACTTACTGATATAAATATATCAGCAAATGAGGTGGCTTCAGCATCAATACAAGTCTCAAATGCAAGCCAAAACCTATCGCAAGCATCTGCGGAACAAGCAAGCGCTGTGGAGGAAGTAACTGCTTCACTTTCAGAGATAGGAGAACAAACAAAATTAAATGCTATAAGTGCTAATGAAGCTAATGAGCTGGCTACAAAAGCCACAACTAATGCTATTAATGGAAATACAGAAATGAGTACTATGCTAAAGGCTATGAATGAGATTAATGAAGCATCTGAAAATATTTCTAAAATAATAAAAGTGATAGATGAAATAGCTTTCCAAACTAATATATTGGCTCTTAACGCAGCAGTAGAAGCCGCAAGGGCAGGACAGCATGGAAAGGGATTTGCGGTAGTTGCTGAAGAAGTTAGAAATCTTGCAGGTAGAAGTGCAAATGCGGCTAAAGAAACAACAGCTTTGATAGAAGGGTCAATAAGAAAAGTGAATTCTGGAACTCAAATAGCTAACAATACAGCAGAATCACTAAGTTCAATAGTTAACGATATTAGCAGCACTTCTGAGATAGTAAGAAAAATAGCAGCATCTTGTAATGAACAGGCAACTGCAGTATCACAAATAAATGAAGCGATTGAACAAATATCGAGAGTTACTCAGATAAATTCTGCGACATCAGAAGAAACTGCCTCTTCGAGTGAAGAGATGTCTAGTCAGGCAGAAACTTTGAAACAAAGGGTTGCTCAATTCAACCTAAAAAAGAGAAATTCAAATAAAATATTTTTAGATAGTATAGAAGAAAAGGAAGCATCAAGGCTAGAAAATGCCATAGATGATAGAAAATTTGGACAAGGCCCTAACATAAGAAAAAAAATTAGTATTAATTTAGATGACACAGAGTTTGGAAAGTATTAGTATTGATTTCTAGTAGAAGAGAGGAAGTGTTAGCATGAATACAAATATAATTAATGATAATTCAGATATGGAAGAAGATACTCAGAAGGGGAAATACCTTACATTTATACTTGATGATGAATCTTATGGTATAGGAATTAATAATGTCACAGAGATTATTGGAATACAACCTATAACTTTAGTTCCAGAACTTCCAGATTATATAAGAGGAATTATTAATTTAAGAGGAAAGATAATTCCGGTGATGGATGTGAGATTGAGATTTAAGAAGGATTTCAGGGAGTATAATGATAGGACTTGTATAATAGTAATAGATATTAATGACTTATCAATAGGTCTTATTGTTGATAGTGTTTCTGAGGTTCTAATAATACCAGATCAAGACATTGTACCTCCACCTAATCTAAGCAAAGTTAGCAATAAGTATATAAAGGGAATAGGAAAAATAGATAATCAAGTTAAATTAATTTTAGATTGTAATAAGTTAATAAACGATGAGGATGCTGAAACTCTAAATAACATTGAACAATAGATGGAGGACATTATTATGAAATGGTTCAAAGATATGAAAATAGGTTTAAAAATACTTCTGGGATTCTTATTTGCAGCTTTTATTGCAGGTATTACGGGCATTTATTGTATTTCTAATATAAATAAAATTAGCGATCTTGATACTAAATTATATGATAAAATGACTCAGCCATTGGGAGATGTTATTGAGATTTCTAATAACTTTAATAATATAAGAGCGAATACTAGAGATATCCTACTTACAGATAATGTATCAGAAATTCAAGATTATATGGGTCAAATTAAGGATAATAGTGATAAGTTTGATTATAGCTTAAATAAATTGTCAGAAACGACTTTAACTACTGAAGGAAAAAAGATTATTGAGGATTTAAAATTTTATAAGTCTGATTATATGAATCTCATAAGTAGAATAACTCAACTAAAGAACCAAAATAAAAATCAAGAAGCAATTAATATTTTATATTCAGAAGGAAAGCCAATTTTAGAAAAGCTTCAATCAAATTTAAAAGCATATACAGATATAAAACAAAACTTAGCTAAAGAAACTTCTGATAGTAATAGCAAAACAGCAGATAACACAACATTATTAACAACAATAATTTTAATAATAGAAGTAATTGTATCAGTATTAATAGGAGTATTTATCTCTTTATCAGTAAGTAGACCAGTTAACAAAATAATAAGAGTAGCAGATAAAATTGCTGATGGAGATTTTAATATAAATATTAATGTGGAGAGTAAAGATGAGATTGGATTATTAGCTCTTTCTTTTAGGAGAATGACTGAAAAATTAAACAATACTATCTGCAATATAAATTCAGCAACAGAACAAGTTTCAGCAGGGGCAAAACAAGTTTCTGATTCAAGTGTAGCACTTTCAGAAGGGGCTATGGAACAGGCTAGCTCTATTGAAGAATTAACAGCATCTATTGAAGAGATATCTGCCCAAACAAAAATGAATGCAGAGAACTCCACAAATGCTAATGAAATTGCTGTTAGCGCAAAAATAAATGCTCAAGAAGGCTATGAGCAAATGAAAGCAATGAAAATAGCGGTAGAAGATATAAACAATGCTTCAACAAGTATATATAAGATTATAAAAGTTATTGATGAAATTGCATTTCAAACTAATATTTTAGCTTTAAATGCGGCGGTTGAAGCGGCAAGGGCTGGACAGCATGGAAAAGGTTTTGCAGTGGTTGCAGAGGAAGTTAGAAACCTGGCAGCAAGATCTGCAAAAGCTGCAAAGGAAACTGCAGAGATGATTGAGGGCGCTATTAGAAAGGCAGAAATGGGAACTAAGATAGCAAAACAGACATCTGAAGCACTAAATAAAATTGTAGAAGATACTGTGAAGGTTGCTGAATTCATAAATCAAATAGCAGTAGCTTCAAATGAACAGGCAGAAGGAATATCTCAAATTAATCAAGGGGTTATTCAGATATCAGCAGTAGTGCAAACTAATTCAGCGACAGCAGAAGAAAGTGCATCTGCAAGCGAAGAGTTGGCATCTCAAGCAGAGATGTTGAAAGATCAAGTTTCAAAATTTAAATTAAGGGAAACTAAAAGCTGTTTAGTAAATAATTCAATTAAAAACATAGATTTTGATATGATGTAAAAATATGAATGATTTAAAATTAGTTCCATGGAGTGAAGCCTATGATAAATGATATTAGAGTTTTGATAATAGAAGATTCAAAAGCCTCTTTGAATTTTGAGGTAGCACAGCTTAAAAGAAGTGGTTTCAATGTAGACTATGAGCAAATAGAAAATGCAGAAGATTTAAGAAAGGCGTTAAATTGTAAGGAGTGGGACATAATTCTATCTGATCATGTAATGCCAAATTTTAATTCTATTGAAGCATTGAAAATATTAAATGAAACAAAGTTAGATATACCATTTATTATAGTATCAGGTGAAATTGGGGAGGAGACAGCTGTTGAAGCCATGCGTGCTGGATGCAAGGATTATATCATGAAGGATAAAATGGCACGTCTTGGAATGGTTGTAAAAAGAGAACTTAAGGATTTGCATGAAAGGGTTGAGAGAAAAAGAGTAGAGGAAGAGATGAGAAATCTTCTTATAAGGTCAAAGGAAGAAGCAGAAGCAGCAAATAAAGCAAAAAGTAATTTTCTTGCAAATATGAGTCATGAGATAAGGACGCCACTTAATGGTGTTATAGGGATGATTGAGCTTACATTAATGAATAGTGAGTTAAAAGATGAATTGAGAGAAAATCTTCTAATTGCAAAAGATAGTGCTTATTCATTGATTAATATTGTGAATGCGATACTGAATTTTTCAAAATCAGAAGCAGGAAAAATGGAATTGAGGGAATCGAATTTTAATCTTAAAAATCTAATACATAACACACTTAAAATCTATTCATACGATGTAAGAAAAAAAGGAATTACTTTAGAATATAATGATTCAGATGAAATTCCGGATTTATTGTATGGAGATTCTGAAAAGTTACAACAAATACTTAACAATTTGATAAGTAATGCAATAAAATTCACAGATGGAGGAAGAATTTCATTAATAATTAAGGCTGAGCAAATAATAGGAGAAAAGATTATTTTAAGGTTTTTAGTTAAAGATACCGGGATAGGAATTAATGAAGAAGATAAGAATTTATTATTTAAAAGTTTTAGTCAATTAAATAATTCTTATTCCCGTGAATATAATGGAACTGGATTAGGACTTGCATTGTCAAAACAATTGGTTGAAATATTAGGGGGAGGGATTTACGTTGAAAGTCATATGGGACTAGGAAGCACATTTAGTTTTACAGCGGCTTTCAGACTAGTAAAGAGAGGAAAAGTGAATATTAATTCATATGAATTACAAGAGAAAAGAAATTTCGAAAATTCGAATGAAATAAATAGAAGCACAGATTTAAACACAGAATTAAGAAGATTAGTTGAAAAAATGGACGAGGCAAATAATAATCTAATCAAAATTGAAAAGATAGCAGAGATTATAAATAACTCTATAGTTATTTCTAAATTTGATGAACTAGTGATGATGGGATTTAAGTTGAAAGCAAATGCACGAAGGGGAAATGAGGAAAAAGTAAAAGTGACTTTTGAGCAATTGAGAGAACGCATTATTAGTCTAATGCATATATAAAATTTGGGTGGAAAAGAGGTTGGTATATGAGAATTCTTATTGCGGAAGATGATTATGTAAATAGACGGTTTTTATTTAAGTTTTTTTCACAATATGGTGATTGCGATATGGTAGTTAACGGAGAGGAAGCTGTCCAGGCATTTATGTTTTCAGTGGAGGAGAAAGATCCATATGATGTTGTATGTCTTGACATAATGATGCCAAAGTTAGATGGGTTAAAAGCACTGAAGATGATTAATTCAATTGAGAAAGAAAAACAAATAACCTATGAAAATTTGTCTAAAAAGTTTGTGATTACGGCCTTAGATAATGCAAAAGATGTCCAAAATGCTTTTGAACTAGGGTGTGAAGTGTATGTAACTAAGCCAATAAATACTGATAAATTAATCGAAGTTATGAAGAAATTAAATTTAGATATAGATGATAAAAAATAATTTAAATTATATAGGTATCTGGTATAGGCAAGGGTGTTTTAAATTGTATTCGTACAGAAGATATCTTTATATAAAGAAAGCAACTTATTAAAAGTAATTTATGAGAGGGTGTTTTATTATGAATTTAAATTGGGACAATAATTTAGCAACGGGGATTGTAAATATTGACAATCAACACAAAGAACTATTTGATCGTATTAATAAACTATTGATTGCCATGAAAGAAGGAAAGGGTAAGGATGAGGTTATAGGAACTTTAAATTTCCTTGAAGATTATGTTATAAAGCATTTTACTGAGGAAGAAGAAATTCAAAAGAAAAATAATTATCCTAAATATAGCATTCAACATAAACAGCATGAAGAGTTTAAAGAAGAACTTAAAGAATTGAGAAGGACATTTGAAACTACTGGAACATCTGCATTATTTGTGATAAAGGTACAAAATAGAATGTCAACTTGGTGGAAGAGTCATATACGAGATCTAGATAAGGATTTAGGAAAATTTTTAATAGAAAATTCTAAATAATATTAAGATATTTTGGATAAGGGGGATACATATATGAGAAGTTGGGTTGTAAATTTAAATTTGAAGTTTGTAAATAAATATAATGTTCCATTCAATAGTTTTGTTATTAAGGCAGAAGAAAAGGAAGAATTTCTAGTAAAAATGGATAGGGTATTAATAAAGGTTATGGAGTTAGTCAAATTTGAAATTGATGATATATCACCATTTGATTACAGAGAATTACCAGAAGAAATTGTTAATGAATATATTTGTGTAGATTAATTATGCTAAACATTTAAAATTTTAGGGTGAGGATTATATATAGATAATGATATTTGGGTATAGAAGTATAAATTATGAGAGGGTGTATGAAATATGTATGAAGTATTGAAAAAGGATGAAAGAGGATTAATAAATAATAAAATAGCGTCATCAATGGTAAAGTTTACTCATGAAGATAATGAGTCGGTTATTATGGATATTAGCAGAATCAATATTAGTGGTGAGGTACTTATGCATTTTATGAATTCAAATTGGGATGCTGTGTTATCCACTGGAGTTGATAATATCGATAGACAGCATCAAGAATTATTTAGATTAATTAATAATTTGGTAAGTGCTATGAATGAAGAAAAAAGCAAGATAGAGATTATTAAGGCGTTGGATTCTCTTGAAGAACATGCAATTCGTCATATTAATGAAGAAGAAGCAATTCAAAAGGAAAATAACTATCCAGGATTAGAGATTCAGCAGATGCAGCACGAAGAATTCAAAGATTGCTTAAGGGACATAAGAAGCTTCTTAGAAACCAGAGAAATATCAACATTATTTATTATACATATGCAACAAAAAATATTTAAATGGTGTAGAAAACATATGCTAACCGCAGATAAAGATCTAGGAGAATTCCTAATAAATAGTCGTAGAAATTAGCTGATAATTTAAAAGGATAGTACTAAGAACGAAAATGGAACCTATGAAATAGATGCTCAGAAAAGAGCTATTTCATAGGTTCTATTTAAATAATAATTCTTTAGTACAGTCTTTTTTTATTATATATTTATATTAGTATAGATCTCTGATAAAAGAAGCTTCTGATTTTTTTTAAGGCTATGGAGATGACAGTAAGTAGATTACTTAAATGCGATTCGATATTATTATAATTGCTGTTTTTCAATAAATTATTAATTTTAGTAGTTTCCTCATAGAGATCAGCTATTCTATAATTTCCGGAAAGACCTTTCAAATTATGAATTATTTTTTGAATATTTTCTAAATCACTTCCAATCATGGCGGTCTTTAACTCTGATAGTGCTAGATTAAATTCATTAATCAATTCAGCATAAAGTTCTGACACTTGTTGAAGATTAAGTCCTAAATCATTTGAAAAACCAATTATGTCATAATTTTTGTCGTAATTCATAAATTATATAGCTCCTCTTTCTTAAAATATAGTATGTCCTATTAATTGATATCTTCTTTATTAATTCTAGCCAATAGGATGCATACCTTTTCGATAAAGTTTGGAATATCAATTGGTTTAGTAATATAATCAGAAAATCCTAATGATAATCCTTTTTCTATATCTCTAGGCATTGCATGAGCACTAACAGCGATGATTGGGATATCTTTAGTCTCTTTATGCATTTTGAGTCTTTTGAAGACTTCATAACCGTCTATTCCAGGTAAATTTATATCTAGTAATATAATATCTGGATTATGGGCAATGGCTAAATCTAAACACAGCTCACCAGAATTTGCTGAAAGCATTTTTAAATTACTAATTTGGGATAGAGCACGTTCAACAAGTCGTAAATTAGCAGGATTATCTTCAGCATATAATATTGTACGAAATTTATCGTTAGGGAAATAAGTTCTATTTTCAGATGTCATCATATTTTCAGAAGTTTGCAAAATAGATGATTCGATGCAAGGAAGTTCAATCCAAAAGTGACTGCCAGCACCTTTTTCGCTAGTTACAAATATTTCACCATTCATTAATTCAGTTAGTTGTTTAGCGACTGCAAGCCCAATACCAGTCCCCTCAATTGAATTATTAATTCTGTTTAGACGATAAAATGGTTTAAAAATCAATTCTAAATCAGAATTAGATAAACCAATGCCAGTGTCAATAACATGAAATCTATACTTATCATTGACCTTATCATGATAAAAGATTACTTGGCCATCCTTTTTGTTATACTTAATTGCGTTAGATAGCAAATTAAGCAAAATTTGTTTTAATCGTGTATGGTCTGCCGAAACAAATTCATCTGAATTATCTATAGGGTAATTAATAATTTTTATTTTATGTTTATCTGCAAATGGTTTTATTATGGAAATAGCCTCTTCCATTACATGTTTAATTGGAACAGATTCAATTGAAATGCTAAGTTTTCCTGATTCGATTTTAGCTAAATCCAGTATTTCGTTGATCAATTCTAGTAAGTGATTGCCAGCTTTTGATATTTCCTTAACACTCTGACTCTGAGAAGGAGTTAATGGAGATTCAGGATCTAATTCTAAGATTTGAGAAAATCCTAATATGGCATTTAATGGTGTTCTAAGTTCATGACTCATGCTAGATAAAAATTCGGATTTTGCTTTACTAGCTTTTTCAGCCTCTTCTTTTGCCGTAATAATAGAACGAGCCATTTTCTTTTGTTCTGTAATGTCACGAGTTAGAACTACTACTCTATCGTTATAGTTTAAGTGCGGAGAAATACATGCCTCAAACCATTTTAATCCATCCTTGGATAGGATATTAAAATCCATAGTAGTAGATTTTCTTGCTTTAATAACATAATTTATCTTTTGTTTAGCAACTTTAGCTGTATTTTCATCTAAAATATCATAGATAGAGTTAAGATGCCCGTGCATATGTAGTTTATACAAATAAGTATGGACACTTGACCATAATTTAGTGATATATCCGTTTATATCTATCTCTGAGATTATGTCATTAATTGAATCAACAAGTGACCTGAAATCAACTTCTTTTTTTCTGAGTTCAGATTGGGTAACTAATAAATTTTTATTTGTTTCATCGATATGATGTCCCATTTCGATCAAATTTAATGCTATATCTTCTAATTCTGAGATTTTTAATAGTGGATCGTCTATATCATATTTGCCACTACTAATCTCCTGAACAATATTATTAATATTTAACAAGGAGTCAGAAACAATATAGCTCATATTTTTCACTTTCTTATAAGTGATTAAGAAAAGTAAAAAATATGATAAAATTAATCCTAATACTGTAATTATTCCGATTCCTAACAAATTGTTTTTTAGCATATCAGCATTAGAGTGTATATTTTTTGTTGGAACTACTATTAATAATTTTAAATCCGTATTAGGTATAGCGGACCAACATGCAATTCTAGGTTCTTCTTTAAGTGTAAAATTTGAAAATCCAGTTTCACTAGTTTGAATTTCATCCATTAATGTGGTTAAATCATTGTTGTTATACAAGTTATACTGATAATACCCGTTTCCGTATTTTAAAACGAGTTCATCTAAATTTAAATCATTTTTTCCTGCATCAGAGAGTGAAAGAATATTACCATCTTTTCCAATTAACAAGTTATAACCATTCCAAGGAATATCAATTTCTAAAACCTTATTAACAATTGAATTCATATTTATATCAATACCTACAACACCTTCTAAGAAATTGCCGTTATAAACAGGACATATAGCAGAACTTATAAAATCGTTGTTACTTGAATTAAAATCATGAGTCACCCATTTTACTTTTTTATCTGGATTATGGTTAGCATCAGCTTCATAATAAAATTTGCTAGAAGATGATTCTAAAGAAGAATTATAGCTATTAAAAACATCAACGTATGGGTAAGTTATATTTAAGGAATCAAAGGTGTTAAAATATATGGAATTAACTAATGGACAAGAATTCTTAATATCTGCCATTAATTTTTCTTGTGTTAATACCTTGGCTATTTTCTTTTCTTTATCATCTCTTGTAACAGGTAGAAAATTATTATAAATGATTGCTGCCTCATCAGCTGAATTATTCTCTTTAGTATAGTAAATATTATCATTTGAATATGATAACCTACTATATTCTTTAGGAGTTAAAGAAGCTGGAGTTAATAAAGCATGTCCCATTTGCAAACTGAAAAACATTGTAGAATTTGAAATAGATGATAAGTGCTGATCAATTAAGTTGACTTCTTGTTTAACAATTTCATTAAGTTCACTTTTTGATTGATCTTTGTAAAAAGCAACCGAACTTTTATGAGACCAGTAATTTGAGATGAAATATATACATGTAAAAATTATTTCAATAATTATTAATGGAATTAACGCATTACGAATATAGGACTGCCAAATCCATTTATAAAGAGAAATATTTTTATGAGTATTTGTTTTATCCATAATATCACCTCATCCACTATGCCTAGTAATCATAAACATTGTAAGGTGCTCGCGATTTTGGAAATTATATCATCATAATTAAATGGTTTAGTAATGAAATCAGCAGCACCTTTAGCCAACGCTTTATCATAGTATTCTTTATCGTTTTCAGCAGAGATCATAATTATAGATAGTTCACTATCATCTTTTATAAGATTTAGTTCATCTATAATTTGAAGTCCATCAACAAATGGCATCCTAAAGTCTAATAGTATCAAATTAGGTTTATATGTAGAATATAATCTTAAAATTTCTCTAGAGTCTGTTAATGTTTTTATATTCTTATAACCAGATATGTTAAGCATTCTTTCAAGTAGTAAAACATTAGCAATATTATCATCAACTATCAAAATTTTTGACATTGATTTATCGACATTCATAATTTAATCCCCTCTCAAAAAAACTTAAAAGTCAACACCTAAATACTTACAAAATTAATACCTACTATGAATAATATAACATATTTTAGAAAAAAGTTTAACCAAATTTTAGTTTTTTATTATAATTATTTCAGTATCTAAATATTAAAATAATTATGAGATTAATAAATGAAGTTCAACAACTAAAAAATATGAGAAGTGATAAATATATACAAAAGGAATAAATTATATATTTAAAATATATACATACTATATTTAGAAGATAAGAGATTAGAATATTTATAGTATTCCTAAGTTAATATAGTATTCATATAAAACTTGGGAAAGGGGAATCAAACAGAGTAGTAAGGTCGAGTACATGATGTGATATAATTAAAACTAAATAATCAATTTTTAATGTAGTATTTATTGGAGTAATAAAAATGAATATGATATTAAGAATTATGATATAAATTAAGTATGTACTTGCAAATAATAATAAAATATATAGAATTATGGTATAATTTAGTATATTTATATATATATATGTAGAAAGGAGATAACAAGAGATGCCATTTATAGGATCAAAAGTTAGTGTGAAAATTTCAAAGGAAAAAGAGGAAATTATAAAGAAAAAATTAGGGGAAGCAATAAATTTGATTCCGGGAAAAAGTGAAACCTTTTTGATGGTAGGCTTCGAAGATGACTACTCATTATATTTCGGAGGAGAAAAATTAGAAAAGGGTGCATTTATAGAAGTAAAAATATTTGGAAAATCAAATAAGGATGCATATGATGCTTTAACAGCAGAAATTTGTAACATATATGAAAAGGAATTAGACATACCTCAAGATAAGATATACGTCAAGTATGAGGAAGTTGCAAATTGGGGATGGAATGGAAAGAATTTTTAACCACGGCTGGTAATTAGATATAGGCGACCTAAAGTAAAGGGTACTCTGATGTAACAATGCACATAGTATCCTTTATTTATAATATTGAAGGAGGTACAACTTGATTATAGGAATTGCACAGATGGATATAATCTGGGAGAATATTAATAAAAACATGAAGAAAGTTGAAGAATTCATTGAAAGAGCTTCGAAAAATAAGGTTGATTTAATCCTATTTCCTGAGATGGCTTTAACGGGTTTTACCATGAATATAAACAAGCTTGTATTATCTGAAGATGAAATAATAAAATGGATTGGAAAAAATGCTAAGGATAATAATATAAATATAGGAATTGGTGTTGCGGTAAAAAGTGATAAAATGGGGAGCAATAAATATATTATTATGTCAAGAGAAGGTAAATGCTTAACTAAATATACGAAAATACATCCATTTTCCTACAGTGGTGAGGCTGATAAATATCATAAAGGAGATAAGATACTCACATGTGAGATTGATGGATTAAAAATAGTTCCATTTATTTGCTATGATCTAAGGTTTCCAGAAATATTTCAAATAGCATCTAAAGAAGCGCAAATAATAACTATAGCGGCTAATTGGCCTAAAGAAAGAGAGAAGCATTGGATAACTTTATTGAAAGCTAGGGCTATAGAAAACCAATGCTATATAATAGGGATAAATAGAGTAGGAATTGGAAATGATCTTCATTATAATGGAAAATCAGTTTTTATAAGTCCAGATGGTAATATATTGAACGAGGTAATTGAGAAAGAAACACTAATTATAAAAGAGTTAAAAATAGATATGATAAGAGCGATTAAAGAACAGTTTGATATAAAGAAGGATAGAAGAGAAGATTTATATAAAGCTATAAGTAATTGTAATTCTATTTAACATTAAAGTAATGAATGGTAGGTAAAGCTATGATAAATGATTTTCAAGAAGAAATTGAATATAGAAAGCTCGCATTAAAAAAGGATATTAAAAAAAGTGGCGGAAACTGTGCAAGGATACTTCTTGCGTTAGTATTATCAACATATGGATTAGTGTTCATAATGACATTTTCTATAAAATTTATAGGACCAATGATAGGATTCAATGTAGTAACTAATCTAAAGGAAAATATAATTTTAGGACTTTCAAGTGACGCATATAATTTTTTTGCTGGATATTTCACATGTATAGTTGGGGATCTTATAGCAATTCTAATAGCAATAAAAACTATAAAGGTGAAATTTAGGCAAGAAATATTTTCAAAGAATAAGTCAAATAAGATGTTTGTATTATTAGGAGCAACTTCTTGTATAGGAGTAGGAATGATTTCAAGCATGGTATATATGATATACTCAACAATTTTTAAGATTTTAGGATTAAACATTCCACAGCCAGATTTTAGTTTCCCTAAACAAAACACTTTTTTAATATTATTTTTAATATATGTATGTTTAGTGGGACCAATTTTAGAAGAAATTATATTTAGGGGATTTATACTCAGAAGTATGCAGAAGTATGGGAATCTAACAGCAATGATTGTTTCGTCAATTCTTTTTTCCATGTTTCATCTAAACCTAGTTCAATTCATCAATCCAATACTTATGGGAATTGTTTTAGCATTTATTGCAATTAAATCAAAATCTATTATACCGTCGATGATAGCTCATATATTTAATAATACGATAACTTTTGCTACAACAGGAATATCTTTATTAAAGATGCCTATATTGGAGTATACATTTGGAACTTTGTACTTTTTAGTTGGGGTAGCTGCATTATTGCTATTTATTAGTAAGTATAAAAGCGAATTTTTAGAAATAGTAAAAGAGGATACAAGAATATTAAAGACTCACCAGAAAGTACGATATTCTTTTAGTGGAGCGTGGTCGAGGGCTTATATAGTATTCTATATAATATTTATTGTTGTAACTATGGCAGCAACTAATTTAGCAAAGTGATCTATTATAAAGGGCAAAAGGTTGTTTTATGGAGTGATAAATATTATGTCTTAAACTAAAGATATTAGTGTGGATAGAAGTCGAAATTGTATATTGACACCATGAAAATGGATGCCTATAATTTAAGCATCAATTAAGGCATAATAGGTATGTTGTAAAACATTATTTTATCTGTCTATCTAATATCATGCAGAAGTTAGTAAGTCATATTGCATTATTAAAGAATAATATAATTCTAGGCAGTATATATACTGCATTGATACAAATTCTATTTTATGAATTTAAAGGAGGATTAATATGACAAATAAAATATTGTTATCTATAATAGAGAATTTAAATGATGAGCTTATAGAAGTATATCGCAAACTACATGAGAATCCTGAATTGTCTAATGAGGAATATAAAACTACACAACTAATAAAAGATTTGCTAAAAAGAGCAGATATAGATATTCTTGATTTACCTTTGGATACAGGCCTTGTAGCACAGGTAAAAGGAAATCCTAATGGTCCTGTCGTCGCTATCAGATGTGATATAGATGCATTACCAATCAAAGAAGAGACAAGTCTCTGTTATAAGTCTAAAGTTGATGGTATGATGCATGCTTGTGGTCATGATTTTCATATGGCGGTGATTTTAGGTGCAGCATATTTAGTTAAAAAGCATCAAGGGTCATTAATAGGAACAGTAAAATTTATATTTCAGCCGGGTGAAGAAAGTGCGGATGGAGCTAAAAAAATTTTAGAGACAGGTGTTTTAGATGATGTGGATGCAATTTTTGGAATACACAATGTTTCAGATTCAGAAGTTGGAATAATGGGAATAAAAACTGGAGCAATGACAGCTGCTGTCGATAGGTTTGAAATAAATATTACAGGGATTGGTAGCCATGCTGCTAAGCCGGAAAAAGGAATAGATCCAATTATAATTGCCAGTAACATAGTTACATCACTTCAAACAATTATCAGTCGTAATATAGGTCCAACAGAAAAAGCGCTATTAAGTGTGACTCATATAGAAGGAGGAAATACTTGGAATGTAATTCCAGAATTAGCATATCTTGAAGGTACAGTAAGAACATTAGATGAGAATATACGTCAATTAATAGCTAAGAGAATGAATGAAATGGTATCAGGAATAGCACAATCTTTTGGTGGAAGTGCAGAGCTTATTTGGCATTCAGGTTCTCCGGCAACAAATAATACTGAAGAATGGGTAGAGTTTAGCACTAAAATTGGAAAACGATCTGGATATGATGTTAGAAGAATATCTATGGGTCTAGAGGGTGAAGATTTTGCGTATTATCAAAGAAAAATACCAGGTGCATTTATAATTGTAGGAACAGGAAAATCTTATGCGCACCATCACCCGGAATATAAAGTTGATGAGAAGGCAATTTTAAATAGCTCGAAATATTTTGCACAACTGGCAGAAGGTGCTTTAAAAGAGATAATAGATAAGAAATATAAACATAAGATTAAGTAGATAAAGGTACTTAATTTAAATATTTATTTTGTAATATAGTAAAGAATTAAAAGTTTTAAAGCTACATTACTAGTGATTAAGTTTAATAAAGAAATTGAATTTCAATTTTAAAAATAAGTCCCTAACAAATGATTGCAATGATTGAAAGAAATTACAAAGTGTGATAAGTTGGTTGTAATTAGTAAAATTTGAGGAAATAGTTGCATAAATGCTCCAAATAGTTTATTAGAGATTATTATGATGAATCATTTCTGAGAATTATTACGGCAGATTGGAATTCAAAGGAGGGAAAATGAGGAGATGGAGTACAAGCTATTTAAATCATTAGCAGATAATCTTCCACAGCCTATATGGATAAAAGACCTTGAATTGAGATTTATATATGTAAATAAAGAATACAAAGCTATATATAAAGATATAAATAAAGAATTTATTGGAAAAAATGATGCAGAGATATTTGATGGTGTTGTAAGAGAGGAATGTATTAAATATTGCAATCAAGTTATAAACTCCTTAAAGCCATTAACTGAAGAAGGGTACCTTGATGGAAAGCGCAGAAAAATTACTATAGTTCCGCTAATTGATGAGGGAAAAGTATTTGCTGTAGCTGGCATATATGCAAATTTAGATATTATAAAAGAAAAAGATAAGATTATAGAGAAACAAGAAAACATATTAAAAGTTGTAATGGATACACTTCCAGGAAGAGTATTTTTTAAAGATAAAGAAGGCAGATATGTATATGTAAATAAGCAATTTGATGAATTCTATAATAAGGATGGTATAGGAGAAGTAGTTGGAAAGACAAATATTGATATACATCCAACGGAAGAATTGGCTGCAAAATATTCAAGAGAAGATAATGAAGTAATAAAAAATAAAAGAAGTATAAAAGCTGAAACAATACTTTACTCAGAAGATGGAGAGGAAATATATACAGAAGCAGTAAAAGTACCTGTAATCGATAAGAATGGTGATGTTTCAGGTGTTGTAGGATTAGTATTAGATATAACTGAGAAAAAAGAAGCAGAGAAAAAATTAAGGCAATTAAGTTTTACTGATATTTTAACAGGTTTATACAATAGAACATATTTTGAAGAAAAAGTGAAAGAGTTCCAAGGTGAAGAGTATCTTCCGGTAGGAGTAATAATGGGGGATGCCAATGGACTAAAATTAGTAAATGATACGCTAGGTCATGATCAAGGCGATGAACTTTTAAGATTAATAGCCCAAGCACTTAAAGATGTATGTGGTGAAAAACAGTTGATTTTCAGAACTGGTGGAGATGAATTCGTAATTTTAAGTAAAAATACAACTGAACAGGAATGTGAAATCATTATTAAAAATATATTTGATCGTTGCAAAATGTATAAGCACGATTTAATCAATGTGAGCATATCTTTAGGTGCATCAGTAGCGGATAGCTTGAATAAGAGTATATATCAAGCATTAAAAGAAGCAGATGATAAGGTATATAGGCAAAAGTTGCTACAAAAAACCAGTCTTAATAGTTCTATAATGTATTCTCTGCAAATGGGTTTAGAAGCTAAGAGTTTGGAAACTGAAGAACATACAGATAGAGTATTAGAAAATTCTATTGCGATAGGAGAAAAGTTATCGCTTCCAATGTCGGTAATGGATGAGCTAACAATAGTTGCTAAGCTTCATGATATAGGGAAAATAGGAATAAATGAAGAAATATTACTTAAGAAGGGTGAGCTAACAGAAGATGAGTTCGAGGTAGTTAAAACTCATACAGAAAAAGGATATAGAATAGTAAAAGCATCAAATCAATTAGATAATGTAGCAAAAGGTGTCTTAGCTCATCATGAAAGATGGGATGGAAATGGCTATCCACTTAAATTAGAGGGCGAGAAAATACCGCTAGTATCTAGAATTGTTAGTGTTGCGGATTCATATGATGCTATGACTAACAATGGTATTTATAAGAGATGCTTGGATAAAGAAGAAGCAATCGAAGAATTAAAAAGATGTTCAGGGAAGCAATTTGATCCAATTATAGTTAAGGCATTTATAGAATACTTAGAAGAAACTGAGGAATAATAAAATCTATTGGGAATTTATAATAAGAGAGAAGATATTCATGATGTGAGATATAATTAACTTAATGAAAGCTGCAATTTTTGATTACAATCCCTACGTTAAGGGATTTTTTTATGTATTCATTAAGTAATAAAGATATAAGTATGATATCATATGAAGTAATTACATTATATTGGAGGTGTGATATGAAATTTGATATTTATAAAATAGCTGATAATTACAAGCTCTCAGAAACAGAGAGACAGGTTTTGCAATACATATTGACTAATATTGATTCTGTTTTAACTAAAGGTGTAAGAGATGTTGCAACAATTAATTATACATCGGCGGCAACAATAATAAAGCTATCAAAGAAGCTAGGTTATACAGGCTATGTCGATATGATATATCGACTAAACTTCATAGTAAAAAATCATCAAAACAATCAAGAACATACCTCTGATATTACTAGCTTCATATCAGAAATTGAAAATAAGAAAATAGAAGATTTCATTTCTATGATAATTAAACATAGAGAAGATATAATTTTCATAACAGCCACTGGATTCTCTGATTCGATTGCAGATTTCTTTTGGAGAAAGATGTTAGTGCTTGGGTTTAAATGCATTAAAACAAATTCTTATGGAGTATATGACAGCAATCAAATAGGAGGCGCCTTAGTTATTGGAATATCTAAAAGTGGAGAAACGGAAAGTATAACAAAAGTGATTGATTATGCATCAAAAAATGAATTGGATATTATAACTTTTACTGGTAAGTCAGAGAATCACATGGCTAAAAAGGCAACCTTAAATTTTATGATATTAGATGATAAAGAATTAGATGATAGAAATCTTACCGCGAACTATTTTTATGCTAGGGTAATGATTGTAATGGAATATTTGCTAGATAAGGTAATGAGTAATTTATAAAATATAGATATCCAAACTAATCATACCCATGTGGAAACTTACTGAAATTATATATAGAAAGCTATCTCGATGTTAACTAATGAGATAGCTTTTTTAAAGTGTAAAGGTAAACATGTTTACTTTTGAGTCAACATGTTGCTGAAACGTTTAAAACTATTAACAATATCTATTAATAATGATATCCTATTCTCACAGGTAATTACCCAAAAAAAATTATAAAATAGTGAAGGGGAATATTTAAATGAAAGATAAGATTTTAAATAGTATGCAGAAATTTGCCAAAGCTATGATTGGACCGGTCTTATTCTTACCCATTGTAGGTATGTTGATTGCATTAACAGCAGTTTTCACCAATACAACATTTGTAAAAGAAGGCGGAGCAATTTGGGTAACAGGAAAATTCTTTAATGGAATGTTATCACCGATTATGGGGAACTTAAGCATTTTGTTTTGTGTCGGAATAGCGATGGGGATGTCAAAGAAGAAAAAAGCGGAAGCAGCATTCATTTCCATTATGTCATATATTTTGTTCCTAGGCGCGAATAGTAAGTGGTTAGAGCTATCTGGAAAAATAATTAAAGGTGATACAGCATCAGCTTTATATGGAACTGGGCAGACAATCCAACTAGGATTCCATGTGACAGATATGGGAGTGTTTCTAGGAATGATTCTAGGAGTACTAGTTGCTATAGTTCATAACAAATATATAGATAAAGAATTTAGTGGCGCTATGGCTCCATACGGTAATAGTAAGTTTGTATTCGTTATCATGATTCCTGTAGTGGCTATATTAAGTATTGGTACCACATATGTATGGCCTACAATAGCTGCTGGAATCACAGCTCTTACTGGATTTATGAGTTCTGCAGGGGCGGCTGGAGTGTTTGTTTATGGATTTTTAAATAGATTCTTAGTTCCAACAGGCTTACATCATTTAATTTGGTCTCCATTCCTATATTCAGCAGTTGGGGATCAGATGATAATAAATGGCCAAAATGTAATTGGAGCAAAACCAGTTTTCTTAGCATTGCTTAATGATTCAACAATCTCTATTATGCCTGATTCAGCAAGATTTTTAACATATGGATTAGTTAAAACTTTTGGTGTAATTGGAGTTGCCTTAGCATTTTACTTCACTGCTAAAAAAGCAAAGCGTAGTAATTTAAAGGCACAATTAATACCATCAACTTTAACAGCAGTAATCGCAGGTATCACAGAACCATTAGAATTTACATTTATTTTTGCTGCACCATTACTATGGTTTGTTTATTCAGTGATTGATGGACTATTCCAAATGTTTGTATACCTATTAAATGTAAGAGTATGTGCAACTAATGGAATATTAGATTTTTTAGTAATAAACTTGCCAGCAGGTATAGGTAAAACTCATTGGCCTGTGTATATACTAGTAGGATTAGTTGAAATAGTTGTGATTTTCTTAGTATTCAAATTTATGATTGAGAAGATGAATTTAAGAACACCTGGAAGAGAAGAAAATAATACAGATGCTGTAATTGATTTAAATGAGAATGCAGCAAAAGTTAAGCAAGATATGAAATCAGAAAATAAAAATAATAGTAAAGCTAATAACGATGATGAAAAAGCATTAACAATAATTAGAGCATTAGGTGGAAAAGCAAATATAGTAACAGTAGAAAATTGTTTTTCAAGACTTAGAGTGGATGTTATAGATAACACCTTAATTGATGAAGAAGCTTTAAAAGGAACAGGCGCAGCAGGTGTTGTGAAAAAGGGAAATAATATACAAGTTGTATATGGCCTTTCAATTAATAAAATTAGAACAATAGTAGATGAAGCATTAGACAGAGCAGAATAAAATGAAGGAGGAATCATTAAAATGAAAAAATTTAAATTAGTAATAGTAGGCGGAGGAAGCACATATACACCAGGGATCGTAAAGAGTTTACTTTCAAAGAAAGAGGATTTTAAAATATCAGAATTAAGATTATATGATATAAATGCGGAACGTCAAAATAAAGTAGGAGTGATAGTAAAGAAAGTAGTAGAAATGTTTGATCCAGATGTAAAGCTTGTTCTTACAACTGATCCAGAAGAAGGATTTAAAGATGCAGATTTTGTTTTTGCTCAAATGCGTGTTGGATTATATAAGATGAGAGAACAAGACGAAAAAATTCCACTAAAATATGATGTGGTTGGTCAAGAAACATGTGGTCCTGGAGGCTTAGCATATGGATTAAGAACAATATATCCTATGGTTGAAATGATAGATTTTTGTGAAAAATATGCAAATAAAAATTATTGGATTGTTAATTATTCTAATCCAGCAGCTATTGTAGCAAAAGCTATGTATAAGTTAAGACCAAATGCAAGGATTTTAAATATATGTGATATGCCAGTTGCAATTATGAGAAATATGGCTAATATCTTAGATTGTGATAGACATGATATAGAAGCAGATTATTTTGGATTAAATCACTTTGGGTGGTTTACAAAAATTAGAGTTAGTGGTGAAGATAAAACTGAGGAGTTAAAAGCATATGTAAAGGAACATGGTTATATTCCACCGGATTCAAGAAGTGAAGTAAGACATAATGATGCATCATGGCTTCATACATTTGATAATGCTAAACATATAATGCAAATGTTCCCTAAATATCTTCCAAATACGTATATGCAATATTATCTTTTAGGAGATAGAATTGTAAAGGAAGCAGATAAAAATCATACTAGAGCTAATGAAGTAATGGAAGGAAGAGAGAAGAAGATATTTGATGCTGTAGACCAATATAATGCTACAGGAGAAATTGATCTTACACAATTCTTTACTGGAGTGCATGGAGAATTTATTGTTGAAGTTGCTATGAGCTTAGCTTTTGATTTAAGAAAGAGACACCTAGTTATGGTAGAAAATAATGGGGCAATAAAAAATTTACCTGACGATGCTATGGTAGAAGTACCTGCATATATAACTAAAGATGGACCAGAACCAGTACGTGTAGGAGAAATACCAACTTTCTATAAAGGAATAATTGAACAACAAGAAGCATCAGAAAAACTTGTAGTTGAGGCTGCTATTGAAGGTTCATATGAAAAAGCACTTATGGCATTTACTATGAACAAAACAATTCCATCTGCATTTGTAGCAAAACAGATTTTAGATGATATGATTAAAGCTAATAAAGAATATTGGCCAGAATTGAAGTAGGATAGAGAATGTTTAAAAATATATTAAAAAGAAACAAAAATAAATTATTATATGCTTTTACAGATGGAGTTAGCGTAGATATAAGTGAAGTTAAAGATGAAGTGTTTTCTCAGAAAATGATGGGCGAAGGTATTGCTATTAAACCAAGTATTAATAAAATATTTTCACCATGTGATGGGACTATTGTTACAATAATGAAGGAAAGCAAGCATGCAATAGGAATAAGAACAGAGGATGGAGTAGAAATTCTAATTCACGTGGGACTTGACACTGTAAATTTGAAAGGTGAAGGCTTTAATTTGTATTGTGAAGAAGAAAAATACGTGAAAAAAGGCGAGTTACTTTTAGAATTCGATAAAGAACTCCTAAAAGAAAAAGGAATAGAAGATATAACAATGCTTATTATTCCAAATTTAAATGGCCATGAAATTCTAAATTTTCATATCGGAGAAATTATGAAAGTTAAAGAAAGCCCTATAATTGAATATAAATAGATATTTATAGAAATAAGCTTCATTGTTATATGGAGCTTATTTTTTTAGCAAATTCTACGTTAAAGCCAGCATTTTATATTATCACGGCATTAGGGGAAAGTGGAGTTAAGTGCCTAGAATAAAAAAATGAGTATTCAAGGTGAGTATAAGAATAGATAGAAGAGTGAGATAATCGTAAGAATATATTAGAAATGATATTGACAAAATAATTTATTAATATATAATGAAATTAATAAGACCCCCCTACACAGGGGGAGGGGAGGAAGAAATGAGCGAGGAAAGAAAAAAAGCATTACAATCTTTAAAAACAGCGAAGGGTCAAATAGAAGGAATAATAAAAATGATTGAAGATGATAGATATTGCATAGATGTTGCAAATCAATTGATGGCAGTTCAATCTTTAATAAAAAAAGCAGATTTAATGATTTTGCAAGGCCATTTACGTCATTGTGTAAAAGAGGCTTGCTATAACAATAATCCAGATGAGAAAATAGAAGAATTTAATAAAGTTTTAGAAAAGTTACTTTCAAAATAGAACCGATTATTAAGAAATGACAATATGAAATAAAATATAAAAGCATTATTGCATTAATTAAATATAGAGAAAAGTTGTAAATTGCTTAGTGAAGTTAAAATTAGCTTAATGTAAATTTTTAAAGTATATGCTAAATAAGTAAAGAGGTGAAGTATGAATAAAAAAGCATTTAAAATTGAAGGAATGACATGCTCAGCATGTGCAAATAGAGTTGAAAGATTTGTTAAAAAGTTAGAAGGCGTAAATAGCGCAAATGTTAACTTTGCAACAGAAACGCTGAACGTAGAGTTTGATGAAAACAAACTTAATAATGAAAATATAGAAGCAACCGTAGTTAAAGCCGGTTACGGTGTTAAGAAGAATATGAAGACTTATACTTTTAAAGTTGAAGGAATGACATGCTCGGCTTGTGCAAGTAGAGTAGAGAGAGTTACTAAAAAGCTTAAGGGGGTTCAAGATTCTGTTGTTAATTTAGCAACAGAGAAGTTGACTATAAATATAGATGAAGATGAAATTGGATATAGTGAAATTAAAGCTGCTGTAGATAAAGCAGGGTATAAGCTAATTAAGGAAGAAGAGCAAGTTGAAGAAAAGAAAAAACTAGAGGCAAGTCAATTGTTATTAAGGAGATTTATTATATCTCTAATATTTGCAATTCCGCTTTTAGTAATAACTATGGGACATATGTTAGGTATGCCTCTTCCATATATTATTGATTCTATGATGAATCCATTGAATTTTGCTGTGATTCAATTAGTATTAACAATACCTGTAATGATAGCTGGATATAAGTTCTATCTAATTGGAATAAAGAATTTATTTAAACTAAGTCCTAATATGGATTCGTTGATAGCTATAAGTACTTTAGCAGCAGTTTTATATGGAGTATTTGGAATTTATAAAATACAAACAGGCGAAACTGAATATGCTATGCACTTATATTTTGAGTCAGCAGCAGTCATTTTAACTTTAATAACACTTGGAAAATATCTGGAGGCAGTTTCAAAAGGAAGAACATCACAAGCTATTAAAGCACTAATGGGGTTAGCACCTAAAACTGCAACAATAATAAGAAATAATGCTGAAATTACAATACCTATAGAAGAAGTAATTGTCGGTGATATAGTCTTAGTTAAACCAGGTGAAAAGGTACCTGTAGATGGAGAAATTATTGATGGTAGTACATCTATTGATGAGTCAATGCTTACAGGGGAAAGTATTCCTGTAGAAAAGATAGTAGGAAGCAGCGTAATTGGAGCAAGTATCAATAAAACTGGCTTTATAAAGTATAAAGCAACTAAGGTTGGAAAAGATACTGCACTTGCACAAATAGTTAGGTTAGTTGAAGAAGCACAAGGATCTAAAGCTCCAATAGCTAAACTTGCAGATGTTATATCAGCATATTTTGTGCCAATAGTTATAATGCTAGCAATAATAGCTTCAATAGGATGGTTAATTTCAGGAGAAACAACAATATTCTCTCTAACAATATTTATTGCAGTACTAGTTATAGCCTGCCCATGCGCATTAGGCCTTGCAACTCCAACTGCAATAATGGTTGGAACAGGTAAAGGCGCAGAGAATGGTGTGTTAATTAAAGGCGGTGAAGCGTTAGAAACTACTCATAGTATAAAAACTATAGTATTTGATAAAACTGGGACTATAACAGAAGGAAAACCAGTGGTTACAGATATAATAACAAATGGAATTTCGGAGGATGAGATATTAATTTTAGCTGCAAGTAGCGAAAAAGGTTCAGAGCATCCGTTAGGAGAAGCAATAGTTAAAGAAGCGAATGATAAAAACTTGGAACTTAAAGAAATTCAACAATTCAATGCAATTCCAGGACATGGAATAGAAGTTAAGATAGAAGAAAAAAATATTTTACTTGGAAATAAAAAATTAATGATAGAAAAAAATATTGATATTGCTATGTTCGCGGATGAAAGTGATAGATTAGCAGCTGAAGGTAAGACTCCTATGTATGTAGCAGTTGATAATACTTTAAGTGGAATAGTAGCTGTTGCAGATACTGTTAAGCCAAGTAGCAAAAAAGCTATAGAAGCTCTTCATAACATGGGAATAAAGGTAGCTATGATTACTGGAGATAACAAAAAAACTGCAGATGCAATAGCAAAACAAGTTGGAATTGATATAGTGCTAGCTGAAGTATTGCCTGAAGACAAGGCTAATGAAGTCAAAAAGCTTCAAGGAGAGAACATGAAGGTAGCTATGGTTGGGGATGGAATAAATGATGCACCAGCATTAGCTCAATCTAATGTTGGAATTGCAATAGGATCAGGTACTGATGTTGCAATAGAATCAGCAGATATAGTTCTTATGAAAAGCGATTTGATGGATGTTATAACAGCAATAAAACTAAGTAAAGCAACCATTAAAAATATAAAACAAAATTTATTCTGGGCATTTGGATATAATGTACTAGGAATACCAGTTGCTATGGGAATACTTCATGTTTTTGGAGGTCCATTGTTAAATCCTATGATAGCAGCTGCAGCAATGAGCTTAAGTTCTGTTTCAGTACTTACAAATGCATTAAGACTTAAAAATTTTAAAGCCTAATCAATAAGATATGATGATAAGCAAAAATAGAATATTAGGACATTTCTTAGGTAGTAGATAATTACATCTAGATGCTTGAAGAAAAGTATTTCAAATATCTATATTTTGATTTCTAAATTTTAATCATTAATAAACGGGAGGTAATAGATATGAAAAAGAAAATATTAATTGAAGGAATGAGTTGTGAACATTGTGTTGCTCATGTAAAGGAAGCACTAGAAAATTTGGATAAGGTAACTTCAGTTGAAGTTAGTCTTAAGGACAATTGTGCAACAGTTGAAACTGAAAATAGTAATGAAGAAATAAAAGAAGCTATTGAAGAAGAAGGCTATGATGTAGTTAAAATAGAAGAATAAGACAAATAATATTCTTTCAAAAAATCTGGTTAAACGTAAAATTTCTAAATTTAATGAATTTAAAGAATAGATTAAACAATTTTTATAGATAGTTAACAACAAGGATTTATTTTCCGTGTTGTTAACTATTTATTTTTATTAATTTGAGCTATCTGTTTAACAGTTATAGAAAAAAATAATATGCATATAAAATACTACTACTTATTAATACGTATTAAAACATTATTATAATGTATTGACATTTTTATCTTATAGCAATATTATTCAATTAGTAGAAAAATACTAAAGAATAATACTTCGATAAAATTTAAAGGGGGACAATATATGAAAAAATTTTTATTAAAAAAGTTAATAGTATTTGTGGCAATTAGCAGTATAGCGTTTGGAATTATAGGATGTAGTAGTAACACTAATAGTTCTGGCAAAAATTCAGATGTTAAGTCATCATCATTAAGTGATATAAAATCAAAAGGCAAAATTGTAGTTGGAACGAGTGCTGATTACCCACCATATGAATTTCATAAAGAAATAGATGGTAAGGATCAAATTGTAGGTATTGACGTAAGTATTGCAAAAGAAGTTGCTAAAGATTTAGGTGTAGAACTTGAAATTAAGGATATGGATTTTGATGGACTTCTTGTATCGCTTCAGGCAGGAAAGTCCGATTTAGTATTTGCTGCAATGAATCCAACTGATGAAAGAAGAGAAAATGCTGATTTTTCAGATATATACAATAAAGAGAAAAATATATTTATAGTAAGAAAAGGTGAAGCAGATTCAGTAAAATCAATGGATGATTTGAAAAATAAGAAAATTGGGGTTCAAAAGGGATCAGTTCAAGAAGGCTTAGTAAAAGATAACTTACCAAGTGCGGAAGTGAAAGGATTAGGAAAAGCTACTGACTTAGTACTTGATTTAAAGAATAAAAAAGTTGATGCGATATTACTTGACTCACCAGTGGCTAAGTTTAATTGTGAGAAAAACAATGATATAGAATTGACTTCAGTAACTATTGCGGCGCAAGAAGATGGAGCAGCGATAGCAATGAGGAAAGGTTCTACTGAATTGCAGACAGAAATCAATAAAACAATAAAAAGATTAAAGGATGAAGGAAAAATTGATGAATTTGTTGTAGAGGCAAATAAATTAATGGATTAGGTTCGAATAAAGTTTGATCATTTACATAATTATTGATGTAAGGAAGTTACTGATACCTTACATCAATAATTTTATATTTTAAAGGGAGATGTTTTTGTAATAGGTCAATCAGGTTCGAGAAAAAGTATCTATATAATATACTCAAATAATTGGCGAATAATATTTCTAGCAAATTACACTGTTTAATCAGAAAAGATATACTTACTATTTAAGTTTAAAATAAGTTGCATAACATTATACAATACGTTATAATACGTATCAACAAGTTCGATTAAGAAAAATATTTATTCCAAGATTAGTAGTAACGTTATTATGATACAGTTACGCAAGGTAAAAAGAGATAAATCGCTTATTAGTTGCAGTAAGTAATGTACTTATTAAAAAAGTAAAAATGCTATATGCTTATACGTTACTATTTGGGTTAATGATCTTAAGCATTTGCCAATGTAAAAAATATAAATTCGTAGAATTAGATTATAAATATATAGGAGGAATAACAATGAATACTAGGGAAATCGTAGGGAAAATTAGATCAAGTAAGGAAGATGGAATAAAGGAAGTGTTTTTAGTAGCATGTGGAGGGTCTTTAGTAGATATGTATGCATCACAATATTTTTTACAAAGTGAAGCAAGAGAATTAAGGGCTTTATCATATACAAGTAATGAATTTGTACATGCAACACCAAAATCATTAGGAAAAAGTTCGGTAGTAATAGTATGCTCACACGGTGGAAATACTCCTGAAACAGTCGAAGCAGCTAAAGTAGCTAGAGAGAAAGGGGCAGCGACTATAACATTAACACATAATAAAGATGCAGATTTAATTAAGTATGCAGATTACAATATCCTTTACGAATGGGGAAATGATACAAGCGTAGAAGACAATCCAATGGCAATAATTCTAAATATAGCAGTCGAAATATTAAATCAAACAGAAGTTTATGAAGGATATAATAAATTTATGGAAGGTTTAAAGATTGTAAATGATGTTGTAAAAAGAGGCCAAGGTTTAGTTGCAGAAAGAGCAAAGAAATATGCAGAAAAATATAAAGATGAGCCAATAACATATGTATTAGGAAGCGGAGCATCATATGGTCATGCCTATGGATTCTCAATATGTTCACTAATGGAAATGCAATGGATGAACGCATCAGCAGTGCACTCAGGTGAGTACTTCCATGGACCATTTGAAGTAACTGATAAGGAAACACTATATTTATTATTAATGAATGAAGGTAGAACTAGAGAATTAGATGAAAGAGCACTTAAATTCCTAAATAAATATGGTGCAAAAGTTGAAGTTGTTGATTGCAAAGAACTTGGAATTAGTGTAATTGATAGTTCAGTAGTTGAATTCTTTAATCCTATAGTATTCTATAGCATCTTATGTGTGTATAGGGAAGAATTAGCAAAACTTAGAAACCATGATTTAGATACCAGAAGATATATGGGAAAAGTTGAATATTAAAATATTTAAGTGTAGGAGAAGATATTATGGTAAAAGTTATTGGGTTAGGAGATAACGTTGTAGATAAATATGAGCATATTAGAACAATGTATCCAGGTGGAAATGCATTGAATTTTGCAGCTTATGCAAAAAAAATAGGAATAAATTCAGCATTTTTAGGTGCATTTGGATCAGATGCTGAAGCAGATCATGTTCAAAATACAATTCATGAACTTGGCTTAGATATTTCAAAGTGCAGACATTTTAATGGAGAAAATGGATGCGCAAGAGTAACTTTAGAAGATGGTGATAGAGTTTTTCTTGGAAGCAATGAAGGTGGAGTTTTAAGAGAAAATGGATTAAATCTTACGCAAGATGATTTAGAATACATTAAAACTTTTGATTTACTACATGCAGGTTTATACGGATATACGGAACCAGAGCTTGATAAAATAAGAGCATTAAGCATTCCAATATCTTTTGATTTCTCTGATGATTTTACAATTGAAGAAGTCGAAAGAATTGCGCCTAAAGTAGATTTTAGTTTCTTCTCATGTAGCCATTTAAAGACCGATGAAATGCTTAATTTAGTGATGAAAGCTCATAAGCTTGGAAGTGAAATAGTAGTAGTTACTATGGGAGAAAAAGGTGCATTATTATATGATGGAACTAAGTTTTATTCACAAGAGCCAGAGCTTGTTGAAGCTGTAGATACAATGGGAGCAGGAGATTCATTCATAACAGCATTCTTGATAAATTACATAAGCAAAATTAAAGAAAATGAATTGGATAGGGAAAATATAATTAAAGAAAGTCTAAATGAAGGTGCTATATTTTCAGCTAAAACATGTCTAGTAGAAGGCTCATTTGGATATGGTAAAAAATATTAATTAAAAGTATAGTGGCTGTTGAATAGTTATTATTTAATGAGCAATATCAAACAGCTATTTTAAGATTACTGTAATAAATCAAAGAATTGATATTATCACAACAATAGATTAATTGAAGTTTCAAAAATGTTGTGATAGTATATAGTTAATATTATAGATGTTTAAAAGGAGTCTTTATATGCTAATACAAGATAATATTATTCCTTTATATCAACAATTAGCGGATATTATACGTAATTCAATAACGAGCGGAGAATTAAAATATGGAGATAAGATTCCAACAGAAGTTGAGTTAAGTGAAAAATATAATGTTAGTAGGATAACAGTACGTGCAGCTATAAATGAATTAGTTGAGTCAGGTTTTATTATAAAAAAACAAGGAAAAGGAACATTTGTAAGTAAGCCAAAAGTTCAGAGGAAAATTGAATATTTATCTAGTTTTACTGCTGCCTGTGAGGCCAGTGGCTTAAAAGTAACTAATGAAATCATTAAAAGAGAGGTAATGGAGCCCAAAATAGAAGACAAGAAAGCTCTAGAACTAGATGATGATGATAAGTTAATATATATTCAAAGAGTTAGATTTGCAGGTGGAGATCCATTAATGCTAGAAAATAATTATTTTTCTTTTAAAAGGTTTAATTTTTTACTAACAGAAGATTTAAGTGGTTCACTATATGAATTATTAAGAGATAAATATGATATAAATCCATCTGATTCGCCTAACTCAGGAAATGATCATACCACAATAGAAATTGCAAAAGCTATGGATGAAGAGGCTGCGCTATTGATGGTGCAAAAGGGTGAACCTTTGTTTTATATAAAGACTGTTATTTATGATGATAAGAATAGACCGGTACATATAGGAAAACAGTACGTTATAGGCGAAAGATATAAATTCGTAATATCATAGTATATAAATTCTTAAATGTAAAATATTGAGAAGTACTAGATACCTAAAGTTATATATAAAAACCGAAAGAAAGGTCATGCATTTGTTCCAGGTTGCTGGAGTATTTAGCTGTGAATTTCCAATAGCAAAAATTGCACCATTCCTGCATGCTCCCGAGGCAAGCTCGTGACAAGCAAAAATGGAACAACTTCTACTAAGGAAATATCTACAGCTAAATGCTCAATGCAACACTTCCATAAAAGTATGACCTTTCTTTCTGGTATATACTACAATTAAAATTATATGTTTGGGTTTGGGTTAGATATCTAGGCGCGAAATAATTAGAAATCAATATGGTGGATTGTGCTCTTAGAACACTTAAGCAAAATCTTCAAAGGACCGAAACAAACGCATATTCCCTTCCGAAGGTTTAGCAGTAAACTTAAAATTTCCTCATATTGTAAGTGCTTTTATATTTCACCTAGTTCGCAACACTTATAATTTGAGATACTTTATTAAATGCATAGTCCATTGCACTTTCTAAATTTGAATTATTTTTTCCTGCTCCTTGAGCTTGGAAAGGACTTCCGCCGCCTTTTCCATCAATAAGAGATATAGCATCTTTTAAAAGTTCATTCATTTTGATATCTTTAATGTCTTTAGAACAAGCAAATAATAGATTTACTTTTTCATCAGATTTTACTGCCATTAGAGCTATTGTGTTCTCATTTTCGATAAGCTTAGAAGTAAGGTTATTCACATACTTTAGGTTTTCACCATCAAATATTTGTTTAATTACTTTAACATTATTTATTTTAGCTGCATTTTCAAGAATTTCCTTAACTTGATATTTAGCTAGTAGAATGTTAAGATTTTTATTTGTTTCATTAGCTTCACGAAGATTTTGATTTAAGTTCTTTATACCATTTATAGCTTCATTTTCATTACAACTTAAATATCTGCATATAGAAGTTTGAAATTCATCTTTCTTAAATGAATCAGAAATAGCACGTTCGCCAGCTAGAAATTCTATTCTTGTTCCCTCTTTATGTTTCTCGAATTTTTTTATTTTAATAAGTCTTAAGTCAAGAGTAGATGTAGGGTGGAGTCCGCAGCAAGCATTAATATCAAAATCTCCTATTTTTACGATTCTAATATCCTCTTCAGTATTTGGAAGAGCACGTCTAAGAGATAACTTTTTAAGTTCGGCTTTAGTTGGAACAAAAGATTCTACAGGTAAGGCATCCCCTATAACTTTATTAGCAAGTCTTTCTGCGTCTCTAACTTGTTCTTCAGTTAAGACACCATAAATATCTACTGTGCTTATATCAGAACCTAGGTGAATAGCAAAAGTATTAGCGTTAAAAAGGTTGAAGAAAGATCCTGATAAAACATGTTGACCTAAATGCTGATGCATACCGTCTTGTCTTCTATCCCAATCAATTGAACATTTAACCTTATGTATCTTGAGTGGTTTCTTTTCAACCACATGATAAACAATTTCCTCTTTTTCGTATACATCAATAACTTTTTGATCTTCTAGAGTTCCAATATCACAGCTTTGTCCGCCACCTCCTGGGAAAAATGCTGTTTTATCCAATATGACATGAAATTTATTATCAATTTCTTTTATATCAACAATTTCAGCAGTAAATTCTTTAAGGTATCGATTATCATAATATAATTTTTCCATATGTAAATTAGCCTCCTAAAATATAATAATATCTAAGGCTCAGCTATAAATAATTTTTATAGTTTGTTTAACCTGAGTCTAAGAAAAGTTCAATAATATCATTATAGCAGATAGTTCATTAATATTGCATTTTTAAGAATCAAGAAATAGGTACAAAATTTCCTTAAAAATTATTATTACCCTATAGTAGAAGTTTTTTACGGGATAAAAGAGTTAAGCCCTACAAATAATATTAGTACTTTAGGTGTACAAAAAGATATGTATCTTTTATGCATTGATATTTAGAAGAGGTGATTAATATGAATGTAGTGTTTTATCTGGTATTTAATTTTATATTTTATTCATTTATAGGGTGGATATTAGAGGAAGGTTATAGCTTTTCAACTACAAGAAAGTTTCAAGAAGATGGTTTCTTAATAGGACCATTTAAGCCGATGTACGGAATGGCAGTTATGTTTCTCATAATATGCAATGAACTGTTAGAGATTTCTGGAATTCCATTAATATTATTATGTTTCTTAATACCAACGACAGTAGAATATATAAGTGGGTATATACTTAAGCACTCTTTTAACAAAGTATACTGGGATTATTCTGAATTTAGGTATAATATTCATGGATTTGTCACTCTTAGATTCTCTATATATTGGATGGTGCTTAGCCTTATTGGTCTTTATTATTTGCAACCCAGTTTATATGAGTTATATATGGAGAATATGAAAATTATTAATATCTTTGTAGTTTTAGGAGGCTCTATATTATTAATAGACCTATATATAACTGTAAAGAAATTAGAATATGAGAAGCTTAGAATGATACAGTAATTTTATTGAAAAAATAATAGAAATCATATTTTTATAAAAAATAGATATAAATATTATTTGAGTAATATTTATATCTACCTAAATTATATAATTTATTATTTTAAATTATATAGAGAAGCTAACTTATCAAAAGCGGGCAAAGATTTTTCTATTTTCTCATATGAAGTGCAGTAAGCTAATCTTACGTGTCCAGGGCATCCAAACGAAGAGCCTGGAACAAGTAATAAATTAAATTGTTTTGCATCTTCGCAGAACTTTTTATCATCATCGATTGGTGATTTTGGAAATAAGTAAAATGCACCTTGTGGTTTAACACAAGTGAAACCAAGAGATATCAAATGATTATATAAAAGATCACGATTTTTCTTATAAATATTTACATCCACTTCAGCATCTAAGGATTTTGCAATTACCCTCTGGAATAAAGATGGAGCATTTACAAATCCTAAAATTCTAGTTGCAATATTTAGTGAAGCCATCATATCTGTAAAATCAGCCATAGATGAGTTGGCAACTACATAACCAATACGTTCACCAGGCAAAGATAAAGATTTACTATAAGAGTACCCAATGAAAGTATTATCATAATATTTTAAAATACAAGGGACTTCAATATCATCATAAACAATTTCTCTGTATGGTTCATCAGAGATCAAATATATTGATGTATTAAATTCTTCTTGCTTATTATTAAGTAACGTTGCTAAGTCTTTTATTATTTTCTCTGAGTAAATAACACCGGTAGGATTATTTGGGTTGTTTATTATTAAAGCTTTTGTTCTAGGAGTAATAACCTCACTTAAAGCCTTTAAGTCAGGCTCAAAAGTTTCAGTATTAGTAGGACAAGTTACTAGTTTACCATCAAAATTTTTTACATAGTTCCCGTATTCTCCAAAGTAAGGAGAAAAAGTAATAACTTCGTCATCTGGATTTAATATAGATTTTAGGATTATATTTAATCCGCCTGCAGCCCCACAAGTCATAACAATATTATCTTTAGAAAGTGTTAAATTATGTTTTCTGTTTATAAAATTACTTATATTTGTTCTAACATCATCATAGCCAGAATTGTTCATATAACCATGTACTAAATTTGGTGTTTCTTCATTCAAGATTTCAAAGATAACTTCCTTTACTTTACTTGGAGGTTCAACATTTGGATTCCCTATACTATAATCGAAAACATTTTCTTCTCCATATATTTCTGATAATCTTTTTCCTTCTTCAAACATAGCTCTTATAATGGAATTATTTGCAACAAGAGATTTCATTTTATTTGATATCATTTCTAGCCCCCCGATTTATATTTAAATTTTATTCTAATTTTTGAAAGTACATTCAATTTGATTGATATATATAGTTTATCACATTTTGTAATAATAATTAATAACACAGTGATTTATTTAGGAATATATTACAATTAAATTTACATAATTTTAGTTTTAATTTGGAACTCAACTTGTAAGATTTATGTATATATTGCAAAAATAAACCTTCATCATAATTCTAAAAATATTAAAAAGGTTTTACCCAAAATTGTGAATTGTGAAATGTGCATTGTGAATTACAATATGTATAAATTTATTTCTAAAATATAATATGTATCTTAGTGAGCGCTTAGAAATTATATTATATGTTCCAATATTAAATTAAGTTTAGTGAAGCTTAAAATAACGTGAAACTTTAATCAATGTGGTTGAAAATAAAAAAATCGCATGATATGCTAATATGTGTACAAAAAAGTAGAAATTTTACATTAGGTATTGAGATATGGTAGAACGGTTTCAGTGGATAATAGTTATTATAGATTAATATAACACTATATTAATTATCTAATAATGCTAATCATGTCAGAGAAGCTTTTAGATATTAGGTAATTATAGTCGTTAAAAATCAAAGTATATATGATTTTAATAAAATTAAGTATAAGTATTAATTAGATGACAAAGTAGAAAGAAGGGGTGTTTTAAATGAACGAAGACAAAAAAATTAGTTTATTACAGTCTGTTGGAGTGAAAATTTTCTCTGGATATTTCATAATGGCATTAGTTGGAATTGGGATAGGAATAGGGATAAAAACTAGTACGACACTTACGGCTATAGCTGTAGGAATTGCCGTTATATTAGGGGGTGTATTTGTAGTTACAACATTAGGTAAAATAATTACACCACTACATGAAATAAAGAAGTTAGCAGAAAGAATGAGCGAATATGATATTTCAACTAATATTACAATTACAAGAAAAGATGAATTTGGATTTATAGGACAAGCTTTAAATAAAGCTCAGGATAATTTAAGGCATATGATAGAAGTGTGTGCAGATAACGCAACAAATGTGTCCGCTTTAAGTGAAGAAGCATCTGCGGTTGTTCAAGAAATATCAACTAGTTTGGAAAATATAAATTTAGAGTTTGAAAAAATCGATTCAAAAACACAAGATAATAGTAGCAATGTTGAAGAAGTATATGCATCAATTCAACAAGTAAATGCCAATATGGAAGAATTAGAAGCACAAGCGGAAAAAGGTAATGATAATTCAAATGGTATAAAGGAAAGAGCTAAGGCTGTAGAAAAAAATAGCAGAAGAGCAATTGAAAGTACAGCACTTGTATATAACCAAAAGGAAGAACATATAAAGAAAGCAATAGAAGAATCAAAGGTAGTAGAAGAGATAAAAGTAATGGCGGACTCAATAGCTAGTATAGCAGAGCAAACTAATTTGTTAGCATTGAATGCAGCAATCGAGGCTGCTAGAGCGGGTGAATCAGGTAAGGGGTTTGCAGTTGTTGCGGAGGAAGTGAGAAAGCTTGCAGAGGAGTCAGCATCATCTGTAATTACTATACAAAATACTATAGAAAGAGTAGAAAAAGCATTTAATAATCTTTCAGAGAATAGTAAAGAAATAATTGGTTTCATTAAAACTAATGTAAAAGAAGATTTAGAAGGATACGGAAGTATCGCTTTACAATATACTAAAGATGGTGAGTTTGTAAGTGCAATGTCTAAAAAAATAGCTGAGATGTCTGAACATGTAAATGTATCAATTGAACAGGTTAGTGCAGCTATATCAAATACTGCAAAAAATTCTGAGGAGGTTTCCGGTAGTACACATAGCATACAACAGGGAATAGATGATACATCAACTGCTATGAAACAAGTAGTTGAAACAATAAGTAAGGAAGCTATTAAGGCAGAAGAACTAAGCAGTATTATTTCAAAGTTTAAACTATAGGATATATAACATAATGCACAATGAACAATTAGTATAAGATTGTCATTGTGCATTAAAATTTTACTTTATATTAAGATTTCCACTTTCAGTAGTAATATTTATAAGAGAACTTTCATCGCCGGAAGATAATTTATCGTTAGGAGAATTTAAGCTTCCAGATTTCGTTTCGTAGTTTATTTTATAGCCTGAGCCTTCTGGTATAGATAAGTGTATGGATCCAGAATGAGAGCTTAAAGACATATTGTTCAAGGAATCAATTATTCTCAAATTGATATCTCCAGATAAAGTATTTCCATTTATACTTCCTAAGTTACCATTTCCAATAATATCACCAGAAGAAGAAGATAGTTTGGTTTCAGTTGATGTTTCTATATTATCAAAGGTTATATTTCCGTTGGAACTATTTAAGTCTAAATAATTTAAAAATGAATCTGAAAGAGCTATAGATCCACTAGTAGATGAAAGATTAAGTGTATTTAATGATAAGCTAGAAATATTTATATCGCCGCTGCTTGTGGTTATTTTTAAAGTGCTCTTATCTTTAAAATTATAAGGTATACTTACTGAAATACTTGCGTCACTGGGAGTATCATATCTAGCGTTGAAAGCTAATCTATTACCACTTTGAATTTCATACAAGTCATTAGAAATATTATTGTTGCTTTTGATTTGAATTTTTAAATCATCACCATCATAATCAACGACTTTAATATCTTGCGAGTTTAAGCTGAAGTCAATCTCATTGACATTATCATTTAGGACATAATCTTTAGACAGATATGAAGTATTAAAATCCAAGTTGAAATTGTTAAAATTCAAATTATGTTCCAAGGCACTGGGGCTTAGATGAAGTTCATCGGCGTAGTTAGAAAGTTTGTAGCCACTTTGAACTAGAGCAATGCATCCAGAAGTATAAAATGTAATGGATAGAAGTAATAGTATTAACATAAATATCTTCATATTAGAAGAAATGAATTTCTTTTTCATAGCGACTCCCCACCTTTAAACTTTAAGAACTTATATGTTTTAGCCAAAATTAATATGAGAAATTTGCAGAGATAGAAAAATATAATCATTAAAAGCAGTGATAATGAGAGTGAACCTAAAGAAAATAGTACTATTACCGGGTATGGAAAATTCGAGACAAATGCTGGAATATTAGGTAGCGTAAAAAAGTTTGTAAAAGTTCCACCAATTAGTACTCCAATACTAGCGATAAAAATACTTATTGCTATTCCCAAGAGTCCGATAAAGCAGCCAATAACACCAGTTATAACTGGAAAGAATATTACTAAAGATAAGATTACAATAAAAAATTTTAAGATAATATTTATGTTGAAGTTAGAAATCTTATTTTTAGATTTATTATTAAAAATACTCATTATTTGACGCATATTAAAATTAAATTCTGAGATGAAGGAAATATGATTACTGCGTTTAAAGTTATTCTCATTATTGATATTATATTTTGATTCTTTTAATTCAGCACATTTATAATTGCTTTTTTGAATATCAAGTGATATATTTTCATTATGAAGGTCATAAAAACAATCATTTGAAGCATAAGAATTATTAGACTTAAAATCATTAAAGTTGGAATCAGTTTTTAAATCATTCTTGTTTTCTGAATAGATATTACTGAACTTTTTATTAGTTTTAAAATTGTGACATGCATTGATATGTTTATTATCAGTGCTAACATCAGTGGCATCTATGTTAGAAATCTCGTCGCTAGTTTCAGTGCTAGCATTATTAGTTAAATTATCTAAGGTAATGGTAATATGCAAATGTTCATTTCTAAGTTTATTAACTATTAAATTAGGATCACCTAATTCCTTTACTATATCGTCTTCTGTTCTTCCAACAGTTAATCTAGTTTTAAAGTAATTTTCATAATAAGAAATAATATCTTGCAGCTTTATTTCAGGAAAGTCTTTTAAACCATCCATTAAAATGTTAAAAAATTCATTTTGGGTCATTGCAATAAATCTCCTTTTACCTAACTTCAGAATATATTTCCTGATTAAAAGTATATGATAGGAATGAAAAGACCACAAGATATTACTTTATACTTTAATGTTTTATTAAGGTGTTGTAACTTAGAAATTAACAAAGTATTAAGAAATTCTTAAGTATGCCCATAGTATTTTATTGGTAGTGCTATTATTATCCACATAAATATGATTAATTATAAAATCGAATTTTGTAATTATACGCTTCAACAAGAAGTTTTGTGAATAAACTTGTGGACAAACTTAAATGATATAAAATAAAACTAAGGCTTAGCCTTGTAAATACAAGGCTTGTTTATACTGTTGATAATAGTATAAAATCTGTGGATAACTTAATTGTCAAATATGATATTCAATTAGTTCTTTATGAATGTTTTAAAATTAATTATGGACTTGATTTCAATAAATGTGGAGATAATTGATTATAGAGAGAGAAATTTGTAGAAAGTCTTTCCTGACAATTTTTCGTTGAGAAATTTAATGATATGTATTTATAAACAATATGCACATATTTGTGGATAAAAACTGTGGATATTGTGGATAAATAAAATTTAACTTTAAGAAATACGAGAAAGTAGTATAATATAAATAGTAATTAATGGAATTTAACATATTGTATGAAGATAAGTGATTTATTTTAAAAATATTATAATTATAAGTATATATGCGAAAGATAATTTTAATTTAGAAAATTTTTAATAGAGGTTTAATTTATAGGAAAGTATAACTATAAAGACAATAAAAGAAAAATGTATAACTAGAGAAATTTATTATAAAAATCTAACCGATAGTTAATGGGGAGGGGATAAAAATTATGACCAATAAAGATGTTAAATATGTTCCTCAAATAAAGGGTACGCTTAGGAATCATGTAATTGAGGTTCCGGCAGTTATAAGAAATTGTGGTGGAATTAAAATTTTTGGGAAGAGAATAAAATCATTGCTATTTAGTACAGATGTAGCATTAATAAGAAATAGCAATGCTGATGCAATTATTGCGGTATATCCATTTACGCCACAGCCTGTAATAACACAGGCACTTGTTATGGCCGCTGATGTTCCGGTTTTTTGTGGCGTAGGCGGAGGAATAACACAAGGAAAAAGAGTTGTGAATTTAGCTATGGATGCAGAATTCAAAGGTGCTATGGGAGTTGTTGTAAATGCACCTACGAGTAATGAAATTGTTAATAAGATTAGGTCAACAATAGATATACCAGTAATAGTAACGGTCATTTCTGAAGATGAAGATATTGCTAAAAGGATTGAAGCTGGAGCTACAATACTTAATGTTTCAGGTGGAAGAAATACCGCTAATATAGTCAGAAATATCAGAAAGAGATTTCCAGAGTTTCCGATAATAGCAACTGGAGGACCAACTGAAGAGTCAATTAAAGAGACAATTCAAGCTGGAGCAAATGCTATAACTTTTACACCACCAACATCAGCAAGTATTATGGGAGATCTTATGGATGAGTATAGGAAAGAATAGGAACTTAATAAGCTTGGGTTTTATACCATTAATTTAAAGTTAAAAAAGTATTGCTTTAAGTTTAATTTATGGTATCATATTTGTAACAGTTTAATAAAATGATATTGTGCAGATAATGATTTATAATGTCATTAATATTAAAATATTAATGAATTCTAATAATATAATATATAACATGACCTGGGGTAGAGGTGCTGCAATAAATAGTAGGTATGAGGAGTTGGCAAACGTTGATTTATACTAAAAGGTATTACAGCCGAAGAAAATAGATTATTATGCGATAATCTTTTTCTGGGTATTCATAGAATATGTGAATAACTGTCACGAAGAGTGTTGAGCTACAAGGTACTTTTTTCAGTTATAAATTAACAGTTTGAAAAGAATAATAATGATTTTGTTAGTATAGACGTTCAAATTCATTTATTAATCTTTTGCGAAGAATTGATAATTAATGAAAATATTGTGCATAAATTTAGCGTAAAGATCTACCACTCGTCACAGATATACTCTGTGGCGTTTGTTTTTTATTATAATTATTAGTTAATACAACAGCAATAATCCGGAGTTAATGCAAAAAACGGATATTTTTTATTGAAATTGGTGTTGTGATTTATTTTAATCAATGAAGCAATAGCTAATAAAATATAATTTGGGGGTTAATCAAATGAAGTTGTTTGGAACAATGAAAGTAGAAGACAATCAATTAATGATTGGAGGCATCAGTGCTAAAAATTTAGTGAGAGAATATGGGAGTCCGTTATATGTATTTGATGAAGATTTAATAAGAGAATACTGTAGGGATTATAGAAAATATTTCAAGTGCGAAGAGAATAATAATAGAGTAGCTTTTGCAGGAAAAGCATTTTTGACACTTCAAATGTGTAAATTATTGAAGGAAGAGAATATGTGTCTTGATGTTGTATCTGGGGGGGAATTATACACTGCATATAAGTCTGAATTTCCACTTGAAAAAGTTATGTTCCATGGAAATAATAAGACTCTATCTGAGATTGAACTTGGCGTAAGACTAGGTGTAGGTAATTTTGTAGTAGATAATTATTACGAAATAGACGCATTAAATGATATAGCTAAAGAATATAATAAGGTACAAAATGTTTATTTAAGAATAACACCAGGTATTGAAGCGCATACTCATGATTATATAAAGACTGGACAAATAGATTCAAAATTTGGCTTTGCTCCAGTTGGTACTGTAATAGAAGATGCTATTAAAAAAGCTATAAGTTTAGAGAATATAAATCTTGCAGGAATACATTGTCATATAGGTTCGCAAATATTTGACTTAGAGCCATATGAAGATGCTGTTGAAATAATGTTAGAACTTGTGAGAAATACAAAGGAAAACCTAGGTTACCTAATAAATGAAGTAGATTTTGGCGGAGGCTTTGGTATATACTATACTGAGGGAGACGAGCCAAGAAGTACTGAAGAATATTGCAGCACAATAATTAATAAAGTTGATGAAGTGTGTGCGAGAACAGGTCAAGAAAGGCCAATTCTTACAATAGAGCCAGGAAGAAGTATTGTAGCTAATGCAGGAACAACTTTATATACTGTAGGATCAGTCAAGGAAATTCCGAGTGTTAGAAAATATGTATCAGTAGACGGTGGAATGACTGATAATATAAGACCGGCTCTTTATAATGCGGAATATGAATGTATTCTTGCAAGTGGAGTTGAAGGAGATAGAGAAGAAACAGTTACAATATCAGGAAAATGTTGTGAATCGGGAGATATATTATTAGAAAATATTAAAATCCCAGAAGTTAAAAGCGGAGATATTCTAGCAATAATGACTACAGGAGCATATGGTTATTCTATGTCAAGCAATTATAATAGAATACCAAAGCCAGCGGTTGTAATGGTTAAAGATAATGAAACAAGACTTATTTGCAAAAGAGAATCTTATGATGATCTATTAAAGAATGATGTTGAATAGATATAAGTATTTGAATATGTTTAAGTAAGAATTTAAATTATATAGATTTCCTAAAAGGATTATGCACTAATTTTTAAGATTGGTGCATATTTTTGTTATAAAATTAACATCTTATAAATATTTTAGATAGTAAAATATGTTATACTAATATAGCATATTAAAATATGCACATTAGAAAAAAGCGCGAAGCGCAACTAAGAACTTTTTAAGTGAAATGATTTATATAATTAAGGATTATGAAAAAATGGGGTATTAATGAAAAATTATGTGTAATATGGGACATGGAGGTAATATTGTGGCAGAAAATAACGAAGATGAAATTGTAGCAGATAAAAAAGAAAAAAAGAAGTCCATATTAAATGAATGGATAATTGATATTGCAGTTGTTCTTTGCATAGCGCTTCTCGTATGGAATTTTGTGGGGTACGGTGTTTGGATTACAAGTGGATCTATGATTCCAACATTAGAAGTTAAAGATAGATTGCTAGTAACTAGGGTGCATAATCCTAAAAATTTAAAAGAAGGAGATATTGTATTATTTAAAAATGACGAATTTAAGGGTGAGATTTTAATAAAAAGATTAATAGGACTTCCAGGAGATACAATAGAAATTAAAAATGGTGTTGTTTATAGAAACGGTCAGGAGCTCAAGGAAGACTATGTGAAAAATAATGAGATATACAATGGAAGTTTTAAGGTACCAGATAATAAGTATTTCTTCTTAGGTGATAATAGAGCTAACTCAGATGATTCTAGGTATTGGAAAGATCCTTACGTTGATGAATCATATATAGAAGGAAAGGCTCAAGTAAAGTATTATCCTATAAAAGATTTTGAAATATTAAAATAATATGAGTTAAATTTTTTACAAAGTGTGAATAATACTTAGTATGTGGTATAAGATAAACGAATCTTGCAAAAGGGAGAACATTTAATGAATGAAAATGATTATGTAATGGAATCAAAGGACATAGATTTAAATTGTTCTGATAACATCACTAATAGGTCAGATAACGATTTTCTAAAGAAAAAATTAGACAAAAAAAAGAATAAAGAATTGCTATCTAATAAAAATATTATAGGAAGTTTTTCGTTTGAAAGCACTTTCTTTAGAGAGTGGATAATTCCTATAATAGCAGCTATAGGAATGGCTTTTTTAATAAATAAATTTTTGATTTACACCGTATATATACCTAGTGAATCAATGGTTCCTACTTTAAATATTGGTGATAAATTAATAGTAACTAGAATTTATGACACTAGTAGGATTAATAAAGGAGATATAGCAGTATTCTATTCAAAGGAACTTGATGAGGTTCTTATAAAAAGAGTTATAGGTCTTCCGGGAGATCACATCGAAATACACGGAGGTACTGTTACTGTAAATGGATCAGATATTAAAGAAGATTATGTAAAAAATAACGAAAATTTTGATGGTGTTTTCGATGTACCTGAAAATAAATTTTTCTTTTTGGGAGATAATAGGAACCGATCAAATGATGCGAGAAGATGGATTAATCCATATATAGATGGCTCAAATATACAAGGAAGAGCTGTATTAAAATTCTATCCATTTAAAGATTTTGGAAGCTTAAATTAATAGTAAGATTTAGGAATATAATATGGTGCAAGATAGACTAGCGTGCTCACTTGTTATTTTTTAGTGGTTACTAAGAGTTATTGGTGATATTTTCATAGATATACTGTATAATTTAGGTGATTAGAGGAAAACTTACTTGCGTTCGCTCTCTAAGTAAGCTATTCACTATTCTTGGAATTAATTTATACTGTGAAAAGAGGATGCTAAGTGAGTGAAAAGTATATAATAAATAGAGTAGAAGGAGATTATGTTATAATTGAAAATGAAAATGGGGATATAGATAAAATATCTATTAGTAATGTTACAGGGGATTTTAAAGATGGAGATATTTTAATTAATATAGATAGTAAATATTTTAAAGTAGATAAAAAATCCACAGAAATTCGCAAAAAACAAATACATAATAAGATGAAAGATATGTGGGAAGAATGAGCTAATTTATGAATATTAATAAATTATAAATTTAAAATCAATTCAGATATAAGTAAGTTTGAGCTTTAGACTAACTTGTAACAAAGGTCAAAAAGTAAATGAAATGCTATATTGTCTGAAATTGTGTTACTTATATAGGAAGTTGATGAATATAAAAGTATTGCAGTATTGGACATAATGATTAATAAATATAATGGGAAGGTGATTAGATGCAGAATAATAATAATGGTAATAAAAAGAATAATAAAAATAAGAATTCTTTTACTATAGCAATTACTTATTTTTTAATAGCTTTTGCATTTTTGATGGCATTTAACTATGCAAGAGAAGAAGCTACAATGAAAGAAATTAACTATAATGAGTTTTTAACTTTATTAGACAATAAGGAAATTTCAAAAGTAGTTATAACTAGTGAAAACTTATTAATAACACCAAGCGAAGATAATGAAGAATACAAAGGTAAAACTTTGTATACAGCAAATATGAAGGATGAAGCATTAATAACTAAGCTTAATGCAGCTGGAATTGATTTTACAGGTAAAAATCCTAAAGAATCACCAATGATGAATATTCTGCTTACTTGGATATTGCCTATGATTCTTATATTCTTCATGTGGAGATTTTTATTCTCTAAGATGGGCGGAGGCGGAGGCGGTGTCATGGGCATCGGTAAAAATAACGCTAAGGTCTACATGGAAAGTGAAATAAAAGTGACTTTTGATGATGTGGCAGGTCAGGAAGAAGCTAAAGAATCCTTAAAAGAAGTAATAGACTTCTTAAATGCGCCAGCCAAATATACTGAAATTGGAGCTAAATTACCTAAAGGTGTTTTACTTGTAGGACCTCCGGGAACAGGAAAAACTCTTATTGCAAAAGCAGTTGCAGGAGAAGCAAGAGTTCCATTCTTCTCGCTTTCAGGTTCAAGTTTTGTTGAAATGTTCGTTGGAGTTGGAGCATCAAGAGTAAGAGAATTATTCAAAGATGCAGTGGCTAAAGCTCCATGTATTATTTTTATAGATGAAATTGATGCAATTGGTAAGAGCAGAGATAATCAGATGCAAAGTAATGATGAAAGAGAACAAACTTTAAATCAATTACTTTCTGAAATGGATGGATTTGATTCATCTAAAGGTGTAGTTTTACTTGGAGCTACAAATAGACCAGAAATACTTGATAAGGCTCTTTTAAGACCAGGTAGATTTGATAGAAGAGTTATAGTTGATAGACCAGACTTTAAAGGAAGAGAAGCTATACTTCATGTTCATGCAAAGAATGTAATGCTAGGACCTGATGTGGATTTAGCTGAAATAGCTAAGAGTACTCCAGGAGCTGTAGGAGCCGATCTTGCGAATATTATTAATGAAGGTGCTTTAAGAGCTGTAAGAAGAAGAAGAAAAACAGTTCTTCAAGAGGACTTAAGAGAAGCAGTTGAGGTTATAATTGCAGGTAAAGAAAAGAAAGATAGAATTCTATCACCTAAAGAAAGAGAAGTTGTTGCATTCCATGAAGTTGGGCATGCACTTGTTGCAGCGCTGCTTAAAGGAGCAGATCCTGTACATAAAATAACTATAGTCCCTAGAACTATGGGAGCATTAGGTTATACTATGCAATTACCAGAAGAAGAAAAATATTTGACATCTAGAGAAGAATTGATAAATCAAATTACTGTAATGCTTGGTGGTAGATCTGCTGAAGAGGAAGTATTTGATTTAGTTTCTACAGGAGCTTCAAATGATATAGAAAGAGCTACTCAACAGGCTAGAAGCATGGTTTCTATTTACGGAATGAGTGATAGATTTGATATGATGGCTTTAGAATCAGTGCAAAATAGATATCTAGATGGTAGAGCTGTCAGAAACTGTAGTGAAGAGACTTCTACTATTTTAGATGAAGAAACACTAAGAATAATAAAGCATACTCATGCAAATGCTAGACAGATTCTTAGGGATAATAGAGATTTATTAGATAAAATTTCGGAAGTACTTTTAGAGAAAGAAACAATATTTGGAGAAGAATTCTTTGATTTAGTCTATGAAAAATATCCTGAAATGAAGGAAGAAAAAGAAAAGGAAAAATCAGAGAACGAAAAGAGAGTAAAAGAGTTAGCAGAAAGAAGAGCTAAAAAGCATGCTTTAGATATCGTTATAGATGATAAGTCTGAAAAGTCACAAAGAGATTTTCAAGATTTAGGGAAATCAGAATTAATAACAAGTAATCAAACATCTATAATTATGGAAAGTGACGCTAAGGCAGAGGGCGCAGCTGAAAATATTAATGATGATAAATTTATATCTAAAGAAGAGGAATCTGATAAAAAGGATTCTGAAACTGATAATATTTAAAGAGACAAATTGACATGTAAATATAGTATTTAATGCACAGTGGAGGAATGAAACCTAAAAAGAGTTTTTAGCCATACATTGTGCATTTTATAGTTTAAATGTATAATTAACAATACAAAATTCATGGAATTTGTGTGAAAATATTGGCATAAGGGTATAATAATATTTCACAGGAAGAAATAAAAGATTAGTTATTGGTAGTTAATGCCTTATATGGTACTTAAAGGTAATGAATTAACTGCCTATTGATCTAAGGGGGTCACAATATTGAGCAAACAAGTAGATTTTATAAGAGAAGAGGAAAAGTTAAGTGAAATTTTAGAAATTCTAAATAAAGAAATTTTAAAGTATTTAGAAAAAAGAAAGAATGTCACAAACTATATCCTTGAGGCTAGAAAAAAATACGTTGAGGAATATAAAGATGATGAAGACCAGATTATAGATTATTTTGATCACGAAAATTATGTGAAGGAAGAAGCCTATAGAACAATTGACAAAAGGCTTATGGAATATACAAAGCTTAAGGAAATACCTTATTTCGGAAAGGTTTCATTTAAAGAAGGAGAAGACATTCCAGAAGATATGTATGTGGGTAGATATGGATTGACGCTTGAAAATAGTTTTGAACCATTAATTGTTGATTGGAGAGCACCTATTGCATCACTTTTTTATAAAGGAACTCTTGGTAAATCAAGTTATAATCCACCTTCAGGAGAAATAGAAGTAGACATATTATCAAGAAAGCAACTTGTAATTAAGAAAGGTCAGTTAAAAGGAGTATTTGATTCAGCTATAGATGTTAAAGATGAAATACTACAAATGGTTTTAACAGATAATTCATCCGATAAATTAAAAGATATAGTAATGACTATTCAAAAGGAACAAGATGAGATTATAAGAGAGGATAGAAATAAAATAGTCGTTGTAAATGGGGTTGCCGGTTCAGGAAAGACAACTATCGCACTTCATAGAATATCCTATTTACTATACAATTTTAGAAAACAATTTGGAGATAAGGTATTAATCTTTGGACCTAATGATATTTTTATGGATTATATAGCTCAAGTATTGCCTTCGCTTGGAGAAAGTAATATTAAACAAACAACCTTTGAAAATTTTGCGAAGAAAGAAATTAATTTAAAATATGAAAATATAAAGAGCTTCGGTAGCTATATTGAAGATGCTATGAATGGAAAAGAAGATACTTTAGAAGAATATAGATATAAGAGTTCTAAGGCATTTGTTGATTTATTAAATTCTAACTTAGAAATTTTAAATAAAGAATATTTTAAGATACAACCAATTAGATTTAAGAAAGAAGAGATTGTTACAGCTAAAGAGATAGAAGAACTATTTACAAATTATTATAAAGATATGCCTTTGTTTAGAAGAAGTGAGAAAATAAAAAGAATATTAATATCTAAAATAAAAGATAAGAGAGATGAAGAAGTTTATAAGATAAATACTGAGTTTAAAGAAAAGATTAGCAGCTTATCAGAGAAGGAACTTGAAATAGAAAAAAATAATCTAGAATATTTAAAAAGAATTAAGATAAGAGAAATTGTAAGAGCGGTTATGAAATCTCGTGATGAATTAGATACTTGGATTAAGTACGAACCAGTAATAGATATTTATAAGAAAATTGTTAATTTAGATACTGATAAAAACTATATTAATGACTTAGAGAATCTTAATAATGAAGACTTAGGTGAGAATAAAGAAAGACTAAGCTATATGGATTTATCTGGCATACTTTATTTAATGATTAAGTTAAAAGGTATAAAAGTAAAAAATGAGATAAAGCATATTGTAATTGATGAGGCACAGGATTATAGTTTTATTCAATTTGAAATAATTAAAGAAATAACAGGTTGCAAGAGCTATACAATTGTTGGTGATTCAAACCAGAGATTAATAACAACTAGCGAAGAACCTGCAATGCTTCACTTTGACGATGTATTTAAAGATCTTAATGTGGAAATTACAAAGTATGAGTTAAATAAGAGTTATAGGTCAACTCAAGAGATAATGGAATATTCAAATAAATTCTTGGATAAAGACAAGATTGTTCCGTTGGTTAGAAAAGGAGAACCTGTTATTGAAGAAGAAGTTTCTAATAATGAGGAATTTGCGGATACAATAATATCATTAATTGAGGATTATGAAGAAGATGGATACGAGAATGTTGCAGTAATCTTTAAGGATAAAAATGAATTGAATAAATTCTCTCATGTTATTAAAGAAAAGATCAATATTCAAAGTTTAGATAATGATGATATTATGTATAAGGGTGGAAAAGTAATTCTACCAGCTTATTTGGCAAAAGGATTAGAATTTGATGGAGTTATAATAGTAGAAAGTGAAGAGATCGAACCGTTAGTTAAATATATAATGTGTACCAGAGCATTACACAGGTTGTCTGCAGTTAAGTATTTAATATAGTTATATTATAAACTTAACTCTCAGGCCTTATTATCTTAAAAGCTATACGGCTATATAAAATAAAGAATTTTATATAGAATGAGCTATGCTATCTGAAATTTATATATACTAAGCTAGATAATCAATTTTAAATAATAAGTAGGCGGCACCGATAATATGATATTTATGATGGTGCCGCTTTTATTTTTTATTATGTGAATAATTTTTCATAAAGTATGCAAAGTGAAAAATTATAATATAAATTTAATGAGAATAAAATTTCATGATTTTTTGTGAATTTTAAATTATAGAAATACTAAATAAAATTTTTTTATGATTTTAAAATGATTAAAAAACGCTTAAAGCAAGCTTGAAAGCCTTATAATACTAATATATATAACTATTTCCAATACATAAAATATATATTTAAATATATAATAAGTAATGAGGATAAATTTAATTTTAATGAATAATAATTAAACTTTTTATCATATTTCTATTGAGTAAATATAAAAAAGTGTGTATAATTATGCTATCGTTAGTAGAGTAAAGTTTTGGAGGTATTAATAATGAAAGTTGGTATAGTAAAAAAAATAGTTGCTATTGCAGCGGCATCAGCTATTGCAATAGGTATGGTAGGCTGTGGAAACAGCACTAAAGGAAACAAAGAAAACACAAGCAGTAATGCTTCTGCATTACAGGCAATAAAATCAAAAGGTAAGCTTGTAATAGGAACAAGCGCAGATTATCCACCATATGAATTCCATAAAGAAATAGATGGAAAAGATCAAATAGTTGGATTTGATATTGAAATTGCAAAAGAAATGGCAAAAGATTTAGGAGTAGAACTTGAAATAAAAGATATGGCTTTTGATGGATTGCTAGTAGCACTTCAATCAGATAAAATAGATATGGTATTTGCAGGTATGACTCCAACAGACGAAAGAAAACAAAATGCAGATTTCTCAGACATATATTATAATGCAACACATAGATTTGTACTTAGATCAGGTGATGAATCTGGAATAACTAAAATTGAAGATTTAAAAGGAAAGAAAATTGGAGTACAAAAAGGTTCAATACAAGAAGGTATAGCAAAGGATAACTTTGATGCAGCAAATATTAAGTCATTAGACAAAGTTACTGATTTAATGTTAGATTTAAAGAACAATAAAGTTGATGCGGTTTTAGCTGAACAGCCAGTTGCAAAAATAAATGTTGAAAAGAACCAGGGTATAGCAATTGCAGATAAATTAGAGGTTACAGATCCAAACGGCGGATCCGCTGTAGCTATGAAAAAAGGTTCAACTGATTTATTAGAGCAAGTTAATAAGACAATAAAGAGATTAAAAGATGAAGATAAGATAAACCAATTTGTAGTAGATGTAAATAAATTAGTAGACTAATCCTATTTGGCACTAAAAAGTACGATAGAAAATAACGAGTTAGAGATGTAGTATATATTTTGTTATTGACAAGGTGAATTTAGATAATATGATTTATTCCTTCATGAAAGTTATTTAAAATTTCAGAAGTTATATTGGGATTATTTAAAATCACTTTGTACCCGTTGTGGGTATAAGTTTGACTGAAACCGGGTGATAAAGAGAGCTTCACCTGAGAAGTTTTACCTTGTACTAAGTAATGAAAGTTTTTAGCATATAGAAACTATAAGGTAATACATACCAGTATAGTAGAATGCAAAATATACTGACATCATAGTTTGTTATTTTTTTGAGTATTAGATATATGTTGTAAATTTACAATGCACGTTTCACAATTCACAATTGTGGCTAAAATTCTTGTAATATTTTTAGAATTATGATGAAGGATTATTTTTTAAATATATATATTTAAAATTATTTTTATATTGGAAATTAACAACAGTTGAAAATTATCAGATAATGTCTTATAATTAAAAATTAGTGACTATTTTATTATATGTGTATTATTAAGTGAAGCTTGATTCAGATGGGGGGGAGTCCTTAGCTGGAGATTAGTTGAACTTATTTAGGGTCGTGTTACTGCATATATTACTTAAGCAGGTAGCCTAAATATATGATTCAGTGTGAATCGGTTACTCATCTGACTTTAGGAGGAGGAGTTTCATATATTGTGAGAGTATTACAGTGGCTAGACATCAGATAAAGAACTAGGAGGGAAAATATTGAATTTTACATTTTTAGGAAAATACTCTGAATATTATTTAAAAGGTGCAGAAATCACTATTGTATTAGCATTTTTTGCAGTGCTATGTGGTACAATCTTGGGTCTTGCATTAACTCTTTTAAGGCGTTCAAAATTTAAACCAATAAGCTATATAGCAACAGCTTATGTAGAATTTGTAAGAGGTACTCCACTTCTAGTTCAAATCTATATAATCTATATAGGATTACCTAAGCTTATAGGAATAGATATGCCTGATATGACTGTTGGATCAATAGCTTTAGCATTAAACTCAGCAGCATATATATCTGAAATAATAAGAGCTGGAATCGAAGCAGTGGACAAAGGTCAAATGGAAGCAGCTAGAAGTTTAGGAATGAATCAAGGGTTAGCAATGGTTCATGTTATAATTCCACAAGCATTTAAGAATATATTACCTGCTCTTGGAAATGAATTTATTTCTGTAATAAAAGAATCATCAATGGTTTCTGTTATAGGTGTCGCAGAACTTATGTACAATGCAAGTATTGTAAGAGGAAATACAGCTTTAGGATTAGAACCAATAATTGTAGCAGCAGTAGTTTACTTTGTTTTAACTTTCACTTTGACAAGATGTTTAGGTTATGTTGAAAGGAGGATGAAAGCAAGTGATATACGTTAAAGATTTACATAAAAGCTTTGGAAAAAATAATGTGTTAAAAGGAATAGATGAGCATATCAGCAAAGGTGAAGTTGTAGTTGTAATTGGGCCTTCTGGGTCAGGAAAAAGTACATTTTTAAGATGTCTTAACTTATTGGAAACTCCTACATCTGGGCAAATTACTTTTGAAGATAAGGATATAACATCAAAAGCAACTAATATAGATAAGATGAGAGAAAAAATGGGGATGGTATTCCAACAATTTAATTTATTTCCTCATAAAACAGTCTGTGAAAATATATGCCTAGCTCCTATTAAAGTAAAAGGAATTTCTAAAGATGAAGCTAAAAATATAGCAGAAAGCTTATTAAATAAGGTTGGTTTGATAGATAAAATAAATGCTTACCCATCATCATTATCAGGTGGACAAAAGCAAAGAATTGCAATAGCTAGAGCTTTAGCTATGCAGCCAGATGTTATGTTATTCGATGAACCAACATCTGCTTTAGACCCTGAAATGGTTGGAGAAGTTCTAAATGTTATGAAAGATCTTGCAAAGGAAGGTATGACAATGGTAGTTGTTACACACGAAATGGGATTTGCAAGAGAAGTTGGAGATAGAATATTATTTATGGATGAAGGAAAAATATTAGAATCTGGGACTCCAGAGGAAGTATTTAAGAATCCTAAAAATCCACGTACAATAGACTTTTTATCTAAAGTTTTATAATTAACTATACAACAAGGCGTTCACCATAATAACTATTTTTATTAGTTATTATGGTGAACGCCTAAAATTTTAATATAGGGTTCCGCAGTAAAAATGAAATTTATGTGGATACCAGCCGAAATTGAATACATATTTGTTCCATACGACTATGAAAATTTCGCTGGAAGGTTCTAAATGGTAGGTTGCACCCATCACCGCATGCTCCCACTTTCAGTGTGACAAGCAGTGAATAGAACAACCTGCCATTAAGAACCTAGGCAGCTTATTTTCAAATGCCTATTTAACAAATATGTATCCAATTTCTCTGCTTGAGATATTTCAAATTTTCAATGAGGAACCCTATATCCAACTAAGATGCATACTTTTGGATATACTCAAACTTTTAGTTTAATAAGCTAAAAGTAATACGAAGGAGAAGAAAATTTATGTGGTGCAATCCTAGTTGAAAGCCACATGCCAAGTGAAATTACTATAAACATAATATGGAGAGCTAATACAATTAATGGTGCGGCTAAATTAACTCCGCCTTTTTTACGTAATTTATTTATATATTCAGTATTGCTAAGATTTTGTATATTGATAACATTCATTTTGAAGTTTTTAATCTTACGTTCGCAATTGTTAAGATAAATAAAATTTGCATATAAAGTCACTATAATTCTTATGAGCAGTAGCAAAGATAAGTGTATTCCCTTTGGAAAAATCGCTGAAGATACTAAGGTTAAGAGTATCAAAGCAGCTCCTGGAACATAAAGTTTTCTGTATAATAACCAATAGTAACCGAAGAAAAAACATGGCCAGTTCCAAGATAAAAACTTATGTTTATCGTTATATTTGTTGAGGTGTTTAATATAGAAACCGCTATTATTACCGATAAAGATAGCTAGTTCGTCTTGAGAAATGTTGTTGCTTTTGTTGTAAGGAATAGAATATATATTTTTAAATCTGTTTGTATTATGATTATTATCATAGTTATTTCTATTATGATAGACTTTGTTTTGATTAAAGTTATCATTAGATTTGGAGTTGTTTTCAACATGATCTACTTTAATATCAGCATTAACTCTACTATTTAAGTTTTTTTCAGTATGATCTATATTAGTTTTTTCAGTATTTTTAATTGTAGTACCGAAATAAGAACACATAGGATTTATACACACATCATTTATTCCTAGTTCTTCTGAACAATGTGGACATTTCAAAATTATATCCTCCTTTTAATAGCACTTAATACTAAAAGAATATCACAAATTTATCCAATTAACAATGAAAAGGACAGCAAATAGGATACGGCAAAAAGGAATAATGAATTGAAAAAATTTAGGTGGGGGTTCAGCTTTATTTACACCTATAGTTTTAAGGATAAGAATATGTATTAAATGGGATTCAGCAATATAGAAAAAGTACAGCCATTATTTCAAACTAGAAGTTTCTTGGTTTGAAATAATGGCTGTATTTTTATGTGTAGTGTTTGTCTATAGTAATGACACAGTTATAGGAAGGATGATATTTCTTTACTCCTTCAGATATTATATTTATAAGTTCAGTATCAGTTATAGAGAGTTCTTTTGATGGTTCAATAACAACGTCAAAAATTAAGTTCTTAATATCACCTTCACCGACTACTCTAAAATCATGTATTGACTCTATATAATCATATTTTTCAATTATGGATAGAATTTCATCATAAGCTTCTTTGACTTCGCCTTCAATAATGCAGATAGGATCGATGTGAATAACTAAGTAAATCTTAAGTGCTTTTGAAATTTCTCTTTCAGCTTTATCAATCACTTCGTGAATATCTACAACGTTAATATTTCCAGGAATTTCAGCATGAATAGATGCCATACATTTACCAGGACCATAATTGTGAACTATTAAATCATGTGAGCCGAGGATGTTATCATAAGACAAAACCATTCTTTCTATGGATTCAACAAGTTCTGGATCTGGCGCTTCTCCTAAAAGTGGATTTATAGTATCTTTAACTAAATTGAAACCGGCATAAACAATGAATAATGCAACAAACATTCCTATATATCCGTCTATAGGGAAAGAAGTGAATTTTGAAGCTAAAAATGAAATAGCCACACAAGTAGTGGTAAATACATCCCCTAGAGCATCTGTAGAAGCAGCTTTTAGAGCAGAGGAATTAATCTTTTCACCAATAAATTTATTAAATTTAGAAAGCCAAATCTTAAAAAAGATAGATATAATAAGCAAAATAAAAGAAGTCATCTCAAAGGTAATAGGCTCTGGTTTAATTATTTTTTCAAAGGAAGATTTAATAAATTGAAAACCAACCAACATTACCATAAAAGCTACAATTAAAGCTGAAAGGTACTCAATTCTTCCGTGTCCAAAAGGATGCTCTCTATCTGCGGGTTTGCTTGAAAGTTTAAACCCTAAAATGGTTATTAATGACGATGCAGCATCAGAAAGGTTATTAAAGGCATCAGCCATAATAGCAATACTGGAAACAACAATTCCTACAGAAAGCTTTATAACAAACAACATAACATTCGCTAATATCCCAATAATTCCACCGAGTATACCGTAAGAACTTCTAACTGTGTCATCTTTAACATTAGAATTATCCTTAACAAATTTATTAACTATAAGTTCAAAAAACATGAAATACACTCCAATCATAAGAAATTACCAATAAGTATTACATCTATTATATTAAATATTTTTAGTTAAGCAAGTATTTTTTTACCAGAAGTTAAGCAATCTAACACTAATAAATATATATTTCATATTTTAAATATATTCTAAGTTTATAGTAGCACTTTACTGTGTTATAATTTATATAGAAAATATTCGAGGGGGCAATTTTTATGAAGGATATTATATTTACTGGTGCGGCAGTTGCAATTGTTACACCTTTTACAGAAGATGGAATTAATTTCTCTGAATTAAAAAAACTAATTGATTTTAATATAGAGAATGGTACAGATGCAATTGTAATTGCAGGAACTACGGGTGAGTCTTCAACTATGACTGATGAAGAACACAGGGAAGTTATTAGATTTACAGTAGAATATGTAAATAAAAGAGTACCAGTTATTGCGGGCACAGGGTCTAATGATACAGTTTATGCTGTTGAATTATCAAAATACGCTGAAAGCGTTGGTGCAGATGCACTTTTATTAGTAACACCATATTACAATAAAACTACTCAAACTGGTTTAATAAAACATTACAATTATATTGCGGATAGAGTTAATATCCCAATAATTCTATATAATGTACCATCAAGAACAGGAGTTAATATAACACCTGAAACATATGCAGAATTAGCTAAGCATCCACGTATAGTTGCAACAAAAGAAGCTAGTGGGGATCTTTCGGCGATTGCAAAGATAAAAGCGATATGTAAAGATGAACTTAATATATATTCTGGAAATGATGATCAAATAGTTCCGATCTTATCACTTGGGGGAAAAGGCGTTATTTCAGTCTTTTCAAATATTATGCCAAAAGAGTCTCATGAAATTTGTAGTTTATATTTTGAAGGAAAAGTTGAAGAAAGCTGTAACCTTCAAACAAAATATTTAGATCTTATTAATACATTATTTATAGAAGTAAACCCAATCCCAGTAAAGACTGCATTAGGAATTATGGGATATAACGTAGGACCACTTAGAATGCCATTATTTCCAATGGAAGGCAAGAATCTAGAAAAATTACGTGAAGAACTTGCTAAAAATAATCTTATATAAGTTTTAGTGTGTATTTTAAGTATAGATAAATAATATTTAATTTAGATTTACAAAATAATTCACATAAATAAGCAATGTATTAATGAACGCTTGGATATTATAAATTCGGGCGTTCATTTTCGTTCTTTTATAAAGAAAGTATAAAAAGTTAAATCTATAGATAATTATTGAAAACGTAAGAAATATATGTTTTGCGAGGCAGATGCATAAGAATTTTTTGTCCACGATTATCTACCATTTTACTATATCAAAATATTTTATGTATTAGATCCAAATTAAAATTTAGATGTATTTTACCCATGGAATAAAATTATTTCTAAAAAATATAAAAAATTTTAGAGAAATTATGTAATTGTTCATTTTTATACATATATTCCATATAGAAGACTAATTTAAATGGGAGAGTGTTAAAGATGAAAGAAAGAAAATTTGTTAAATTAAGAGTTGATATGTATGATGATACTAAATCTAAAATAATAGATACAATGAATGAAAGGGACCTTATTCAGTATATTTGGATTAGACTTATTGTCTTAGCTGGGAAGGTAAATTTAGAAGGAGAATTATTTTTGTCTAGAAATATTCCATACACAATGGAAACCCTTGCTATAGAATTCAATAGAGATATTGAACGAGTGAAATTAGCTATGAAAGTTCTAATGGATTTAGAAATGATTGAGTTTACTGAAGATAAAATCTATAAAGTAAAAAACTTTGCTAAGCATCAAAATATTAAAATAAATAAGAATATTGAAATTAAAGATAATGTAGTAAAAGAAAATGATTCTAGTCACAAAATGGATGAGCCTAAAATTAAAGATAGAGAAAATCTAATGGGTGTTGATTCAAAAAGTAGTGGATATAAAAGCATTGATGAAATTGTTAGAAATAAAACTGCTAAGATTGAAGATAAGAGTATTGTGATTCCTAAGGAAGAGATAAATGAAAAGAATAATAATGATAATAATAGTAACAATTGTAATACATATAATAAAGATTCTACCAGTGTGGATTCTGAATTTGTGGTTAAAGGTAATGCAGAAAATGAAAGCTTTGCAAATAGTAATAAAAATACTAGTAATATCATAATTGCTGAAAGAACTCAGAATAGTGATACTATAAATGCTAGTATAGATTATATCAATAATAAAGATAACAATAAAAACATAGAATGTATAGATAATACTAGAAATGTAGATGTGATAAATAGTAATATTACTTGCATAAACAACAATGCTAATATGAATATAAGCTTAGAAACTGAAAAAGGTTCTTGCGAAAGTAATGTAAATAATGCAAAGTCAAGTATACCAATCTATGTGAAAAAGAAGAATAGTAAGGGCAGAAAAAAATCCAATAATAAAAGCGACATTAACGAGATAAATTTAAGTGACGATGATGAAGAAATAGTTGAACTTTGTTCAGGAGATGTGACGCTTGGAAAAGATGAAAAAGTAGTTATGGCATTTACTATGTAGGTATTATCTAATATAAAATTTTCTAGATAATCACACATATAAAATATGCATTATTTTCTAAAAAGGTATATAATATTAAAAGTGAATTTAATATTGTTTAATGTTTTACGAGAAAAATTTAATTTATGTAGGGAGAGATAATAACTATATGAATAATGCGCAAGAATTATTAGATTTTATAAATAAGGGTAAGACGGCTTTTCAAAGTACTTATGAAATTAAAAATATCTTAGATAAGCAAGGTTATACAGAAATTAAAGAAGAAGATAAATGGGAGTTAAAAAAAGGTAGTAAACACTATATTATAAAAAATAACTCTGCATTAATTGCCTTTGAAATAGGAAATGGTGATATTGAAAAAGATGGGTTCAGATTAATAGGGGCACATACTGATTCACCAGGATTTAGAATAAAGCCAAATCCAGAAATGAAAGTTGAAGGACATTATGTGAAATTAAATACTGAAGTATATGGAGGGCCAATACTAAGTACTTGGTTTGATAGACCTTTAAGCATAGCAGGAAGAGTAACTTTAAAGGGAGAAAATCCATTCAGTCCAAGAGTTGAATTATTGGATGTAAATAAGCCAGTTTTAATTATTCCTAACTTAGCAATACATATGAATAGAAGCGTGAATGAGGGTTATGAATATAATAAGCAAAAAGATACTTTACCAATGCTTACAATAGTTGAAGATAAGCTAGAAGAGGATAATTATTTAATTAATTTAATAGCAGAAACTTTAAAGGTAGATTCTAGCGATATATTAGATTTCGATTTGTTTTTATATGAGTATGCAGAAGGTATGCTAATTGGCTTAAATGATGAATTTATATCATGCGGAAGACTAGATGATTTATGGATGGTATTTGCAGGATTAAAAGCTTTAATAAGCAGTAATGAAATTAAAGCAACGAAGGTATTAGTAGCTTTAGATAATGAGGAAATAGGAAGCTTAACATCCCAAGGTGCAAATTCATCAATTTTAGAAAATATTTTAGAGAGAATAACTTTGGGTCTTGAAAAAGATAGAGAAAGTTTCAAGAGAGCATTAAGCAACTCAATAATGATATCAGCAGACTTAGCTCATGCAATACATCCAAACTATGTTGAAAAATGTGATCCTACAAATAAGCCTATGCTTGGAAAAGGGCCTGTACTTAAAATTGCAGCAGGTGGAAGTTATTCAACTGATAGTTATGCAAGTGCTGTCTTCAAAGGAATCTGTGAAAAAGCTGAAGTTCCATGTCAGGTATTTGTAAATAGATCGGATTTAAGAGGGGGAACAACCATTGGACCTATTACTGCATCAAAATTAAATATACCAGTAATAGATATGGGAGCGCCACTACTAAGTATGCATTCAATAAGAGAATTAGCTACTGTAAAGGATAATGAATATACAATTAAAGCATTTACTGAGTTTTTTAATTAGTAGAATTTTTTTAAATAGAGCCTTACTCAATAAAACATAATTTGAGTAGGACTCTATTTTTTGTTATTTACAATTAGTTTAAATTAATAACTCAATAATATGAAAGTGATTGGTACAATGGGTGTTATATCCTATTAGATAAAGGTTCAAATGAATTGAAAAGAATATTGAAGATTTTATAGGTGCAACACTATAGCTAAGTTTTTAGATGAAAATATAGTTATTGGAGATGAAGAAAAATTGATAGAGGGTCTTAATGATCTTTTTGTTATTTACAGTTTTAAAACAAAAAAAATTAAATTATTGGGTAATATTTATATATATTGCGTAAAGAAAAGCCAATTATTAGTAATTAAAAGTTAAAAGAGAACTTTTTAATATGAAATTCACAATTTATTTAAAATGATTGTATTTGTATCTAAAAATATATAAAATAAATAAAGCGATATTTGTTTGAAATGTTGAAATTAGGTAATATTATGTAGTATAATGGCAATAATTAAATGATTAGGGCGTATCTAAAAATATAGTACTCTATACTATTTACAAGAATGCTTATATATACCGTTTTCCATAAACCAAAGCGTTCTGGTCAGTTAAACGATTCGGATTTGCTTGGTGCAACCGATAAAATTTCGTTAAACATCACCATATTGTTCATCCAAGGATATCCAGCTTTTGTACTGGGAATAAACCTCTTATTTGACTCTGATATTAATCAGATATTTCGTAATGCTTGTGTGCCATAATAGTCATCTCTAAGTTTTTTTCTTATTCTATATGGAATTTAGAATTTACTGAATTTCAATTTTTGGACAAACTGTAAATGATTAAGTATTCAAAATCCGGCATTGGGACCATGATATTAACTCTAGTTAGTAAGGATATCTATCAGTAAAATTAGATTTTTTCTCATAGAATTCAAATTTTAGTGATAAAGATTCTTCAAAAATAAATTTTAAAGGCGTATAAAATTTATTGCTTTAACGCTTTAAAAAAATTAAAACCAATTTAATGAGGAGGTATATTTATTAAATTCAAAAAAATGAAGCTAATTTATAGGGAGGGGTATTCATTGAAACAAAAAAGGATTTTAAGTTGGGTGATTGTCTTTGTAATGATTTTCACAATATTATTACCAATAAAAAAAGTTTATGCATTATCATCATATGTAATTGGGGGTCAAACAAGTAACGGATCTTTGAGAGTTACAATTGATGGTAATGGAGGAATTAATGTAGAAAAATATAATGGAAGTAGCTTTCAACAGCAATACTATGCACCATCTGGAGCAGTGTTAAATGTTGATGGTCAATTGTATACTTTGGGAGAATACTATTATATTGAAGATAGACAGATTAAAGCTACAATTAAAACTCAAATGGCAGACGGTAATTCAGTTACTACTGTTTGGGATGCGGGATCAATTGAAGTAACTCAAAAAGTAACATTGCCTTCTATAAATTCTCAGTACATAAAACTTGATTGGTCATTTAATAATATGAGTGGATCATCAATAAATAATATACACTTTTTACGAGGAGAAGATACTTATCTTAATGGTGGTGATAATGGAGCAGGATTTTGGGACGCTTCCACTCATACTATTGGTGTAACTAAAACAGATAATGGTGTTACTCAAAGATTAGGAATGCAAGGAATAACCACGCCTAATTCTTATACATCTCAAGAATATGATCTTGTAGCTAACGAAGTTTGTGGTGGTGAGACACTTAGTAATACTATTGATGATAATGTAAACACAGACAATGGCTATGCATTGGAATGGAATACTAGCTCATTAGCTGCGAACTCAATATGGAAAGTAAGTGCAATTGAAAGTTTTATAGCTTCTTCAATAACAGCATCAGCTGATAACAAGACAACGGCAGGGGACCCTGTTACTTTAACATTTAATGTAACCAATTCTAGTAATAGTTCACAAGATGTTACTTATTCTATATCTAATCCTGATGGATGGAGAGCTCAGTTACAAAAAGAAAGTGATACAATTGCATCTTATGCAACAAATTCATTAAGTGTAGTGGTCACACCTAGCGGGAGTATAAATAATGGAGTGTATGAAATACTATTAAATATATCATCAGATGGAGTTGAGACCCAAGCGGTTGGGACTGTGGCTGTAAATATAACGCAAGCAATAAATAGTGTTTCAGTAAATCCGGAAACTGTAAGCGTAGTACAAGGACAAACAAAACAATTAGGAGCAACAGTAAATGCAGTAGGTGGAGCAGCTCAAGCTGTAACTTGGTCGAGCAGTGATACAAATAATAAAGTAACAGTAGATTCAAATGGTTTAGTAACTGTAGCATCAGATGCAACACCAGGAGATTATACAATAACAGCAACATCAACAGTAGATACAAGTAAGGCAGGAACAGCAACAATAACAGTAACTGCAGCCCCAGTGGCACCAGCAGTAAACAGTGTTACAGTAAATCCAACAACTGCAAGCGTAGTACAAGGGCAAACTAAACAATTAGAGTCAACAGTAAATGCAGTAGGTGGAGCAGCCCAAGCAGTAACGTGGTCGAGCAGTGATACAAGCAGAAAAGTAACAGTAGATGAAGCAGGATTAGTAACTGTAGCATCAGATGCAACACCAGGAGATTATACAATAACAGCAACATCAACAGTAGATACAAGTAAGACAGGAACAGCAACAATAACAGTAATGACATCAGCAGCAGTAACATACACTCTTAACTACACAGCAGAAGCAGGTGGAACAATTGAAGGAGATTCAGCGCAGATAGTAGATGAAGGATCTGATGGAACTACAGTTACAGCAGTACCTGATACAGGTTATCATTTCGTAAACTGGAGTGATGGAAAAGCTAATGCAAGTAGAATGGATACTAATGTACATGAGGATATGAACGTAAGTGCAGAATTTGAAATGGATTTACCTAATAATACGGATATAACAACACCAGCAGCTGTAAGAATTAGCGGAAATCAAAAAGTAGATAATACTTTAGAAGCTCAGTTAATAGATGAAAATGGCCTAAGTGTAACAACATCTTCAGCAGTAACATATAAATGGTATAGAATATCAGGTAACGATGTTGATAATGGAACACTAGTTGGTGAAGGATCAACTTATAAGCTGATTAGCAGTGATATAGGTAAATATATTAAATTAGTAGTATCTTATATAGATAAAACTTTTGAAAAGATTACATCAAAGATTTCGGGGAATTCATCAAGTAGTAGCTCAGGTTCATCGGGTCATAGTAGTTCATCCAAAACTAGTAGTTCAAGTTCAACGGAAAAGATTACAGTAAAGGTTACAGATGGAAAAAGTGATACTTCGGTATCGCAAACTATAATAGAAAGAACTACATCAAGTGATGGAACTAAAAAGGATACAGTAACGTATACACTTGATAAGGCAAAAGAAACAATAGCAGCGCTAGCAAGCTCAGGAAAAGATACTGCAAGAATAGTTGCAGTAGATGGAGATACTTCTGTATCTGAAACAAGGGTTAATATTCCAAATGATACATTGAACGTACTTTCAAGTGGAAATGTAAATTTACAAATAGAAACAGGTAGTGCAATGGTTTCGTTGCCAAAAGAGTCTATACAAGGATTGGTTCAAAATGGAGAATTAAATGGGGATTTATATTTTAGATTAGTACCAATAAAAGATCAGACAAAGCAGACAGCAATTAAGGAAACAGCAAATCAACAAGCTGTAATAAGAGCTATATCAGGAAATAATGGAGTACAAGTATTAGGAACACCGATGACTATTGAAACAAACATGAGTCAAAGAGCTGTAGAAATTGTATTACCATTAAAGGGAATTAATCTTCCAAATGATCCAACTGAAAGACAAGCTTTTTTAAGTGATCTTGGAGTGTTCATTGAACATAGTGATGGAGAAAAGGTTCTTGAAAAGGGTCAAGTGGTTGAATATGCGGCTGGAGTCTTTGGAATTAAATTCACAGTAAATAAGTTCAGCGATTTCACCATAGTGAAATTAAACAAATCAAATCAAACTGGTTGGAAGAAGGACAATGGATATTGGTATTTCTTCAACAATACTGGAACTATGATAACTGGATGGTATAAGTCAGAAAGTGGAGATTGGGTATATGATGGAAAAGATACAGTAGGACAATGGTTCCACTTAGGCATAGATGGAAAAATGGACACAGGCTGGTTTAAAGATAGTGATGGTACATGGTATTTCTTATGCGATGGTGAAAACTATGGCGCTTTAGGCTATATGGAAACAGGATGGAAATTCATTGATGGTAAATGGTATTTCTTAAAAAGCAATGGAGCTATGGCAACAGGTTGGGCATATGTAGATGGAAATTGGTACTATTTATATACTGACGGTAGCATGGCAAGTAACACTGCAATTGATGGTTATAGATTAGATACAAATGGAGCTTGGATTAACAATTAAAACTATATATTCGTCAAAGTGTTTTTAAAACATGCTATTTAAATTTAAGGATGACTTCTGCATTAAGCAGAAGTCATTTTTTTCCTATTTATAAAATAAAAATGAGGTCTAATATCTTACAATTTTTTTATTCTGGCAGATAACATTTGAATATAAGAATACTTTTTATAATTTTGGTAAAAATATCTCCGTTGGGTAATTGTTATTAATGTTAGGTATATGAAAGAAAATAATAATCGATAATGCAAAATGTTGTATTTATCTTTAGATAAGAAAATATGATTTCCTTATAGCGAGGTACTTTTGGGAAGTTATGTTTATAAAGTATAAAGATAAATAGACTATCATATTAACCTATTATTTTTTTTGAATATACCAATAGTAAGAAGGGAGTTTTTTACTTGAGGAGAAATAATTCTTATGGAGTAAGAAAGAATGTTTTAAAAGAGTTAGCTGATGGATTTTCTTGCATCCATGAAAATTTTAGGTACTTTAGCAAATTATCTAAGAACGGATATAAAGTGCTTGGGGCATCTGAATGGCTTCTTGATAATATATACTTAATAGAAAAAGAGTACAAAGCGATAAAGATTGAGATGCCTATAGATTATTTTAAGGGACTATCTTCTATAGGTAATGTTAATTACAATAGAAATAAAGATAACAATACAGATGAAGATAATGAAAATAGGGAACTTATTCCACGCATTTTTGTAGTGGCAAAGGACTATATAAATAACGGGAATGAGATTGATTGTGATAAACTTATATCATATATAAACGGACTTCAAGGCGATATTGAAAGCGGAAATTTTAATAATAAAGAGAAAATTTTCACTACAGGAGAATTGTGGGCATTCCCATTAATGCTTAAAATAGCTATAATAATAAATTTATCTAAGTATACTAACGAACTTGTTGATATTCAAAAAGAAATCATAAGAGGAAGAGATATAGCTGAAAAGATAATAGATGCAATTAATAACAATAAGTTCGAAGAAAAAATAGGAAATATTAATGTTGGGAAAAATATTGGACCTTTATTTTTAAGAGAATTTTTTAGTGTATTAAGAGATAATTCTATAGAAGATCCAAGAATAAATGATCTTGTAGAGTCTAAATGGAAAGTAAATTCGGATTTAGATAAAAATAATATTAGAAGTGATTTAAGAGAAGAAGTTTTAGAAAGAAATATTGGAGAATACATAACATTTATTAGAAAGATTGAGGGAATAAGCTGGAGAAGATTCTTTGAAGAAACTTCTTTTGTTGAAAAAATACTTAAAAATGATCCTGCGAATATTTATGATAGCATGGATTTTGAATCTAAGGATTATTATAGGCATAAGCTCGAAAAGATGGCTAGAATATCAAACGCAGATGAAATTACTTTAGCTAGCAATATTTTAGAGCTTGCAAGAAATAGTAAAACTAATAAAGAAGAAAATTATAAATGCCATATTGGATATTACTTAATTGATGAGGGAATAAACGAGTTAAAGAAATATGGAAATAATATAAAAACAACTATATCTGCAAATACGTATGTAGCATGCAATATCTTTGGAACACTTTTAATAAGTTTTCTTATTTTATTAATAAGCAGCTTATTAGGTGTTAGATACACTTTGGTACAGTACGTAATTTCGTTCCTTATAATATTAATTCCAGTCAATGAAATAATAATTGGACTTACGAATTATACTGTGGGTAAAGTTGTTGATATTAGATTAATTCCAAAATTAAATTTTAGTTCAGGAATTCCTAAAGAAAATAAAACTGTAGTTGTAATACCGGCTATAGTAAATTCTAAAGATAAAGTTAAAGAACTTATGAATAAATTAGAAGTAGCATATTGCGGAAATAAGGATAAGAATATTTATTTTGCGTTGCTAAGTGATTTTCATGATTCTGAGCATGAGACTTCTCAGCAAGATGTTGAGATAATTAAATCTGGAGTTCAATATGCTAGAGATTTAAATGAGAAATATTCCGATGACTTTAAAAACGATCAAGGTGTTAGTGAAAATAGATTCTTTTTCTTTAGTAGAAAGAGAATCTATAATAAGAAGCAAAATGTATTCATGGGCAGGGAACGAAAACGTGGAAAGTTAATGGAATTTATGGCTCTTATTAGAGGAAGTAAGAATCATACTTATAATGTTTTTAGTTCGGATATTGAAGAGCTAAAACAAGTTAAGTATCTAATTACATTAGATGAAGATACTTTCATGCCTAGAGAAAGTGCATTTAAACTTGTAGGGGCTATGAGTCATATTCTTAATATTCCTCATATAAAAGATAATAGAGTCGTAAGAGGATATGGGATAATGCAGCCTAAGGTGAGCATTAGCCTAGAAGCTAAGAATCAAACTTATTTTTCAAAAGTATTTGGAGGAGAAGAAGGAGTTGATGGATATTCCGTTGCTTATTCTGACACTTATCAAGATTTATTTGGAGAAGGGTCTTTTACTGGTAAAGGTATAATATGTATAGATGAATTTTATAAAGTGTTAAGTAATTCAATAAAAGATGATACAGTCTTAAGTCATGATTTGCTTGAGGGTGGTATTGCAAGATGCGGATTATTAAGCGATGTGGAATTTATTGATGGATATCCAGCATTTTATGAATCTAGCTGCAAAAGATTGCATAGATGGGTTAGAGGTGACTGGCAGCTAATAGGATGGTTATTTTCTAATAAAATAAATTTATTATATAAGTGGAAGATATTTGATAATCTAAGAAGAAGTTTATTAGCACCTAATTTACTTCTCGCTCTTATATTATCTCTCACTGTTTTATTTGGAAGAAGTCAAGTTGCACTTCTTGCCTTTTTAGCTTTAATAACTCCATTAGTATTTGTGGTAACAGATTTTGTTGTAACACCTAAAAATAAATTAATGGGAGCATTTAAAACGCTAGAGCAGATAGTGCTAATAGTAAGCTTTATTCCTTATCAAGCTTTTTTGATGCTTGATGCAATAATAGTAACACTATATAGAGTGATGTTTTCTAAGAAAAATCTTTTAGAATGGCAGTCAGCAGAACTTGTAGAAAAAAACTCAAGGAATAATTTTATTAATTATTTGAAGAGAATGTGGATTGCTCCTATAATGGGTCTGCTTGTACTATACTTATCATTTTATAGCTCGTTAGGAGTAGTTACTTATAGTGTAGTGGTTGCGGCATTATGGATAGTTAGCCCTTATATGGCTTATACCATAAGTATTAAACGTCCAGAACACAAGAAGAATACTTTAAAGAATGAAGAAAAAACTTACTTAAGAAAAATTTCTAGAAGAATATATGCTTATTATGAGGATTTTGTTAATGAAGAAAACAACTACCTAGCTCCAGATAACTATCAGGAAAAACCATTTAAGGGAGTTGCACATAGAACCTCTCCAACTAATATAGGTATGGGAATTACTTCAAGCATTGCTGCATATGACTTGGGATATATAACCATGGCAGAGTTTGTTGACAGAATAGAACTTATATTAAATAGTATGAAAACTCTTCAAAAGGTAAATGGTCATTATCTAAATTGGTATGATACCAAAACAAAAGAACCTTTATGGCCTAGATATGTATCAACAGTTGATAGTGGAAATCTTCTAGGTAATTTGTGGGTGCTAAAGAAGTCCATGGAAGAGCTTAAGCATAATAAAGTTATAAGGGTAAAAGAAGTTACATCTTTAAATGATATTTATAAAATAATTGAAGATGAAGCTCCTAATCTGAAACTTAAATTTTCTTCACATATTAATATTGCAGAATATATAAAGGTATTAAATGAAATTTTATTTAAACTTCAAGATTTAAAGGAAACAGAGCAGATAATCAGTCTAAAGCAGAAACTTAAGTCGGAAAATAATAATATGAATAATGAAAATAACTTAAGTGATGAAGAACAAAATAGTATAGGCGAATTAAAACTTGAGAGCGAAGAAGCAAGATATTGGATTGATAAGCTTATAGGTGAGGTTAGAAAAAAGATTAACTATTATAGCTTTATTTTTGAAGGTATAGAAAAGTTATATAGTAAGGAATTTTTCGAAGGAGTGCCAGATATTGTTGAATTAATCCACAGATGCGAGAATTATAGAAGAAAAAATGGGGATAATTTCAGAGGCAAATTTAGAGAAAAGATAAATAATTTCAAAAATTACATAGATAAGATAGATAATATAATACAAGATATTGATAAAATAACAGAAGAAATGGATTTTACTTTTCTTTATGATAAAACTAGAGGACTATTCTCCATTGGATATAATGTAGAGGAAAATTCTCTTGGAAACTCCTATTATGATTTGCTTGCATCTGAGTCAAGAATAGCATCTTTTGTTGCGATAGCTAAAAATGATGTGCCTTCTTCTCATTGGTTTAAGTTAGGACGTTCCATGACTAATGCATTCCATACTCATTCACTAGTATCTTGGAGTGGAACTATGTTTGAGTATTTTATGCCATCATTAATAATGAGGAATTATCCTAAGACTTTACTTAGTCAAACTTATAAGTCCGTCATAAAGGCACAAAAAAGCTTTGCTAAGCAAAAGAAAGCTCCGTGGGGAATATCAGAATCTGCATTTTATGAATTTGATGCAGCTGAAAATTATCAATACAAGGCATTTGGGGTGCCTGGACTTGGTCTTAAACGAGGACTTGAAGATGATCTTGTAATATCTCCATATTCAACATTAATGGCTATTTCTTTTGATAAAGATTCTGGAATTAAAAATCTTAAAGAACTTGAAAAGTTAGGCGCATTAGGAAGATATGGTTTCATAGAAGCTGTAGATTATACTAAAGCTAGGAAAGATAAGTACATAATGACACTTTCTAAAAATGATCTTCTTGAGCAGAATATTTCAACAAATGGAAAAAATTATACACAAAATGTGGATAAGTATGAGGATTATGTGGATAACTACGAAAAAATAGTGGATAATACACAGGATAAAAATACAAGTTATATGAATGATAAGCATGTTGATAATGTGAATAATGTGAATAAAAATGATGAAAGCAGTAAGATTCACATGAATAATGGCGATGAGAGTAATTATGATAACTCAAGTTATCCACAGAAGGTTAATAAAGTTGCAACTTATATGGTACACCATTTAGGAATGTCACTTATGGCTTTGGATAATATCCTATGCAATGATATTTTAATAAATAGATTTCATGATCTTCCTGAGATAAAATCTACAGAACTTTTACTGAAAGAGAAAATTCCACAAAATGTTGTCTTTGAAAGAAATGAGGATTTTTCTGTTAAGAATAGATATTTTGAGGGAGAGGTTTTGATTCCAAGAGTATTTGAAAAAGTAAATCAGGATAGTCCACAAGTATTACTATTAAGCAATGGTGAATATTCATCTATGTTAACAGTAAACGGAAATGGATATTCAAAAAAGAATGATACTATGCTTTATAGATGGAAGGGAAACTCTACAAGTGATGATAGTGGAATGTTCTTCTATGTAAAGAACTTGAATTCAAATGAATATTGGAGTTCAACATTTGAGCCTTGTAAAGATCTTGGAGATAAATATTCAGTTGAGTTTAATTTAGATAAAGCTAAATTTAGTAGAAAAGATGGCAACATTGAAACTTCGATGGAAGTTTCAATATCATCAGAAGAAAATTTTGAAGTTAGAAAATTAACTTTAAATAACAAAGGAGATAAGGGAAGAAGTATTGAAATAACAAGCTACATGGAAGTGACTTTAGCTACATTCAGTGCTGACGTAGTTCACCCAACATTCTCTAATTTATTTGTTCAAACAGAATATGATGAAAAGGAAAGTGTTCTTATAGGAAGCAGAAGAGGTAGAGTTAAGAATGCAAAGATTCCATATATTTTCCATAAGGCGGTTGTTAATGGAGACTTAGAAGGAAGCATTTCATATGAAACTTCAAGAATAAACTTTATAGGAAGAAATAGAGAATTGAAGAATCCAAAAGCTATGGATAATGATAAAGCCTTAGATAATACGGTGGGAACAGTTTTAGATCCTATAATGAGTATAAGAACAAGAATTAGATTAGGGCCTAACTCTAAGAAGGAAATTTATTATATAACTGGAATATGTGAATCAAAAGAACAAATACTTGAAATATGCAGAAATAACAATGACAACAGTAAGCTAGAGAGAGTATTCAAAAATTATAGCATAAGTGCGCAGCTTGAACTAAAGACTTTAGGAATAAGAAGTGCCATAGCCAATATATTCCAAAGTGCTGCAAGCTCAATTTTCTTTCTAACTAACACTAGAAAAAATAGAGAAGAATATATTAGGAATATTTCAAGACATCAAAAGGATTTATGGGCATATGGAATCTCAGGAGATTTACCTATTATAATGTTATCTATAGAAAATGAGGAAGACATAAATTTAGTATATACTATGGTAAAATTCCACAATTACTTAAGAATTAAGGGAGTTAAGTTAGATTTAATTATATATAATAATGAAGAAGTTTCTTATGATGAACCACTCCAAAAAAATATAATGGAAGTAATAAGGTCATCCAATGTAGGTAATTACTTAAATAAAGCGGGTGGAATATTTATTCACAATAAGGCAACCATGGACGCTGAAATTAAGGATTTACTAATAGGAATTTCTAGAGTATATGTAGATAAGAATAATCCATTAAGTTCATATGCATATAATGAAAAGAATTTTAATAGATATGTGGACTTAGATGATGAGGGATTAGATTCGCGTATAGCTTTAAGAAATAATTCAAGGTTTAAGGATAAATATAAGGATGAAAATACTAACCAAGATACAGATGGTGAAAACATACCTTATGAAGTATATGATAATGATGAAGAAGTAATTAATATTCATGACTTGATAAAGAATATTAATGAGCCAGAAGATCAAGATGATATTGAAGATTTAGAAATAGATAAGAAATCTAATCAAAGTAAGAAGGAAAGAGAGTTAGTTTATAACTCGGAAATTTCAACTTTAGTTGATTTAGATTTGGATGTATCAAAAGATTCTAATAATTATGGTAAAGATGTGGATGAAGATCCAGATGTAAGTGATTTAGATTTCTTTAATGGTTATGGTGGATTTTGTAAGAAAGATAATAGTTATATAATAAAACTATCTAATTATAGAAATACACCAGCACCTTGGATTAATGTTATTTCAAATGATGACTTCGGATTTCATATATCAGAAGTAGGATCAGGATATACTTGGTGTGGAAATTCTAGAGAAAATAAAATAACGCCTTGGAGTAATGATTATATTAGAGATCCTATAGGAGAAGCATTATATATTAAAGATAATGACTCTGGTAAGTATTTTTCAATAACACCAAAACCCGTAAGAGATTCAGGTGATTACTTAATAAAACATAGCTTTGGATACTCTGAATACAGACATACAGCATATAATATAAAAGGAAAATTAGAAATTTTTGCTCCTAAAAATGAAAGATTAAAAATTCAGAGGGTTACGCTAGAAAACTTAAGTAATGAGGATAGAAGTGTTTCGCTATTCTATTATGCAAAACTTGTTTTGGGTGTTTATGAGTATGATAGTTCAAGATATATCTCAACATATATAGGTGGAGATGAATCAAACTATAAAGAAACAATGGATGTATTAAATAGAAGCAGCATTAAAAATAGTAATGAAGATTTTACATTCAAAAATAAATTTATAGGTGCTCATAATCCATACAGTGAATACTTTGGAAAATTAAATGCTTACTTAACCATTATAGGTGGGAAAGAATTGAGTTTTACTGGAGACAATAAAGAGTTTTTAGGTATTGGAGGAGAAACTTTTAGTCCTGAGGCTCTAAAACATAATAGATTAAGCAATAAGTCTGGTGGCATCTATGACCCTTGTTTAGCCGCACAAACAAGTGTTATGTTAAGAAAAGGTGAGAAAAAGGAGCTGCTAATCCTATTTGGTCAAGATGAAAAAGAAAAAATAGATGAATTAATAAGTAAATACAAGATTTTTGGAAATGCAGAAAATGAATTAGATAAAGTAAAACAATATTGGAGCAATTTCCTAGGAAATATACAAGTTAAGACACCAGATAAGTCATTAGATTATCTTTTGAATGGATGGCTTTTATATCAAACTTTAAGTTGTCGATATTTAAGCAGAAGTGCATTTTATCAAAGCGGTGGTGCTTATGGATTCAGAGATCAGCTTCAAGATTCTATGTCGCTTGGGTTTGTAAATCCAGAAATAACAAAGGCGCAGATACTAAGAAGTGCTTCAAGACAGTATGTAGAAGGTGATGTTCAACATTGGTGGCATCCTGTTGTTAATTCGGGAATAAGAACTAGATTTAGCGATGATTTATTATGGCTGCCTTATGTAACTGCCGAGTATATTAATTCCACAGGAGATTATGATATTTTAAATGCTACTGCTCCGTACTTAGAAGATGAACCTTTAAGAGAAGGTGAAGATGAAAGATATACAATAGTAAATCAATCATCAAAAGAAGGAACTATATATGAACATTGTTTAAAAGCTATAGAAAAGAGCTTGAAATTTGGTATTCATAATATTCCTTTAATGGGTAGTGGAGACTGGAATGATGGAATGAGTACTGTTGGAAACGAGGGAAAAGGAGAAAGCGTATGGCTTGGTTGGTTCCTATATTCAATATTAGAAAGCTTTATTGAAATTGCAGGTAAACAAAACGATAAGAAAACAAAAGAACATTTTGAAGAAAGAAGAGAGTTTATACGAGATAATCTAGAGAAAAACGCTTGGGATGGCGGTTGGTACAGAAGAGCATACTTTGATGATGGTACACCTCTTGGTTCAAGAGAAAATCCAGAATGCAGAATTGACTCGTTAGCTCAAAGCTGGGCAATTATATCAGGTGCAGGACAGAAGGAACGTAGTATTGAAGCAATGGAAGCCGTGGATAATAACCTTGTAAAGAAAGATAAGGGAATGATCTTATTGCTTGCACCACCATTTAGTAATTCTAAGTTAGAACCAGGTTATATAAAAGGATATGTACCAGGTGTAAGAGAAAATGGAGGTCAATATACTCATGCTGCAGTTTGGGTAATACTTGCTTTAACTAAACTTGGGCTTGGTGATAAAGCAGTAAGCTATTTTAATATGATAAATCCTATAAATCACGCAAAAACAGAGTTAGAGTGTATGACATATAAAGTAGAACCTTATGTGATGGCAGCGGACGTGTATATAAAAGAGCCTCATGCAGGAAGAGGAGGCTGGAGTTGGTATACAGGAGCTTCAGGATGGATGTACAGAGTTGGCGTTGAAAATATCTTGGGACTTAGAAAGGTTCAAGATAAGGGATATGCTATAAATCCTTGTATACCAAAATCTTGGAACGAATTTGAAATAAAAATTACAAATGAAAAAGAAGATTACACTATAAAAGTCTCTAGAGCAAATGATGAAAATGGATTAAACGTAAATACTAAGAATAATGAGCAAAATAATAATTATCAAAGTGATGTAACATCCATACCTTATAGCTCAGAAAATAGTGATAATCAAGTTGTTACAAAGGTAGTTGTAAATGGAGAAGTAATGAAAGATAACTTAATTCCAAGAAACAGCGGTAAGCTAGAAGTTTTTGTATACTTGAAATGAGTATATAGATGAACATATTTACAAAGTTGATAAAAAATCAAGTTCATATCTTCACTAGAAATCATAAATATATTTGTGAAGAAAACATTTGAAAATGAGCTACTAAGACTCTTAGTTGTAGGTTGTTCCGATTTAGCTTGTCACACTGAAAGTGGGAGCATGCTAAAGTGGTGAAACCTGCAACTTAGAATCTTTAGCGATATTTTCATAGCTTTTCGGAACAAAATATTTATGATTTCAGTAAGTTACCACATGAATTTAGTTTTAGATTTGGATATCTATAGATATCTAAATTTAAAACTGGAATTTAAATTTTCCACTAAAGCTAAGTTTTCAGTTGATGATCATATAAACTTAATTTAAAAGTCGTATATATAATATTGTTAGGAACTTAGAGTAAATTAATTTAAGCTGTATAAGATGATTTTATAATTATCTTATACGGCTTTTTGTTTTTTATAAAAGTATAGAGATTTCCATTCATATATGTTGCAATTCACAATACATATTTCATAATTCACAGTTACGGCTAAAATTCTTGTAATATTTTTAGAATTATGATGAGGGATTATTTTTGCAATATATATAACTAGAGATTTTAATGATCTAAGCAGTATGAAAAGTTAAGAGTGTTACCATGAAATTGTTATTACGTATCCGCAGTAAATCTATTCATAAAATTAAGTCTAAGACTAACTTTTCTTTAGAATTTTATTAAATATGTACTTTATTATATAAAAAACATTATAAATGTTGATAATAGCTAGTAATATGTTATAATTTATCAATAATGCATGAAAAATAAGCATAACTTGTAAAAGAATAAGTATATTTATTGTAATAAACATAATTTTTATAGTGTAAAAAATAATTCTAAAACTACTACTTATTTTATAAGAAATATTGATAAGGGGAGAAAATAAATGGGATTGATTAGAAAACAATATGAAAAGACAATGGACAAGCAAACAAATAATAAAGATAAAAATAGCTCTGTGAAAATAAAGAGCATAAAAAGCGAACTCCTAATCACAATGTTATCAATATCCGTTGTACTGACTCTTGGAATTATTTTATGTGTAAGCACTATTTTATCGAAATATTATGATAATGAAATAAATAGTAAGAATGAAATGTTATCTAAGCTTATATCAAAAAATGTTTCTTCTTTTATGGATACGGCATATAAAGTGACAGAAGATCTGGCATATAATTCAGAAGTAAGAGAAGGAAGTAAAGATACAAAGGAAAAAGTACTTAAAGAAACTAAAGACAGAAATCCATATTTTGAATTATTGTATATGCAGGATGAAAAAGGAATGCAGACTGGGAGATCATCAGGGGATCTTGCTGACAGATCAGACAGATGGTGGTTTGCGCAAGCAAAAAGTTCTTTATCATCGTTTGTATCAAAATCATATTACTCAGTTTCTTCTAAGAATCCAGTAACTTCAATATTTGTTCCTTTGGTTGAAGATAACAAGTTTGTTGGAGTAATGGGATCTGATATTAATTTAGAAAAATTGCAGGAAGTAGTAAGTGAATATTCAGATGAAGCATCAGGAAGATATTCTTTCATAATAGATGGAGAGGGTGTTGTTGTTGCACATCCTAATACCGAAGTGATTGAAGAATTATATAATTATAAAAACCAAACTAGAACAACTGGAGTCAAAGAGGGAAATCCTAAGGAAGAACCGATAGAAGTGTCGGATGGGTTAAAAGAAATTATAGCTCAGTTGATGGCTGGGAATGATGGTAGCCTTAAGTATAAAGAAAATGGTCAAAATTACTATGCATCTTATACGAACATAAAATTAGATGGGAATTCATTTAATTGGTCAGTCATAACAGTTCAAAAGGAATCCAGTGCAAAAGCTATTATAAATAAAATAACAAAAATTTCATTAATTGCAGGCTTAATAATATTACTTGCAGCAGCTGCAGTAATCATGTATGTATCGAAAAGAATTTCAATGCCTATAATAGAAATATCAAACTTATTATCTATAGCATCAACTGGTGATTTTACAGTAAAATCTTCTACTAGAGCGAAAAATGAAATTAAATTATTAGGTGAAAGCTTCAATGAGATGATGAGTAAGGTTTCTGCTTTATTAATCAAAACAAAAGATTTGACTCATGATATGAAAGAGAGTTCTGCAATTTTGGCTGAAAAGTCTCAGGAAACAACTAATGTGGCAAGGGATATAAATATTACATCACAAGAAATAGCGCAAGGAGCATCTAATCAAGCTAGTGGAGCAGAAGAGAGTGCAAGACTTGGAGAAGACATGAGGGGAGAATTTAATCAGTTAGAGGAAAAGACTAATCTAATGATTAATGAATCAATCAATTCATCTAAAGCAATTGCAAATGGAATTAACAAGGTTCAAGATTTAAAAGAAAAGGCACAAACAACAATTTCCATTGTAGAAAAAACTCAAGGAAATATAGAAAGCTTAAGTGATAAATCTAAGAATATAGAAAATATACTTGGAGTTTTAAAGGGGATTGCAGAGCAGACTCAGTTACTTGCACTAAATGCATCTATAGAAGCGGCAAGAGCAGGGGAAGCTGGCAAAGGTTTTGCAGTAGTTGCAACAGAGATTCAAAAATTATCACAAAATTCAGCAGTATCAACTAAAAATATAGCAGAGATAATTTTAAATATAAAGCAAGATATATTAAGCAGTGTAAGTGATATGAAAAAAGTAAAAGAAGTATCTATGGATCAATTCGTTTCAGTAAATGAAGTGAATGAAGCCTTTAATAATATTACACAGGCGACTGACACAATAACAACTGCAATAGATTATATGGGAAGCTTTGTTGAAGAAATGAATGACAAAAATGAACAAGTAGTTAATTCAATAAATAATATTGCAGCAATATCAGAGGAAACAGCAGCGTGTTCACAGGAAGTAACGGCATCAATTCAAACTCAAACGGAAGCTATTTTAGAAGTATCACAAGAAGTGGAAAAACTGAAAGAAAAAGCTGAGCGTTTAGAAATGGAAGTTGATAAGTTTAAAATTTAATAAATTCTCAATGTAAATAGATATCATGTTACTATTCTGGTAGTAATATTGATATTTATTTGCTATATCACATAAATTATTAATAATTACTTGATAAATAGTAAAAACTTTTTGTAGAAACTGTAAAAAATCTGTTGAAAATACTAAAGATTGAATATAGAATAATATCTGAAAAATGAAATGAAACCCAAATAACCATTTTGCAAGGAGTATACGAATGAGTTTATATTATAAGTTCAAGCATAATATAGTTGATGTGTTTTTCATATTTTTAGGCTGCATGATTGCATCGCTAGGGGTAAATCTATTTTTAGTACATGCAAAACTTTTAAGTGGTGGTGCCACTGGTATTGCACTGATTTTAGAGTACACTCTTAAAGTTCCATCGGGAGTAGTAATCTTAATAATTAATTTACCACTACTTGTATTGAGTTATAAAAAACTCGATAGATCATTTACGATTTATACAACAATAGGGATGCTTAGTCTTTCAGCTTCTCTGCTTATAACAAAACCACTTTCGCGCCTAATTGATATGAATGGTGATTTACTTATCTTTTGTATATATGGTGGGGTTTTATGTGGTATTGGTTATGGAATGGTATTTTTAAGACATGGTTCCACGGGAGGAACAGATATTATAACCATGCTTATTAGAAAAAAATATTCAAATTTTAATATAGGAAGTTTGGGATTTTCTCTAAACTTAATAATAGTTATTATAGGAGCATTAATATTTGGTATTCCACAAGCATTGTATACTCTTATTTCTTTGTTTATTCAAAGTACAGTTCTTGACAGAGTATTAAAAGGATTTAGCAGTAAAAAACTTCTTCTTATTCTAACAAGAAAAGAAAAAGAAATTATTGATTATGTAATAAAGGATCTTAACCGTGGAGTTACATCTTTGTTCGCGGAAGGTGAGTATACTCATGATAAAAAGAAAATGCTTTACTGTATTGTAAGCTCACACCAAATGGTTGAACTAAAGAGCATTGTGCATCAGATAGATCCGGGAGCGTTTATAACAATAATTGATATATCTGAAGTTAGAGGTAAGGGCTTTTTGACAATTTAAAATAATATGAAAGTCCACCATAAAAATTTAATTTATGGTGGACTTTTTGGAAATAAGCACTAAATTAAAATGATAAACTTTAGTGCCTGAGTATTATGGGGTACGAATATTATTCTTACCAACAGCGGGAAATTTATTCAACAACATAATAAATTTTTTATAATACTTATTACTGGATTTTCTATAAGTACTTATAAAATTATTCATCTCCATCTATTTCATAATTATCGGGAGAAAGCATATCTTGTGTGTAATCAAATTCTTGATTAGCTATATTATTTACAACAATAGGGTCAACTGCTGGATTAGGCATATTTATAGGAAAATCTACACCAGTTGCACTTTCAACATCATCTCTGCTTGGATGATAATTAGTTCTCATTTTTGGCAAGTAGGAATTAGTAAAGTCTTTTTTACTACCATCTCTCACATCAGAAGTATGAGATACTTTCTTTTCTTTACTCATATAAAATCACTCCTAACTTAATTACTTTTATTATATATTTTCCAAGAGATCCAATTTGTAGAAATTAATCGTAAACTATCAAGTTTTATCTCCCAATAATTTTATTAATAATGAACTATGTTATTTGGGGGCATATAGATTGTAATTGGATTTCTTAGGCTTTAGTAGGTTTTAAACGCTCGGTTAGTAAAATCTCAAATGTAAATTTATCGTTGAAATATATAAACTATGCTAAAGATTTATAGTTTTAATAACTATCATAGCTAAGAACATTTGATGAACAAATTTTACATTTGAGTTCATGGTATAATATTTTTGCTTAAACTTAAGAATTTTTCTTAGTTGAGTTAGAGTTTCTGTTATCATTTTTATTACTAGAATTTTTTGATTCTGGTGAAGAAATATAGCTTAGGTCTGGAGCAGGAACATCTTCTGGAGTTGGAACATATGGATATTTACCTTTACTCATATAAAATCACTCCTAATCTAACTAAATTATTTCATGTTAATTTATTTATATTAAATCACTATACTTTGATTCATCAGAGTCGCCGTCAGCATTTAGATCAATAAGCTCTGTGTCTAGATTAGTTCTAGATATGTTTGCATTATTTAAGCTTTTGGCATTTCTTTCACTCGAGTCAGTAGTTTTTCCTACATTTTCAGAATCAGAAGCCTTTGACTTGGGTGAACTTTCCTTACTATACTCTTCCATTGGATAATCATCGCCAGGGTTTATACTAAATGGAATTTTTGATTGACTCATAAAAATCACTCCTATCTTTTGCTCAATATTATTCACAATATGAATATAGATTTAGAACAGATTTTGACTTGTTATAGATAAAGTTATATTCATGCTATTTATATTAGTGATTTTGGTTTGACTGGCTCAGGATGCTCCAATCCATTAGCATCTTCAATGCTTTTTTCACTTGGAGCATGGTCGGCTTTCGAATCTGGAAGATACATACTTTTTATTTTTTTTAGTTCAGAATCATTTGGGTCTGATGGATGTGAATCAGTTAATTCTTCTCCAGAATAATATTTTTCATTTTCATTAGATGACATTTTTTCTTTACTCATTAATAATCACTCCTAACTTCTCAAATATTATGATTTTTATATTCAAAAGCATCTTCATGATTCATAGCAATAGGTACTGTTACTGGATGCGGTTTAGAAGATGTTGAACTCGTTATATTTTTATTAGGGCCGTCAGTCGAAAGGGGATTTAAACTTCTAGTTGGTGCAATGTTATCTCGTCCTTCTTGCCTATTAGAAGATTCAGGCCTTGTACCAGATAACTTCTCAACATCATAGTCTCCTGGAGTAGGACTATATGGTGTTCTTTCTTTGCTCATTGTAATCACTCCTCACATATTAAATTTTGAAATTTATTTATAGTACATAATGTCTAAAATTTTGCGATAACTAAAGTAAATAAAACTTAGTTATATCTTATTATCTGAAAAAAGAGTCGTATTAATGCTAGAAATATTTAGATTTTATATAAAAAACATGGTAAAATTATGTTAAGTGATTTTTTTTTGTTATTTTTAAAAAATTCACTTTATAATGGATGAGGAGGAATTTTATGAATAAAAATATAAAAAGAATAATTGCGATCACAGTTGCTGTCAATACAATTTCAACGATTTCACCTACGACATTAAATACATATTTTGTAGGAGCAAAACCTGTTTATGCGTCTTCATATTCTCCAGACGATGAACAATTAAAAACTCTAAAGATAAAATCTTTGGATGGAGAAACTCTTGATTTACGTGATGGGTATAATGGAGATACAGTAAAATTAAGCGATGAAACAGAATACTATACAAAGCTTACTGATGATAGTGATGGAATTAAGATAACCGCTGACGCTGAAGGTGATGATTATGTAGTTAAAATTTTTACATCTGATGCAGAAAATGCTACAGCTTATGATCCAGGAGATGAGATCTTACTTGGAAAAGGTGATACAACTCTATATATAAGAACGTATGAGTCTAAATCAGCATTTAATAAAGTAAAGAACAATGTATCAAATTGTGAAGAAGAATATACATTAAATGTAAGAAAAACTACAGAAAGTTCTTATGAGGACGATTCTCAAGATCCAATATATCTCGATAATATTGACTTAAGCAAAGGAGATATAGATTTCATAAAGGGAAAGACAAGCTATGACATAAAAGTTGATGAAAATGTTGATAGCATGTGGATCAAAGCAATTCCAGAAAATAATAGCGACAGAGTCAGAGTAGATGGATCTTTAGTAGATTCTAGCGATAATTATAAAGAAACTGTATCTTTAGATAAAGGTAAAAATGAGATTAAAATAAAAGTTACAGATAGTAAGGATAATCAAAGAACATATACATTAAATGTTACTAGAGGAGACGATTCTGATAACGAAGATGATATATATTTAGATCATATAACTTTAAGTGAAGGTGATATTGACTTTTCGAAAGATGATAATTCATACAACGTTGATTTAGATGAGTCCGTAAGTAAAATAACTATAGGTGCAGAGCCAGAAGATAGCGATTATTCAGTTACAATTGATGGAGATGAAGTAAGATCAAGTGATGATTATGAAAAGAAAGTATCATTAGATAAAGGGGAAAATGTCATAAAGGTAAATGTTGAAGATGAGTTAAATGATAAAAAGAGAACTTATACTTTGACTATAAATAGAGGTAAGGAAGCAGATGATAGCAAGGACAATAATACTGAGGATACATCAGATAAGAAATCTCAATGGGTTCAAACAACTGATGGTTGGAAGTATTATGATGAAAATGGAAAAGTATTAAAAAGTTCATGGCTTTATGATAAAGATCAAAAAGTATACTGTTACTTAGATAAAGACGGTCTAAGAGTTACAGGCTGGCATAAAGATAATGAAAAATGGTACTTGCTAGATAGTAAGGGAGCAATGCTTACAGGTTGGCAAAAAGATAATGAAAAGTGGTATTTATTGGGGTCGGATGGAGCAATGGTTACAGGCTGGCATAAAGAAACAGTAGATGATCAAAATAAGAACACTGATGCATCAACTAATTCAGGAGATAATGATACTAAAAAAGTTGACAATTGGTATTATTTAAATCAAGATGGCTCAATGAGGACAGGCTGGTTATCAGATGGTGGAAAGTGGTACTTCTTTAATGCAGATGGAACAATGCAAAAAGGATGGTTAATTGACTATAATTCAAAATACTATTTAACTGAAGATGGTAGCATGGCAACTGGAACAAGAACTATTAATGGAAAAGAGTATAAATTCAATAATAGTGGAGCTTTAATACTTTAGGAAAATATTATGAACATTAATTTAATTGTACATTTAATTTAGTTTTTAGATTAAGTTACTAATAATGAAACAAGAACTCGCTTTGTTTGCATAAGTGAGTTCTTGTTTTATGAATTAAATTATTATCTAACCCAAAGATAAAATTAAGTTTTCAATTACTAACATATACATTGCAGAAATAATTCTTCATCATAAGTCTGAAAATGTTGCAAGAATTTTAGTAGAAATTTTGAAATATGCATTGTGCATTGTAACATATATAAGTTAATTATTTATAAAAAATTAATATTTATATAATAGAATTTTTAGAACTATGTAGTATACTTGGAATAGTATAGGATTATAGTTCTATATTTATAATTAAATTAAGTTATGTTATTATAACTATATAATGTTTATTTATATAATAAGTAAGTTATGTAAAAGTAAATAGATTAATTTTATAAATAAAAATAGGGAGGAAGTTTATGCATAAAAAAATTAAATATATAATTGCAGCAACTCTTGTTGTTGCAGCTGTTTCAGGATTTGCACCAAGTAACAATTTTCTATTAGGAAGCGTTGAAGCTTATGCATCAACATATAATGATGCGAGTAATGGAGAATTAAAATCGTTAGATTTGACTTGGGGTAGCGGAAGCAAAATTAAATTGCTTGATAGTTATTCTGGAGATGAAGTAGATTTGTCAAGCGATACTGACTATTATGTGCAGCTTAAAGGTGTAAGTGACTTTAATATAGCAGCAGAAGTAAAAGGAAGCGGATATGTAGTTAAGATGTTCACTTCATCAAGCAGATCTGAAAAAGGTGAAGATGTTGGACAAGATGTTAATATCGGTTCAGGCTATAAAGATATTTATTTAAGAACATATAAGAGTGAGGAAGCATATAAGGAAGCTTATAATGACGGAGATGTAAGTGATTGTGAAAAGACTTATATTATTCATGCGAGAAAAGAAAGTAGTACATCAGAAGCAGAAGAAGATAGAGAATATGCTTATTTAGATGGAATTTACTTAAGTGATGGAAGTGTTGATTTCTCAAAAAATAAAACTTCTTATGATGTGAATGTTGGTGAAGATGTTGATAAATTAACTGTTAGAGCTAACCCCGACGACGATGATGATTACATAGAAATTAACGGAAACTCAGTATATGAAGATGACAATTTCGAAAAGACAGTTAATTTAGATAAAGGAAATAATACTATAACAATATATGTTGAGCATGAGGATGAAGATACAACTTATACTTTGAATGTATATAGGGGGAAAGCAGCAAATAAAACTGATTCTTCAAACGGCCAAAACTTTGCAATTCAAACTCAAGAAGGCAGCCTTAATGCATGGCAAAGAGTAGATGGAAAATGGAGATATGTAGATGGTACAGGCTCAGTTTTAAAAAATAAGTGGTGGTTTGATAAGGATACTGGAAAGAATTATTATTTAGGACAAGATGGCTTTAGGACCACAGGATGGTTTAGTGATAATAACAACTGGTATTATTTCAACGAAAATGGTGAAATGCAGACAGGATGGGTAAATACAAATAAAAATTGGTATTATCTAAATAAAAGTGGAGCCATGCAAATGGGATGGCTAGAAGATTCAACTGGAAACTGGTACTATCTTGATGGCAGTGGAGCTATGGAGACAGGATGGATTGAAGATTCAACTGGGAAATGGTATTACTTGGATTCTACAGGCAAAATGATAAAAGATTCTGCAATAGGTGCTTATAAATTAGGCACTGATGGAGCATTAGAATAATAATACTTCTGTAAATAAATTGTAAACTTGGATGTATCAAGTGCACGATAGTGAAATAAGTGGTAAAATAATTATAATATGTAATTAAGGCACAATTAATAAGATTATAGACTTCTATTATTTTCTTTCATGTGTCTAAAGTGGGGGGAGAACATTATGAATAAAAATTTAAAAAAAATAGTTGCAATTGCATTAGCAATAGGAGCTATCTCAGCAGTAGCGCCTGCAACAAATATAAATTTCTTAACTACAAAAGCTTATGCATCATCTGATGATGATACAAATGATGAAACTGAACTTGAAAGTCTACAGTTGCTTACTGAAAGTGGAAGCAAAATAAAGCTTTACGAAAGCAGCAGCTATGATAGTGATGATAAAGTCGATGCAGATGATGTAGAACCTGATGGAAAATATTATGCTAAGACGTCAGCAGATACTATAAGTATAGATATAGATGGACCAAGTTCGAAATATGTCAGAGTTTTTAAGGGAACTTCTGATTCAACTAAAGGTAAAAAAATAAGCAGTGATATAAGTTTAGATGGAGATTCAACTACTACTCTTACTGTAAGAGTGTATGATGAAGAACCAGATGATGATGTAAGATATGAAGATGACGATTATTCAAGTGAATATACAATAAAGGTTAAATGTACAGCTGATTCTTCTGATTCAGATGATGAGGATTCAAGTGACAGTTCAGATGATTACGATGATATCTACCTAGATAGACTTAGTGTAGATGGTCAAAGTATAAGTTTATCTAAATCAAAAGTTGAATATACTTATAATGTAAGCAGCGACACAGATGAAGTAACAATTAAAGCAACTCCAGAAGATGAAGATTATGACGTTACAATAGATGGCGATAGTGTAGATGATGATGATAAGTACAAATCAGATGTAGATTTGGATAAGGGCGAAAATAAAATTAAAATTGAACTTGAAGATGGTGATGATGAAAGAGTATATACATTGATCATAAATAGAGGCGGTACATCATCAACTACAGGAAGTACAACAAATACAGCTTCAGGTTCACCAAGCAGTGCAACTGATGTTTCAGCAACTGTTAAAAATAAATGGGTACAAGTTGGAGGAAACTGGCAGTATAAAGATGCAGCAGGAAATACAGTGAAAAATACATGGGTACAAAATTATTTTGTACAAGCCGACGGAAATATGGCTACTGGTTGGTTAAACTATAGTGGAAAGTGGTACTATCTAGGTTCTGATGGAGCAAGAAAAACAGGATGGCAACAAGCAGGTGGGAAATGGTACTACCTAGACTCAGAAGGTGCAATGCAAACTGGATGGGTTAGGGATCTAGGTAGTGGAAAGTATTACTATTTAAATAGTGATGGATCTATGGCTTATAATACAATGATTGGTAAATATAAGTTAGGATCAGATGGAGCTTGGATTAACTAAGAATATAAATATTATAATAACTAAAAAAGCAAAAGAACGTTTATTTAATAGACGTTTCTTTTGCTTTAAATAAATATATTCAAAAGCTTCAAATATATTTACAATATTTTATATTAGTGGTAATATTACTAAAAACTCAAAAAGCCTACTTTAATTGTTAATCCTGATATATAATTAATTAAGGATGCATTTACTAATTAAATATATAAGTAGAAACGGGGGAAATAAAATGAAGAAAAATATGATTAAAATAGTTTCAATAGCATTAGCTTTTGGAATTGTTTCAGCAGCAGCGCCTGCTACAAATATAAATGTATTGACTACAAAAGCTTATGCAGCAACTGATAACGATGATGATTATTTGGATCGCTTAGAATTAAATGATGAAGACGGTAATAATATAAAACTATATAGTGATAGTGATTATGACAGCAAAGTAAATGCTAGCGATGTAGAAGAGGGAGAAACTTATTACGCAAAAACTTCATCAGATACTGTAAGTATTGATATTGATGGGCCTGATGAAAAATATGTTAGAGTATTTAATGGGACATCATCTTCTTCAAAAGGAAAAGAGATGGGGGAGGACGTTGATTTATCAGATGATTCTTCAACTACGACTCTTACAATAAAGGTATATGGCAAAGAACCAGATGATGATATGAGATACAAAGATAATGATGATTATAATGTCTTAAGTACATATAGGATTAAAGTAGAGAACGCAAATTATAATCAAAATAAGGATAATGATAATATTTATTTAGAAAGACTCAGCGTAAATAATAATAAGGTTGAGTTGTCAAAATCTGAATTAACTTATACTTATAATGTTGCCAGTGATGTAAAGAGAGTAACAATTAAAGCAACACCAGAAGATGATGATTATGATGTTACTATAGATAATAAAAATGTTCAAAGTGCCGATAACTATAAAAAAGAGGTAGATTTAGATGAAGGCACAAATGAGTTTGAAATAGAACTTGAAGATGGTGATAAAGATAGAGTATATACTTTGATAATAAATAGAGGAAATCCTTCATCAAATGGTACAAGCTCGCAAGATACAGCAGAGACAGAGCATCAAGATAGTATTTACCTAGATAAACTAAGCATTGATGGCAGACTTTTCTCATTATCACAATCACAAGTAAATTATAGTTCTAATGTCCCTAGTGATGTAAACAAAGTAACAATTAAGGCTGAACCAGAAAAAGATTTTTATACAGTTAAGGTTAACGGTGATGAAGTATTTGAAGATGATGATTACAAATCAACAGTTAATCTAAAAGATGGTGAAAATAAAATTAAGGTAGATGTTAAAAATGAAAATAGTGGTGAAGAAAGAGTTTATACTTTGACTGTAATTAGAGGAAGTGTGACTTCAACACAAAATAACACCACTGGAGGAGAAACTAATGCGAATAAATGGGTACAAGTAAATGGAGCATGGAAGTATAATGATGCATCAGGAAATTTTGTTAAGAATACTTGGGTAGGAAATTATTACTTACTTGATAGCGGAAATATGGCTACTGGATGGTTGAATTATAACGGAAGCTGGTACTATTTAGGAAGTGATGGAGCTAGAAAAACAGGATGGCAGTTAGTAGATGGAGCTTGGTATTATATGGATTCACAAGGTAAGATACAAACAGGCTGGATTAAAGATTCAAACGGAAAGTATTATTATTTAAATAGCAATGGTGCCATGGCATATAATACAACAGTAGGCGGATATAAATTAGGGTATGATGGTGCTTGGATACAAAAATAGAAATCACCAGATTAGAATGAGAATGCATAATAAAAGTGGAGGTATAGACTATGAATAAAAATATAAAGAGAGTGATTGCAATTGTACTAGCTATAGGAACAATTTCAGCGGCAACACCAGTTTCGAAGATAAATCTATTAACTACAAGGGCTTATGCTTCGACTACTAATGATGAAAGTACATTGGATAGTTTATCATTAGATGATAGTGATGGTAATAATGTAAAACTGTATGATGATAATGATTATAAGAATAGAGTTAAGGAAGAAGATGTTCATGAAGATGAAACATATTATGCCAAAACTTCATCAAAAACTGTAAGTGTGGATATAAGCGGGCCAGATGATAACTTTGTCAGAGTATTTAGAGATAGTTCAGATTCTACTAAAGGTAAAGAAGTAGGAGATGATATTCAGTTAACAGATAAATCAGTTGTTACTGATATTATTATAAAGGTATATGGGAAAGATCTAGACGGTGAAAGTGTAAGAAATAATGAGCATGATGATAATGAGTATGATCTGCTAAATACATATGAAGTAAAAGTGAGACATGTAGACGAAGCTGATTCAGATAAAACAGATTTTGATGATATTTATTTGGAGAGACTTAGTATAGCTGGAAGTACTATAAATTTATCAAATTCAATAACTAAGTATACTTATAATGTAGATAGTGATGTAAACCAAGTAGCAATAAAAGCAACACCAGAAAATGATAACTACGATGTTACTATAGATGGTGAAGATGCTGATTATGATGATAATTATAAGAGAACTGTTAATTTGGAAAAAGGTCAAAATATCATAAAAGTAGAAATTGAACATAATAATAAAGATAGAGTATATACTTTAATTATAAATAGAGGAAATGTTTCTTCAAGTAATACAAATAATAGTTCAACTAATACTAATACAAATACAGGAAGTAAAGATGTTAAAGCTAATCAATGGGTACAAACAAATGGAATATGGCAGTATAATGATGCCGAAGGAAAAGTAGTAAAGAATAGTTGGATACAAAATTATTATTTAAACTCTGATGGAAATATGGTTACAGGGTGGTTAAATCTTAATGGAACCTGGTATTACTTTGGAACAGATGGAGCTAAGAAAGTTGGATGGCAACAATCAAGTGGAAAATGGTATTATCTAGATTCAGAAGGAAGAATGCAGACTGGATGGGTAAAAGATAGGAACGGAAAATATTATTATTTAAATAGTGATGGGTCTATGGCTTATAACACTAAAATTGGTGTATACAGATTAGGCGCTGATGGGGCTTGGATTAAATAAATTTAATTTTAATCAGGTTAAAAATAAAGAACGCTTATGAAATAGGCGTTCTTTATATTATTTTATATAAGGCATAATAAAAAATAATCATGGCATTTTGAACTTGTTATTTTATTTCATATGCCTAAAAGGAGAGAGAATATATGAACAAAAATTTGAAAAAAATAATAGCCATAATATTAGCTGTAAACACTGTTAGTACAATTGCACCAGCAGCTAATTTGGGTCTACTAACTACTAAAGCTTATGCAGCTAATAAAATAACTAATTTAACAGTAGAAGATTCAAACGGAGATAATATGTCTCTTTATAGTGAGAGTGATTGTACAGATAAGCATAGGGTAGACAGTGATGATGTACAGCCTGGAAAGACTTACTATACCAGAAAAACTTCAGCAGATGAAATAAATATAGATGCAGATGGGGTGGATTCAGATAATATAAGGGTATTTGAAGAAACATCATCAGATACTGAAGGAAAAGATATTGGAGAGGATGTTGACTTATTATCTGGAACAAATGTTATTACTGTAAGAGTATATAACGGGGACCCAGGAACAGTAAAATATAGTGATAATTCTTATGTAAATGAATATAAGATTAGAGTAAAATACTCCGAATCAAATGATGATGACGATGAGGATTCAGATAATGTATACTTAAGCAGTATTACGTTAATGGGAGGAAATATAGACTTCTCAAAAAAAGTTTATACTTATGATGTGCAAGTTCCAGAAGATTTAAGTAAAATTACAATACGTGCAAGGCCTGATTGCGATAGCGGTAAATATGACGATTATAAGGTAAAAATAAATGGAGTAAAAGTTGATAAAGATGATAAATTTAAGGATGATGTATCCTTAAATAAAGGGAAGAATGTAATAGATATAAAAGTTGAAGATGATGATGATAATGAAAGAGTATATACTTTAAATATTACTAGAGGTAAAGATAATTCAAATAATAACTCTAAAAGCAGTGAACAAGCAGAAGTTACCAAAACAAGTCAATGGGTTCAAGTTGATGGGAAATGGCAATACAAAGATTCAACAGGTAACTCAGTAAAGAATACTTGGGTGCAAAACTATTTTGTACAAGCAGATGGGAATATGGCGACAGGTTGGCTAAATAATAATGGAAAGTGGTACTATCTAGGCGATGATGGAGCTAGAAAAACAGGCTGGCAATTAGTAAATGGAAATTGGTATTATTTAGACTCGCAAGGAACAATGCAGGTTGGATGGATTAGAGATGCAAATAATGGAAAATATTATTATCTAAATAATGATGGATCTATGGCATATAATACAACAATTGGTGAATATAAATTAGGACCAGATGGAGCTTGGTATAATAGATAATTAGGAAGAAAATTTTGAATTAGTAGATAGTGTTGCGTAGTGAGAATCCTAGCCGAAATTGGATGCATATTTGTTCCATAGGATTATGAAAATTTCGCTGAAAGGTTCTAAATGGCAGGTTGTGCCCATTACTGCATGTTCCCACTTTCAGTGTGACAAGCATTGAATGGAACAACCTCCCATTAAGAACCTAAGCAGCTTATTTTCAAATGCCTATTTTACAAATATGTATCCAATTTCTCTGTTGTGATATTTCAAATTCTCAATATTGAACATTATATGGATAAATGGTATGTAATTAATAATGAAAAAATTAAATTTATACAAAAAAAGGTACCAAAATGAATTTAAGTAGTTGTATTGTATAATGAAAGTTTATTTGGATAGTTATAGAATATATTCATTTAAAATGAATTATAACCAAGTAGATCAAGATTATAAAGATAGAACTATATAAAACTTAATAATACAATTTTACTTGTATATATTAGTTAACTTAGAATTTAATAAATTTATTTTCTAATATTAACTAAAAAAATATATTTATATATTTTTTTAAAAAAAGTACCCAAAATGAATTTTGGCATTGTATTATTTAGTGATATTACAGTAAATACTAGGAAGAACAGTAAATTATGAAAGTTAATAGCATTTTATGTACAAGCATTATGTAATGTGGTATCATGTTATAGTTAATGTAAATGTGTAATAAATTACATGTGATTTATTTGATTACTAAGAAATTTATACAAAAATATACATTAGTAGTTATTATATAACTTTACATAGTTGTACAATAATGCTATAATTTATCTGAATTTTAAAATTTAGGAGGAAAAGAAATTATGTTTAAAAGAGCAAACAAAATTACATCTTTATTAGTAGCTGCTGCTTCAGTTATGGCTTTAGTGCCTGCTTATGCTGCAGACGTAAAGAAAGTTGATTCAGAAGACGGTACTGTATACAATGCAGTAGCATACAAAGACGGTAAATTCTTTGTTGATGGAGAAATCAACGATGATGAAGAAGCTTACTATGTAGCTGACGGAAAATTCAACAAATTAGATGATGTTGATTCAGGAGATGAAGCAAATCTATTTGGAGAAAAATACTTAGATGTATCAGACGGAGACTACACTGTTGATTTAGATAAAGGTAGTGTAACTGATGATGACGTAGTTGGAGATACTGCAGATGATGCTGCAGCAGCTTTAAGAAAAAAAATCAAAGATGACACAGATGATAGATATGATGAAGCTCAATCTGATGACATAAAGAAGGAAGAAAATTTAACTTTAATTCCAGGAGCAAAATACGGAAAAGTTTGGTATTCGACAACTTATGCTGCAACTAAGAATTCTGACGGAACTTATAAAGATGCTAATGATAAGGCACATGAATTCAACGTTTTCACTGACACAGAAGGTAACTATATAGATGCAGATTATAACTTAGGTAAATTAAAAGTTACAACAACTGCTGATGGTGCAAGTGGAGATAAGACAGTAACTATCGAAAATACAAATGATACTTACGATACTCAATCAAGTACATCAAAAAATATTGCTGGTAAAGATGGATTAAGTGCTAGTGTTGAACAAAAGGCAGTGTTAACACAAGATGCAGATTATATCTACAGACTTGTAAAAGTAACAGTTAAAACAACTAACGGTGCTGGAATAACAGAAATCAATGATGTTAAATTAGCTGATATAAAAGATAAAACAGTATTTACTCCTGATACTAATGGTTCAGTTAATACTGTATCATTCTCAGCTATTCAAAAAATATCAAAAGCACAAAATTCTGATGATGTAGATGGAGCTAAATATGCTAAAACAGTAACTACTTATGCTTTATCTAATGATTCAGGAAGCAAATTAGATGAAGAAAGTTTATTCATAGATAATAATGGAGCTGCTGTTACTACAACTAAGTATACTGTAGCTAATGGAAAGCTTATAGCTTACAATACTGCTAATGATGCTAATAAAAAAGTAACTGTTGATGCATATACATTAAAGACAAAAGGTGGATACTACTACGCTGATGAAGAAGATAAGAGTTCAGAAGATTGTGAAGTAAGTGCTCAAGATAGCAACGTTGCAGCTGTTCAAACAGACGTTGATGGAAATCTTTGGAGATTAGATGGTGGATATATCTACAAATTCGATAACACTGATGACTGGGATAAAGTTTACAAAGTAGACGGATCTTTCGATGAATTATCAGTTTATGACAAAGATAACATGGTTGCTTGGAGCGAAGATGATGATGTATATTCATTAATCGGAGGAAAGAGCGATGATAACAACGGTGGAGAAACAACAACTCCTGTAACTACAGCTGGATGGACTCAAACTTCAGCAGGATGGACTTACACTAAAGCTGATGGAACTAAAGCTACTGGATGGTTACAAGACGGTGGTGCTTGGTACTACTTAAAAGCTGATGGTACAATGGCTACAGGTTGGGTTCAAGATGGAGCAACTTGGTACTACTTAAACGGATCAGGTGCTATGCAAACTGGTTGGTTAAATGATAACGGAACTTGGTACTACTTAAATGGATCAGGTGCTATGTTAGCTAACACAACAACTCCTGATGGATACTATGTAGGAGCTAATGGAGCTTGGGTTAGATAAGTTTTAATCTAAACTTATTAGATGAATAGAAAAGGACAAGGCTAAGCCTTGTCCTTTTTTTGCGCTCATAAAATAGAAAAAACTTAATGTTTCCATACAATATCTGCGATAGTAAATTTATAATAGGTAGAAAAGATATGATAATAAGATTATATAATTGAGCATTTAGAGTGCTAGTGAAATTTAATAAAACTATAAGAATTTGAATTACTTAATAGTCTTAAGATTTTATAATTTTTAAAAAAAATTTCTATAAAATTATTATGAGTATATTATGAACAGAAGGAGAATATTTTATATCTGAAATCAAAAGAATGTCTAAAAACGATAATGTTGTATTATTAATTACTCTGTGTAAAAAATATATTTCTAAAGAATGTAGAGAAAGTTTAGAGTTTTATTTATAGCTCACATTCAGATAGCAAGAAACTATATGTGGTAAACTGTTTAGCTATATTAATATATGCCAATCACACAAGTTAATTATTTTATGATATACTTTAACAAAAAATGATACATAGTTTATAATCCATGAGTATTATAATGTATTAGAGAATCTGGATCGTTTAATAGATATTCTAAAGGCTTATTGCATCAGTTTCTAATATCTATTAAGATCTAGATGTACTTTAAATAATACTTTTATTTAAAGTTTTATAGTTAAGTATTTCGATTTGAAGAATATTAATTAGATATTAGATAAAAAATCTAATTTAGACTATAATATAAAGCTGTTTTTTGCTTCATAAAATAGTGCAGCTGATTGTAATGCTTATTTTTTATGATGATTTAGTAAATTTAGAGTCATAATCGTTATTTATGGTTTTAAAAAGTTTATAAAATAACTTTCTTTCTATAAGCGTCTTTTATTACATTAGCAGTTTACGTTATTTTTTACATTAGGTTATTTATATTACAGGAGAAAAATATCCATAAGGTAGATTCTTTGAACTTCTATCTTATGGATATTTTGAAGTTTTTATAATTAACGATTCATTAGTTGCTATGATCTTTTTGTAAGGTTTTTCTGTTAATAGAATTGATTGCAACACCAACTCCTAATATTATCCAGAATATTGGAGCAACACTTACAACTGAATCATTAAATAATCCTGCGCATAAGTATCCAGTTACACCCAAACAAGTAATAGCGCCTAATATTTGAGATTTATCTTTATAAGTATCTTTAAAGCCATAGAGCCTTATGCTATCAGAAATATAAATCAGTATGATAAATATAAAGCCTATCAATGCGATTACACCATAATTAATAGCTATTTGTAGATAAAGGTTATGAGCTTTGTCTACAACCATATTTGGAGTATCATAAGCATAGTATTTGCCGATCAAATCTTCTTGTGGAAAATCGAAAGCAAAAGTATCTGGACCTGTTCCCAAGATTATAGTGTTTTTGATAAGAGGAAGAGATCTTGACCAAATATAACCTCTGGCAGAGCCTAATTTTTCTTTTCCCTTAAAGCCTATAGTTTCAGGATATTCTAAATCAATAAATTTCTTTGTACTCATATCTATTAGGTGAAAAATTTTATTGCTATCTAATTTAAATAAAAATATTGGTTTGTTATCAATTCTTAAAAGAAGGCTATCAGAAATAATAGAGTTCTTATCAAGTTTTCCAAAGGCAAAAGTAACATTTTTGAAATTATCAGAATCAGTTACTAGCACTTTATCTTTTAATACAAATGAAACAATTTCATCTTGCGAATTTCTGAATACAGGTAAACCATTTTCATAAGTTATCTTTAAAGTATCTTTTGGGAATATAACCTCAGTGGTTTTATTATTATACTTTATATCTTTAATAGGAGTATAATCAGCATAATTGAAGTTGCTCGTATCTTTAGTTATACTAGACACATCAGTAAGTAAACTAGGAACCCTCCTCAAGATGCTTCCTTTACTCGCAAAATTCAGGCCAACAATCATTATTGCGAAAGTAGTCACTATAATTAAGATACCTTTCCAATGTTTGAAAATAGGTTTGTAAAAAATAACACAACCTAATATAATCGAACCTAAAACACCAATTATTCCTGAACGGGCTGAGCTACCAAATAGTAACCATAAAGAAAGAAGTGTGCCTATAAAAGACATTATTTTATAAGTGATATCATCTTCAACAATAGTGTAACAAAATAATATTGGTAAAGTCATACAAATAAAGCTACCCATATAATTAAAATTAGCAAAAGTTCCGTAGATCGTTCCTTGCTCTTTTAATAAATCAATTTGAGAATTAGCAGTTTGATATTGTGAAGGAACAACTATAGAAGTACCTAACGAAGTTTTAATTAAATCTTGACCAATATATTGAAAAATACCTAAAAATGAGTTTATAAATACTAGAATGAGAATTGGAACAATAATGTATTTATAATTATTTGTAGTTTTGAAGGTATAAATTGAATATACGAAAAGAATAATATAACAGGCTATAGTAATGAAACCTTCAGCTCTGTCAAATATTCCCCAAAAAGATACTGTTTTGTATTTTGAAAATATTGATGATAGTAGCGTAAAAAATGTAAATATACCGCAAGCAACTAATATGTAATTAGTATGCCTATCTTTTTTACTAAAAATTTTCTTGAAGAAGGCAATACTAATAAGAATCAAAATAATAGAAAAGAGCATTAAAAGAAAAGCTTTTTTTTGAGAAAACAAATCTGTTTTAGTAGTAGCACCCCATATATTAAATGTATTCTCATCAACATGAAGCACTGTCATCCGAACTATTGATGGCACAATTGTTAATATAAGCGCAATGGGAAAGAAAAAGTTAAAAGATTTTTCTCTAGAACCGTTTCTTAAATCATTCATTTTTACACATCCTAATAACTTTATTTTTGTAATTTACACATACAAATATGTAATATTATAGCATCACGGACAAGTTATTTCAAGAAATCAGAAAGCTGATGTTTTTTTTGAAGTTGTTTCCACAGCACATATTAGAAAGAGAGATTTATAAGATTAATGGTGAAACTAATTAAGATCAGAAATAAAAAATCATACCATAGACAAATGATTATCTATGATATGATTTTTTTACCTGATTATCATTAAATTTTATAATTTAAGAGATCAAAATGTTAAGCTATCATCTTTTGAAATCTTTGTAGCAGAGTTTATAATTTGTTCGTTATTTTTAATTCCTTTAAAAAGTGTCTTGAATAATATATTTATATCAATTAATATATTCCAATTTTCAATGTAGTATATGTCATATTCAATTCTTTTTATAATTGATGTATCACCTCTATAACCATTTATTTGGGCTAGTCCAGTTATTCCAGGTTTAACTTGATGTTTGATCATATAACGAGGAATTTCATTTTTAAAATTTTCAACAAAATGAGGAAGTTCTGGGCGAGGGCCAACTAAGCTCATGTCACCTTTTAACACATTAAAAAATTGTGGCAATTCATCTATAGAAAATTTACGTATAAATGCACCAAACTTAGTTTTACGTGGATCAATATTTGTACTCCAAGCAGTTTGAGATTTAGAGTTTACTTTCATGGACCTAAATTTATACATAGTAAATAATTTTTTGTTTAAGCCTACACGAGTTTGTTTGAAAATAATTGATCCAGGAGAAGTAAGCTTAATTATAATTGATGAAATAAACATAATAGGAGATGTAATAACAATCAAAAATATTGAACCCAATATATCTAAACTTCTCTTTAAAAACGCATTACCTAAATTATCTAGAGGAATTCTTCTTAAATTTATTAAAGGAATTTTTTCGATTTGATCAATATAAGGTTGACTAGATATATATTTGTAGCAAAATGGTATTATAGAAATCTTAGTACCGCTTTTCTCACAATCAGAAATTATGTTCTCGATATATTTTGCATCACACAAGTCAAGTGCGCAAACTACTTCATCAAATTTAAATTTATATAATATATCTAATAATTGTTCATACCCACCGAATCTTCTACCAACGAAGTGTGAAGAATCAGAAACATAACCATCATAGCTATACCCAAAACTTTTATTATTTTTAATAATGTTTAGATACTCTAAAGCTGTTTCTCCGGAACCAACAATTAATACATGTTTTAAGTTCAATCCGTTTGTTCTAATATTAGATAAAGTTTTCTTTAGAAGAAATCTCTTGCTTATGACTAAAGTGGTATTAATAAAATAAAAGATAATTAAAACCCATCTTGAAATGTCAACTAATTTAAAGATGAATAATGCAGATAAGCAAAAAGCGATTAAAATGGTATTGCTTTTAATTACTTTAATATAGTCTTTACTAATTAAAGAGGATCTTATTGAATCATATAAATTGAAAAAGATATATAGCGTAACATTTATAGGAATCAAGAGAAAAGTAAATTTCATATATATATTAAATTTTAAATAGATTGTGTCAGGAGAAAAAATAAAAAAACGAATAAAATAAGCTATGCTCATAGAGATGAATAATATTAATATATCGCTAAGAGCATTTATTTTATTTAATAAGTTTTGATTTTCTCTTATCATTAAAATTCATCCTTTTTACTTAATATTTTTTACGGACTACATGCAGTTTGGCCTCAATATAATTATAGATGAATTTAAGGAATAATCCAACTATATTTTAAGAAGCTATGACTAAAAAACAAATATTAAATAAATTTATGTTGTGGTATACTGGATTAAGATAGAGTTTTGTAGGGGGAACTAGAAAGTGGAAGTGTTGGTGTCTGTAATTATACCTGTTTATAATGCATCTAGAACAATTGAAAAAACAATTAATTCAGTTTTAGATCAAAGTTATACAAATTTTGAGTTAATCGCCATTGATGATTGTTCAACAGATAACTCGTTTGAAATTCTAGAAAAGTTAAGTAGTGAAGATAATAGAATAATTTTATATAGAAACTCAAAAAACTTAGGAGTGGCGAAGACTAGAAATATAGGAATAGATATAGCAAGAGGTGAATTTATTAGTTTTTTGGATAGTGATGATATATGGAAGGTGTCTAAATTAGAAAAACAATTGAAATATATTAGACAAAAAAATGCTCACATATGCTATACATCATATGAAATGATAAGTAATGATGGAACTAATAGTGGTCTTAGATGTGTACCTAAGGAAATCAACCATACTAGGCTATTAAAGGAAAATGTTATTTGTCTTTCAACTACTATTGTTAAAAGTTATGTGCTTAAGAAATATTCTTTTCAAACAGAATTTTTTCATGAAGATTTTGTTCTGTGGCTAGAATTACTAAGATCTGGATATAAAGCAGTAGGAATTCAGGAGTACTTAGTAATATATAGAAAAGGGGGGCGCTCTTCTGATAAATTAAAGGCAGGTATGAATAGGTGGGTAGTATATAGGAAAAGTGAGAAGTTGAGTTTAGTATTATCAATTTATTATTTAATAAATTATATAATAAATGGCATGAAAAAATATTATTTGAGCTAAGTCTCACTCTATATAATATAGAGTGCTATTCGTTTGACATTTAATGTTAGATATGATTAAATCATTAGTAAGTATGCTAATGAAGATATTGATATGCAGTAATATTGGTATTTATAATAGGAAATTTGAATTTATCACCAAAGTTTGTTTAGCGATTGAGCTATAGAATTCAAGCTATATAAATTCGGTTTTAAAAATTTCATAATAAATATCTTTGATTATTTAGTGATATAATAATATTTAAGTCATTTTTATGTGATATATTTGGAGTGTTAACAGAATATTATATCGCAAAGGATGACTTGTTTACTTTTTGACAGATATGTTAGTTAGAAGGTTGTAGATAAGTTTCAAAAAATCTAATAATGAGGTGTATATATGAAAATAATTAAAGTTATGAGTGTTTTTGGAACAAGACCAGAAGCTATAAAAATGGCTCCAGTTGTAAAGGAACTTGAAAAAAATGAAAATATTGAAAGTATTGTATGTGTAACAGGTCAACATAGAGAAATGCTTGATCAAGTTTTAGAAATATTTGATATTAAGCCGGATTTTGATTTAAATATAATGCGTCAAGGTCAAAATTTGACTGACATTACTACAAGAGCTTTGGAAAGCCTTAGTGAACTTATGTCTGAAGTTAAGCCAGATATAGTACTTGTACATGGAGATACTACGACTACTCTTGCTGGCGCATTAGCAGCTTATTATAATAAAATAAAAGTAGGACATGTTGAGGCTGGACTAAGAACTTATGATAAATATCAGCCATTTCCAGAAGAAATAAACAGAAAATTAACAGGTGCTTTAGCGGACTTACACTTTTGTCCAACTATTCTTGCTAGAGAGCATCTTTTAAAAGAGAATATACCAGAAGAAGATATTTTTATAACTGGAAATACTGTAATAGATGCATTATCAACTACTATAGAGGATGAATATATATTTAGCGTTGATGAGTTAAACAATATAGATTTTAAAAATAAAAAAGTAATTGCTATGACAGCTCATAGACGTGAAAATCTTGGAAAACCGCTTATAAATATATGCAATGCAGTTAAAAGAATAGTAAATATAAATGAAGATGTAGAGGTTGTATATGCTGTTCATAAAAATCCTGCGGTTCAAGAACCAGTAAGAGAAATCTTAGGTGATAATGAAAGGATACATCTTTTAGAGCCTCTAGATTTAAAAGATATGCATAATCTCATGAAGCGTTCCTATTTGGTTATGACAGATAGTGGTGGGCTTCAAGAAGAAGTGCCGTCGATGGGAAAGCCAGTTCTTGTTCTTAGAAATGTAACGGAAAGACCTGAAGGAATTGAGGCGGGAACACTTAAATTAGCTGGAAATGAAGAAGCGGTTGTCTTTGAAATGGCTCATGAACTTTTAAATAGTAGAGAGGCATATGAAAAAATGGCACAGGCAAAAAATCCTTTTGGTGATGGGAAAGCATCTCAAAGAATTGTTGATATAATTCTTTATTATTTTAACATTAAAAATGAAAGACCATTAGATATTATTTCATATTAAATGTACGTAGTTAATTCGTTAAGTATACATTGAAAGGAAAAATGACATTATGTGGGAAAACATTAAAACTGTTTTTAGAGAAAATTTTGAGAATAGAAATAGACTATTAAGATTAGCAAATTATGAACTAAAAGCGCAAAACAATGGAACTATGTTTGGATTTTTATGGAATTTTTTTAATCCAGCACTTCAAATATTTGTATTTTGGTTTGTTTTTGCAATAGGATTGAAATCAGCTGCTCCACAAGGAAAGTATCCGTATATTATTTGGATGATTGTGGGAATTATTCCTTGGTTCTATATCAGTACAGCATTGACTACTACGGGAAGCTCAATATATTCATATAGTGGAATACTTAAAAGAATGTATATTCCTATGTCTATTGTACCTGTAAAATCTGTATTATCAGCTCTTATTGGTCATTTTTGGGCTATGCTTGTAGTAGTTGTAATTATATTTTGCTCTGGCTATAATCTTAGTTTTTATTGGTGGCAAACTTTTTACTTTACATTTTGCAGTTTTGCATTTCTTGTTGGATATGCACTTTTTGCATCTGCTATCGTAGTTATTTTTAGAGATTTTCAGAAAATTATGGCATCGATTATTAGACTTCTTTTTTATATTACACCTATTGTTTGGGTGCAAGATAATTTGCCCAAACAGCTTAGGTTTGCATTTAGTCTGAATCCATTTTCGTATATTATAGATGGATACAGGGATAGCTTGCTTTATGGAAGAAACCTTATGTGGCATTGGAAACAAGGTGTGTTTTTTTGGATTGTTACTATAATAATATTTATAATCGGATGTAACATACATATGAAATTTCGTAAACAATTTATAGATTTAATTTAAGATGGGCTTGGTGGATTATATGGATAATAATTTAGCTATTAAGTGTACAAATTTATATAAAAAGTACCCATTATACTCTGGAGATTTTGAAAGATTAAAGGGGCTATTTTTACCATTTTATAGACCTAAAGAATTTGCTGCACTTTCAAATATTAATCTAGAGTTCAAAAAGGGTGAAATTGTAGGATTGATAGGCCTTAATGGATCAGGAAAATCTACACTTTCGAGTATTATTACAGGTATAACTTATGCAACGGATGGAACAGTTGAAGTTGATGGTGAAGTAAATATGCTTTCTGCTAATGCAGGTATGGAAAATCATCTTACAGGTGTAGAAAATATAGACTACAAATGTCTTTTACTAGGCTTTAGCAAAAGTGAAACAGAATTTATAAGAGAGGATATTATTAATTTTGCAGATATAGGCGTTCATATAAACCAACCATTAAGGACATATTCGAGTGGTATGCGTTCTAGGTTAGGTTTTGCGATATCTGTACATATGAATCCGGATATACTTATAATTGATGAGGCTTTAGCTGTTGGTGACAATAGTTTCACTGAGAAATGTCTTGATAAAATGAATGAGTTCAAAGAAAAGGGGAAAACTATACTTTTTGTTAGTCATGCAGTTGCACAGATGGACGAATTTTGTGATAAAATAGTTTGGCTTAATAAGGGGAATATTGTAGGTGTTGATGTGCCAGAAAGAATTATTAAGCCATACTGTATTTTTGCTAGACAATTTAACGCTATGACAAATGATGAACGGAGTAATTTTGAGGTTAATTTAAAAGAGTATCAGGAAAAGTTTTTATAGTTAGAAAGTGAGATCTATTATGGCAAATAATGATAAAATTTATGAAGCATATATGGGGAATTTTGGTAATGAGACTAAAAATAATGTGATGGAAAGGGTTAATTGGATTTTAGATGAAGTTAATAATGCAAGGTCTATACTTGATGTTGGTTGCTCTCAAGGCATAGTATCTTTACTAATGGCAGAAAGAGGCAAAAGAGTTTTGGGGTTGGATATACAAAAAGAGGCTGTTGAATTTGCCGATTCATTATTGAAAGAAAAATATAATGATATTAAAGAAAATGTAGAATTCCGATGTATTGATTTTTTAGATTTTGATGAAAATGTAAAATTTGATACAGTTGTTATGACTGAAGTATTAGAACATCTAGAGGATCCTTCTAAATTTATAGTAAATGCAAAAAAATACTTGCATGATAATGGTTTGTTAGTTGTAACTGTGCCTTTTGGTGTTAATAATCATCCTGATCATTACTCTACGTTCTACTTAAGTAATATAATAGACGTTATTGAAAAAGAGTTCCAAATAGAAAAAATTGAGTATATGGGAAGATGGTTAGGTTTAGTTGCTAAAAAGTGTGAAAGAATAATTAAATTTAATTATACTCATGAAAATGTAGCTTTATTAGAAAGTAATTTTCTGAGAATTGATTGGGCAATGACTAGAAAGCTAGAAAAATTGTATTCTGATAAAATTAAAGCAAATGAAAAATATAGAGAGTCAACTCAAACATATTCTAAACTTAGAGAAAAACACAATAATACTATTAAAGAATTTAATACTATTAAGGAAAGACACAATAACACTATTAAGGAACTTAATAGCTTAAAAGCGGATAATAAAGGATTACTTGATGAAAAAAATCAATTAATGAATATCGTTGAAAAGCTTGTGAATGATTTTAATGATGAAATATCAATATTGAAAGAAAATAAAGCTCTAATAAATAGGCTTGAGACGCAAAAAAACTACCTTAAGCATGAAAATGATGAATATAGACGAAAATTATCATTAATCACTAATACATTCGTTGGAAAGATTGGGATTAAAGTGTATAAATTATTGAAAAAATTAAAGGCTAAATTGAAATAGGAGGTACGATAATTTGTTAGATTTAAGTTATATAGATAAAAGAATAAATTATATTGAGAAACAAAAAGAAGCAGTTATTAATATTGTTGAAAAAATGGGATTTAAAATAGTACAAAAAAATGAAATTAAAACAAATGCAGTACGTGATTTTAATTTGGATATAGATAATTTAAAAGATTTAAGAGTAGCATGTATTATGGATAGGTTTACTCTTGATAGTTATTCTCCAGAATGCACCGTGTTAGAAGTGACTCCAGAGGGATGGAAAAATGAAATAAACGAATTTAAGCCTCACATGCTATTTATTGAATCAGCCTGGAAAGGTAAAAATGATTTGTGGTATAGAAAAATAGCCAATGGAAGTAAAGAATATTTTGAAATGACAAGTTATTGTCAGGATAATAATATACCTATTATTTTTTGGAATAAGGAAGATCCTATTTATACTGATATATTTATGATAGCTGCTAGAATGGCGGATTTTGTTTTTACAACAGATATTGATTGCGTTAAAAAATATAAGAATTCTCTTAAACATGATAATGTATATCATCTTCATTTCGCAGCACAGCCTAAAATACATAATCCAATTGAAAAGTATGATAGAAAAGACAAGTATTCTTTCGCAGGTGCATATTATCATAAATATGTAAATAGATGTAAAGTTTTTGATGATTTCTCAAAGTTTTTTATAGAAACTAAAGGTTTTGATATTTATGATAGAAATTATAAGAATGCTCGTCCAGAACATAAGTTTCCAGAAATATATGATAAATATATACTCAGAAGCTTAGATCCTAGTGAAATAGATATTGCATACAAGGGATACAATTTTGGTGTTAATATGAATTCTGTTCAACAATCACAAACCATGTTTGCACGACGTTTATTTGAAATGTTGGCATCTAACACTGTTACAGTAGGTAATTATTCAAGAGGAGTAAAAAATTTTTTTGGAGATTTAACTATATGTACTGATGATGGTGAAACATTAAAGCAAAGTATAAATAAATGGTGCAATAATACTGTTGATTTTAGAAAATACAGATTACTTGGATTGAGAAAAGTATTAAATGAACATTTATATGAGGACAGGCTTTCGTATATTGTTGAAAAGGTGTTTAACAAAGATATTAAAAAGCCATTACCTAATATAAATATTTTAGCAAAGGTTAGTGATGAAAAAGAATTTAGTAGTATAATTAAATCTTTTAAAAGGCAAAAGTATAATTCGAAAAAGCTTTATATATTTGCTGAATATAAAATAAATGAAAATATTCAGGATGTAATTTATTTGACAAGTGACGAAATAAAAGAAGATATAGTAAGTAAGTTAGGTGAGAATGGATATATTACAATATTTAATAGTAAGAACTATTACGGTGAAAATTATCTGTTAGATTTTGCTCTTAGTACTCGCTATAGCGATTGTGATGGTGTTGGTAAGGCTGACTTTTATTATAATATAAAAGACATTATTTCGATAAAGAGTATAAATAATACTTATAAAGAAGTAATCAATCTAAAAATAGATAGAGCTATGTTTAAAAATAAGTTGTTCAAAAGTAATACCATTAATGAACTTTGGGAGTTAAGTGAAATTACAGGCGAAAAACTATTATCTGTTGATGAGTTTAATTTCTGCGAGAATTTAATAAGTGATAATTGTGAAGTAGTCGATGACATTATTATCACAGACCAAGGAATTCCGATGGAAACAATTGAAAAAACAGCTGAGCATATTAAAATAGATAAGTTCCAAAGTTTGGGACTGTCACTGTTAAATGAGGAACTATTTAATAATATGAAACAGTACAAAGACTCGTCTGTTACATTTAATAAAATCGATAATGCAGTTAAATTTATGAGTACCCTCGATAGTGAAATCAGCCATTACATTAATATAGAAAGATTATTTGATGTAAATGAATTTTTAGAGGATGGACATATAAATTTAGTATTTAATGGAGTAGGAAGTCTTGATTGTTTAGGTACATGCATCTTTTATGATAATAATCAAAAGAAAATATCTCCTGCATTTACTAAACTTAATAGGTTACTTAATGTAGAAGTACCAAAAAATGCAGTGTTTTTTAAATTATGTTTAAGGATCAAAGGAAGTGGAGAGTTAAAAATTAGCGAAATTTTAGTTGGTGCAGATGAAAATCCAGAAGAAAAAGCTTGCTTTGTATCACGTTCTAATGTGCTTGTATTATCAAATCATTACCCTTCTTCTGAGATGCTCTATAGAAATATGTTTGTGCATAAACGCATGATTGCTTATAAAGAGGATGGTTTTGTATATGATGTTATGCGTATGAACATTTATGCTAAAAATGAGTATAGAGAGTTTGAAGGGATTAATGTAGTTGAAGGACAAGGAGAGACTCTTGTAAACATTCTTGAAACTGGTAATATTGACACAGTTTGTGTTCATTTTTTAGATAGACAAATGTGGGAAGTTTTAAAGGGATTTAAGGATAAAATTAAGATTATAGTATGGCTGCATGGTGCTGAAATCCAACCATGGTGGAGAAGAAAATTTAACTATAAAACGGATGATGAATTAGAAATGGCAAAAAAGGATTCAGATTTACGAATGGATTTTTGGAAAGAAGTTTTTTCATGTTATAAAGAAATGAAAGTTCACTTTGTTTATGTATCAAAATATTTCTTCGATATGATAATGGAAGATTACAAAATATCAATGGATGATAAGGAATATAGCATAATTCACAATTGTATCGATACTAACCTTTTTAAATATTATAAAAAAAATCCGGAAGCTAGAAAGAATATTATATCTATAAGACCATATTCAAGTCAAATATATGGGAATGATTTGGCAGTAAAAGCTGTACTTGAACTTAGTAATGAAGATTTTTTCGAAAATATAAATTTTACATTCATTGGTGATGGCGATTTGTTTGACGAAACATTAAAACCATTAAAGAAATTTACGAATGTAACTATAAAAAAACAATTTTTAAGACAGCAGCAAATCTCGAAAATTTACGAAAATAGTGGGGTTGTCCTCGTACCTACAAGAGGAGATACACAAGGGGTTTCTCGTGATGAAGCAATGTCATGTGGTGTTGTACCTATTACTAATGCTGTAGCAGCTATACCTGAATTTGTAGATAAAAAATGTGGAATACTTGCTGGTGAGGAAGATTACATTGCAATGGCTGAAGGTATAAAAAATCTTTACAATGATCCTGAATATTTTTTAGATCTTTCAAAAAATGCAGCCAATAGAGTGAGAAATCAGACATCTAAAGAATTTACTATTGATAGAGAAATTCAGTTAATTAATAATATAAATTAGAAGTTATGTATAAAATTAGATGAAAGCATTTTTATAGTTGATTTAATAGTATCAGAAATAAATTGAATTATATAGTTAAATTAATATAACGCGTTGTGCTAGTTAAAATTTAATAAAGAAAAACTCTAACAAAATTTAATCATCCCAATTATAATTAAATTAACACTAAAAGTATAATAAGGAGATGATTAAAATGTTAGAGTTCACTTATTATAATACTGAAAAAATTGCTAATTTAAAAGATTTTTTTATAATTTCTTTTGTGTTAATCGATGATGTTTACACAAAGTAATTTTAGAAATCCAAAGATACTTTTCAAGTTTGCCAATATTTAGTGATGATGATACTAGAATTATTGACAGTATGCCTATCCCAGTATGCAAATTCGGAAGAGCCTGCTTTAGTAAATTATTCAAGGACATATCAACTTATAGTTATTGCGCTTCAAAAAAGAAAACTTATTTTGGATTGAAACTTCACGCTTTAATTACTACTGATGGTTTCATAACAGATTTTCTTTTAACGACTGCTAATACTGATCATAGAGATGCTGTATTCGAACTCATTCAAACAAACACCAATATAAAGATACTCGCTGATAAAGGATACATCGGTAATGAGCTTAAAGTATCATTAGCTGAAGAAAAATAAATCTTGTTTTTATCGCTGAAGAGAAAAAATAGTAAAACACCACTAGAAAAACGACTTCGTAACGCTTTATCAAAAGCGCGTCGGAGAGTTGAAACTAGTTTTTCTCAATTAGCTGGCCAATTTAATATTGCGAGAGTTCTAGCTAAATCAAAGTGGGGATTAATGCTGAGAATTACTCTAAAAATACTTACTCATAATATATCATTTGTACTAAATGCAATTACAGGAAATACTATTCATATAGCTCAAATTAAACATCTTGCATTTGGTTAAAATTCATTAAATTTTACTCAAGGATATTTTGCGCATTTTTATACTACAATAATTGCAATATAAAAATTAGCACAACGCGTTAATATAGTATATATTACGTAAAAGAGCAATAATTCTAGAAAAATATCATGCAAAAGACAATGATGCGAATTACCAATTGAAATATTTAAGAATTAATAGTTTCAGAACTTCTATAGTTAGTTAGATCAACATCAATGAGAAATATTTGCTTAAGTTCCAAAGGATAATTATTATATTAGTAACTTGGAGGGTATATATTTTATGGGTTTGAAATAATACTGTGTTAATAATAATTAAGGTTTATAATTATTTGAAGCTTGATTAGTGAAAAGGGGGAATTATCTTGGGAAATGCCAAAGAATATATAAAAAGACATAAGGCATTACATATATTTATTTTATGTCTAGTAATTTTATGTATAATAACTACAATGTGTATTAATTATAGTTACGCAAAAAATGATTTTAATTATTATACTGATTATGAAAAAACATCTGAATATCCATGGTTTGTGTACGGAGAAGGTGGGGATTTAAAAGTAAGTGGAGAGCATAGGATTGATCTTACTTGGACAGATAAATCAAATAAAATATATCTTCAAATGCTTGACGGTGATGGTGGAATTCTACCAAGTAAGAAGTATTTAGATTTAGCTAAGATACCGGAAGGAACAAGTAAAATTCAGTTTGATTGTACTTTGTATTTTAAACCTGGACAAAAGATTACAGCTTACATTTTTCAATTTAATGATTCCAAGAAAATCGAAAATGCAACCAAGATAGACAACATTTCTACAGATACTTTATATGAAAATGATAGTAATTTGCGAAATAAAGCATATTCTTTTTCAACTAAAGTAAACAATAAGGCCAAGTACTATAAAATTTTATTTGATATTAGAGGAGAAGGAAAAGCCGGAAGTCTAACATTAAGGGATATGGACGTAATTTTTAAGTAGGGGGGATTTCCATGAAGGATCATTGTAGTGATAATAAATCAATTATCACAGTTAAATTTTCTAATATAGTTTTAATTGTATTAGCTCTAGCATTATTAATACGAATATTTTTAATATTTAATTATGGAAATAAGTTATCAACTTATTCTGACGACAGAAATTATGTATTTGGAGCAATTTCATTTATAAAGAATAATGTGCTTGTTTACGGAATCGCTTGGCCAGAAGAACATGCAATGATAATAATGCCAGGCATATTGTTTTTGCTTAGATTACTATTCCAAATATTTGGATATGATCAAACTGGGATGCTATTATCTAAATGTATATTTGCTATTATAGGGTGTTTTGGAATATATGGAATGTATTTAATCATTGAAAAAACTATTAATAGATATGTATCCTTAATAACAATAATAATTCTAGCCATATGGCCTCCTTTGTTTTTGTGTGATGTTTTATTTTTAACACAAACACCTACAACAGTTTCTATTATTTGGTTCGTTTATTTTGTTTTAAGGTATTGTGAAACAAAAAGTGATAGAGATTTTATTTTATTAATGATAACATATATTATGCAATTAATGTTTAGAAACAATTTTGCATTAATTCCGATAATTTTTATTTTCTATTTTTATCATAAAAAATTTCCTATTAAGATATTGATAACAAAAGGGATTTATGCTGTTATTATTTTATCATTAGTATTATCGCCTTGGTGTGTTCGAAACTATAATGTGGTTGGTAGATTTGTACCCACAACTGGTGGAATTGGTGATCCACTTTTAGGAGGAACATTTAGTGGAAAGTATTTTCCAAAATCAGAAATGCAAATGAATGATTATAGAACAACTCTATATGATGCTAAAGAAGAAAATTCGTTGTATAACAGAATGGAAAGAGAAAAAAATGTTGCAATAGAAAGGCTCACACAATGGTGGAGAAACGACAAGAAATCGTTAGCTAAGGATTATTTATTTTATAAACCTAAGCAATCGATAGTCGATATCTATTATCCAATTACTTTATTAGATATTGAGAAAACATTGTTACAGAAAATATATTATGCTCTTTTAATTTTAGCTTTAGGTGGAGCAGTAATTGGGATTTTTAGAAGGAAAACTCGTCAAATTGTTATGATCTTTAGTTTAATAATTATATATTCTATAATACTTTGTGGTTTATTTTTACCATATCCAGAATATAACTATCCTATCTTACCTTTTTTATTTACGTTAAGTGGATATGCAATTTATGAAGTATACCAATATTATGTGATACTAAAAAAAGTATTTTTGCAAGCAATTAAAAAAGAACATGAGGTTAATTAATTTTTGTAATGCAATTGAAAGAAGGATGTAAATGAAAACATTAATTATAATCCCAGCTTATAATGAAGAAAGTAATATAAGGCAAGTTATTGATGAGCTACAGAGGATAAATAGTGACATTGATTATATAGTGATAAATGATTGTTCTAACGATAATACTATAAAAATCTTAAAAGATATAAATGCTAATTATATAGATTTGCCTGTAAATCTTGGAATTGGAGGAGGTGTGCAATTAGGTTACATATATGCTTTAAATAATGATTATGATATAGCTGTTCAAATGGATGGTGACGGACAACATGATCCTAAGTATATAAAGAAGATAATTGATCCTATAATTAATGGACAAGCTGATTTTGTTATTGGTTCAAGATTTATGAACAAAGAAGGTTTTCAGTCTACTGGGATGCGTAGATTTGGAATAAGTTGTTTGAGTATTTTAATCAAATTAGTTTCTGGGACTAAGATTTATGATGCGACTAGTGGATTTAGAGCAATAAATAGAAAAATGATAAAAATTTTTGCTAATAACTATGCACAAGATTATCCAGAGCCAGAAGCAATAATTGCAGCAGTTGTACATAAAGCAAGAATTATAGAAGTACCCGTGATCATGCATGAAAGGACGGGAGGAGAAAGTTCCATAACATCCTTTAAATCCATTTACTATATGATAAAAGTATCAATTGCTATTATTTTGTATAAATTAACTTTTAAGGGAAGGAAGGCGTTGTAGTTTGGATATGACATTAAGGATTACTCTTCTTTTGGGTGTGCTTTTATACTTCTATTTACTGTTAAAATTATTAAGAGATGACAAGTTATATTTAAAATACACTTTGTTATGGATTGGTTTGGGTGCGATTATGATGATTCTTGTTGTATCTCCAGATTTTCTTTTGCTCATAACAAAAAGTATAGGAATTATAGAAGCAACTAATGGATTATTTGCTATACTTATTTTTGGTATACTAATTATTTTAATGTCACTAACATCTATTGTATCGAAGTTGAATGATAAAAATAAAAAGTTAATTCAAGTTATAGCTATCTTAGAAAAAAGAGTTAGAGAGTTAGAAAATGTAGATTGTGAGGATAGAATATGAAAATGATTTTATTATGTTTTGGCAACACATTATTAATGGTTACTGGCCAGATTTTATTCAAGATTGGTTCAACTGGAAAAAATATAGACAGTATTTTTGATATAATAAAATTATTTTTTACACCTATTGTATTTTTTGCACTTTGTTTATATGCTTGTACTACAGGTTTATGGTTATATATTCTAAGTAAAATTCCTATAAGTTTTGCATATCCTATTCAGGCTTTAGCGTTTCCAATAGTATTATTCGTATCTATGTTTTTGTTTAAAGAGGAAATTCCGATAAGTAGATGGATTGGCATTATATTTATATGTGTAGGAGTTTTTATTTCAACGAAAGCATAAAATTAGTATTTCAATTTGCTTTTTATAACGGGAGCTGTTTTATATTAATTGTTTTGGGCTAGATTTAATGAAAATGAGGTTAACAAAGTGAAAGGGTTACTATATAAATTGTATAAAAAGCTAGATGATATACCATTAATTGCAACAATAGCATATTATTTATTTGGTGTATTGATTCCTAGGTTTACAGGAAATAATAAATCATGTGATTACAATATTAGTGATATAGAGTTTATTCCACAGGCTTACAATGAAGCAAAATATTATAAAGATATAAAAATTGCATTTGTATGTGATGAGATGACTTTTAAAAGCTTTAAAGATGAGTGTAAGGCTATCTTTTTAACACCATCAAATTGGCTTGAGGTAATGAAAGATTTTCAGCCAGATATCTTGTTCTGCGAATCTGCTTGGAATGGAATTGAGGAATATAAAGATTGCTGGAGAGGAAAAATTTATAAGAATAAAAATATTCTCTTTAATAACCGAAAGGATATTTTTAATATTTTAGATTATTGTAAAAAAAGTAAAATTAAAACAGTTTTTTGGAATAAGGAGGATCCCATTTTTTTTGATAATCCAAAATATAATTTTTGTGATACTGCAATGTACTTTGATTATATATTTACTACCTGCAGTGAATGTGTAGCAAAATATAAAGAATTGGGACATAACAATGTTTATACACTTATGTTTGGATTTTCTGAAAAAATATTCAATCCTATAAACTCAAATAATAAAAATAATATAGCTATATTTGCTGGCAGTTGGTATGCTGACCTTAGTGAACGATGTGAGGATATGCTTAAAATATTTAAAATGGTTCAAGATCACAATATTAAATTGAGAATATATGATAGAAATTATAACACTTCAAATCCATTGAAAGTATTTCCACAAAATTTTAGGTCTATTATTTTTAAAAGCATGCCTTTTGAGGAGTTAAAGAAAGTATATAAAGAAGCTAATTTTGCAATTAATATCAACACAATAAAAAATTCTGAAACAATGTTTGCAAGAAGAGTTTTTGAACTTATGGCTTGTAATACTTGTGTTATTAGCAATAATTCTATAGGGATGAGAAAAATGTTTGGTAAAAATGTTTGGTTCTTAGGAGAAAAGTTCCATTTTGATTCAATAAAAAAAATTTGTGCTGAAAATGTTCAATATGTTATGGAAAATCATACAAATAGCAAAAGGATTAAACAAATATATGATGACATTGGAATAAGTTATATTAATGATAAGAATAGTTTAACAATTATTTACGATAATTGTAATTTTGAAGAATGTAAAAAGCATTTTGAATCCATAATTTATGATAATAAATATGGTTTTATAATTAAATCAGATAAAGTTATAAATATTAATGATGAGAAAAATATTATAGATATAGAATATTTTATAGAGCATCACAAAACTGATTATTTTATAATTTTTGAATCACCAGAAGAATTGGATTTTGATATAAAAAAGGCAATAGTACATTTTAGTTATTTGGAGGGATTTATAGGTATTTGTGGTGGCAACAATAAGTTTATTATTGAGAAAAGTAGTAACTACTATAAATGTGTTTTAAATGGTTTATATCTAAAAAAAATAATAGTTAATAACTACAAAATAATTAAAAGATATACAATTTAAGTATTATTGAAATGAATTTAGGATTGTTTTATAATATATATTAGTGTAATTAAATTTAGCTTGAATGGAGATATAAATATGAAAATTTGCGTTATTGGTTTAGGTTACATTGGATTGCCTACTTCTGCTATGTTTGCAAGTAGTGGTTGTGAGGTTGTTGGAGTTGATGTTACCTCATCAGTTATAGAAACATTAAATAAAGGAAATATACATATTGAAGAGCCAGGACTTGAAGAAGTTGTTAAGAGAAATGTAGAGAATGGTACTTTTCATGCATCTTTAATGCCGGAGGAAGCGGATGTATTTATAATTTGTGTACCAACTCCTAATAATGATGATGAAAACTTAAGTTGTGATTTAACATATGTCTTAAAAGCAACAGAATCTATAATTCCTTACGTAAAGGATGGTAATGTAGTTATAATTGAATCTACTATTGCACCAAGATCAACAGAGGATTTTGTAAAGCCTATTTTTGAAAAAGCAGGTTTTAAAGTTGGACAAAATATATACCTTGCACATTGCCCTGAAAGAGTGCTACCAGGTAAAATTTTATTTGAATTAAGAAATAATAATAGAATTGTTGGAGGTATTACACCAGAATGTACTGAACGTGCAGCTAAAGTGTATGAAATTTTTGTAGAAGGTGAAATAATTAAAACTGAAGCTAAAACAGCTGAACTTAGCAAATGCATGGAAAATACATTTAGAGATGTAAATATTGCTCTTGCAAATGAGCTCACAAAGATATGTTATAAGTTGGATATTAATGTGCTAGATGTTATAAATATGGCTAATAAACACCCTAGAGTTAATTTGCATTTTCCAGGTCCTGGAGTGGGAGGTCACTGTTTAGCAATCGATCCATATTTCGTTGCAGCAAAAGCACCAAATGAAGCAAAAATAATTCGCCTTAGTAGAGATACAAATTGCGGTATGCCAGAATTTGTTGCGGAGAAAGTTGAAATGCTTGTTAATGATATTGTCGATCCTAAAATAGCTATATTTGGAATGACATATAAGGGAAATGTTGATGATATTAGAGAAAGTCCAGCTATTGAAATAGTAAGAATGCTTAAAGAAAAAAGATATAATGTTGTAATAAATGATCCTCATGTTAAAAATTCTGAATATGTTAATATGAGAGAAGCTGTTTCTGGGGCTGATATAATTGTTGTATTAGCAGATCATGATGAATACAAGGCATTTAATCATAGAGAAGTTGCTCAGGAAATGAGGACGCCTCAACTACTTGATACAAAGGGAATTATAGGTAAACAAGAGAAATCAGGATTGGAAATTATTAATTTTGGTAATTTATATAAACATAAAAAAATCAAAAGATAAAAATTAATAAATTTTTATCTGAATTATTTAGATAAATATATTAGAATATAAAGTCTAATTTTTGAACTGCTGTTCTAACGATTAATTCATATGAAGAGAGATATATGTAGTTAATGGTTAGAATAGCAGTTTTTAAGGATCATTTGTAGTTTGAGAATGTTTAATTTTGAATATTGAATTTATAAATATTTCTGATATTTTAAAGAAGGTTTAATTTGTTACCAAAAGACTATGATAAGCACGATATTTGTATAAAAAGCATAGTTTTTTCAAAGGATTTAATATTGAAATGAAAAATATAAATGATATTTCAAAGAGATTTTTGTTTTTAATCTTAACTTTTTAAAGTCAATGAATAATACAATTTCAATTATTCTGACAAGTTAGCTTTTGGAATAATATTTATCACTTATATATTTTATACGTAAACGTAATTTGGCCAGGAGGAGAGAAAATGTTAAAGAAAATTATATGCCTAGTAATTCCTATATTTACAGCTATAATAACAGTAATTTTTTTAAATATTTTTTTTAATAAAAATATAGAAACCATGTTAAAATCCAAAGAATTAGCTGAGATAAATAATGAGTATGGAAGTGTCTACAAAGATAAGGGAGTAGTATACAATAATTATATTTCTCAAAATAATTATCCAATATTGCAAGCGTCATCGGAATTAAATATTCAAATTCCTGAATTACCAACAAATTTTTTCCCGATAGAAGGAATGGATCATTTGGTTACTCAAGGAAAGACAGGTTCTCAAGATATTACGCAAATATCTATTTTGGGGAGTCAAAAGGAATATGGTGGAGATAGGAAAATAGCTATGATTGTTTCTCTCCAGTGGTTTTATAGTAAAGCAGGAATTACACAAAAAGCTTTTCAAGGAAATTTTGCGCCAATACAATTCTATGATTTTCTAGAAAATGAAAAAATAAGTCATGAAAATAAAAGAAAATATGCTTATAGAGTTGATAGTTTATTAGCTGGGAGTGACCAATTTTATCCAGAAAAGCTTTATGCAAAATTATACGCTAGTGATAGTAAAGTATATAAATTAATAGCATGCATACTTAGACCATATTTTTCGGCAAGGAAGAATATAGTAGAACTTAAGGATAAAGCAGCGTTATATGATAAATTAAAGACATTGCCAGATAAAACAGAATATAAAGATAAAAAAGTTAGTTGGAGTAAAGAAAGTCAAAAGGCAGAAGAAGATGGAAAGTCTAAGGTAACTAACAATGATTTTATGTTAAATGATGAGGCATATAAAAAATTGAAAGCCAGTGTGGAGGATGATAGAAAAATTGTAAAAAATGCAAATTTATTAAATTCGAATGAATTTAATGATTATGAGTTATACTTGGATACGTGTAAGGATCTGGGAGTAAAGCCCTATATAATATTAATGCCAACAAATGGTAGATGGTATGATTACCTTGGACTAACTAAAGATAAAAGAGATGCATTTTTTGATAAAGCACAAAAAATTGCAGAAGAAAAAGGATTTGAAGTTTTAAATCTAAAAAATCAGGAATATGAACCTTATTTTATGTATGATGCAGTACATTTAGGATGGAAAGGATGGCTTAAAGTAGATGAAGAACTTTATAAACACTTTAAAGAAAAATAGAGATATAAGTTTTGCAATAATGGGTTCGATAATAGTTATTTTAGCTATTTTAATATTAGTATATGAACCGTTTAAAGAGGTACCATTTATATATAATCAATTTTAAGGAGATATAGGAATGAAGATCTTAGAAGGAATAAAAAAATATTCAAAGAGTGATAGAATAGCGTTAAAGTGTGACGGACAAGTGATGAAATATAAAGAATTAGATGATATTTCAGAGCAAGTAGCATCATTTTTATTAAAAGAATTGGGAGATGATAGGACACCAATTATTATATATGGAAACAAAGAAAATCTAATGATGGCAGTTATGATGGCCGCGTTAAAGTCAGGAAGAGCATACATACCAATTGATATCAGCTATCCTAAGGAAAGAGTTGAAGCTATTGTTAGTGAAGTTCAACCCAATATACTTATAGATTTCAGTGAAGGAAACGTCTTTAATGGTGTACGTGTCTTAAAGGAAAAAGAAATCATTCAAATTGAACAGGAATATCAAGGCATGGAAGTTGATAGAGTTAACTGGGCAAAAGAAGATGAGAATGCTTATATTTTATTTACTTCTGGAAGTACTGGAAAACCAAAAGGTGTACAAATAAGTAGTAATAATTTAGATAATTTTGTTGAATGGATAGCAGACTATTTAAAGCTAGATGAAAGTGAAGAAGTATTTATGAATCAAGCTGCCTATTCTTTTGATTTATCAGTAACATCAATTTATCCAGGATTATGCTATGGGAAGACATTACATGGCTATTCAAAAGAAACTTTATCAAATTTGAAAAAAATGTTTGATGATATGAGTGAATCAGAAATTAATATCTGGGTCTCAACACCGTCATTTGCAGGAATGTGCGTTATTGAAGATGGTTTTAATTCAAATATGCTTCAAAACTTAAAATCAATGATCTTTGTTGGAGAAGTTCTACCTAAACCATTATGTGAAGAATTATTAAATAGATTTCCGAGCACAAGGATAGTTAATGGATATGGACCAACAGAAGCGACTGTAGCAGTAAGTGCTAACGATATGAGTAAGGAATTATTATTAGAAGAAGGTAGTTTACCTATTGGGTATCCTATGAAGAGTGCAGTTGTAAAAATTGTTGATGAGCAGGGTATCGAACTAAAGAATGGATTAAAAGGGGAAATTATAATTGTAGGTCCTAGTGTAAGTAAAGGATATTTCAATAATGAGGAGATGACAGAAAAGGCATTTTTCTACGATGATTACAATGGAGTCAAATGCAGAGCTTATAGGACTGGAGATTTAGGATATTATATAAATGGAAATTTATATTATTGTGGTAGAAAAGATTTTCAAATAAAACTTAATGGATATAGAATCGAAATAGAAGATATAGAAAATAATTTAGTAAAGGTTGGTAATGTTAAAAATGCAGCAGTAGTTCCAGTTTATAAGGAAGAAAAAATAGCATATTTAACAGCTTTTGTTGAGTTAAAGGAAGACAATGGATTAAGTGGATTAAAGAACGGAATAGCGATAAAAAAGGAATTAGGGAAACTCGTTCCTTCGTATATGGTTCCTAGAAATATAAAAATTATTGACCAATTTCATACTAATGTAAATGGAAAAATTGATAGAAAAAAATTACTGGAGGAAATATAATGGAATTAATACAATATGGGGATTATTTATATCTATATATGTTATTATTAACATTAATTCCAGCTATAATACTTATATTAAGTGGCTTTAATGCAAAATATTATGGAATAGTGGCATCTTTAGGAATGATAATAATAATAATGGGTAAGACATTAGGTTTAAAATTATTTTTAATATTTTTTATTTGTGAAACTATTCTAGTTTATGCTTATTTATATATAAGAAAAAAGATGGATAATAAATATGTATATTTTCTGGCGTTATTTTGTTCGATGCTGCCAGTTGTTGTAACTAAAATTACTGGTGTTACAAAGTATTCATCAATTATTGGCTTTATAGGATTGTCATATTTAAATTTTAAAATAATCCAAATGATAATTGAAATTTATGATGGAAGGATTACGAAAATAAATTTTGTTGATTATTTATATTTTATTATATTTTTTCCAACATTAAGTTCAGGTCCAATAGATAGATGGAAAAGATTTGAGGGAAATTTAGAAGGCCGATTAGAAAAAAAAGAATATATTAATAATTACTTAATAGTTGGATTTAAAAAATTATTAATGGGAATAGGGTATAAATTTGTAATAGCCTATTTAATAGATACATATTGGTTGTTAAAAATACCTCAAAGTATAACTATGATAAATAGTATAAATTATATGTATGCATATACAATGTATCTGTTTTTTGACTTTGCAGGCTATAGTTTATTTGCAGTTGGGACAAGCTATATATTGGGTATTAAAACTCCTGATAATTTCAACAAGCCATTCCTAAGCAAAGATATGAAAGAATTTTGGACAAGATGGCATATATCTCTATCGAGGTGGTTTGGCGATTATATTTTCTCAAGATTTGTATTAAATTCGATGAGAAATAAAAGATTTAAGAATAGATTTATAGCATCACATGTAGCACAAATAATAACTATGTTTATAATGGGATTATGGCATGGTTTAACGAAATATTATATAATTTATGGCTTATATCAGGGAATATCATTGGTTTTAACTGATATATATCAAAGAAAATCAAATTATTATAAGAAGCATAAAAAAGAAAAATGGTTTAATTACGTACAGATAGTAATAACATTTCATATTGTTTGTTTTGGTATGTTAATATTTTCAGGATATTTATTTAAGTAAAAGGAGATTTCTATAATTATGAAAGAAAAAATATTGGAGATATTTATTGTCAATAAGTTGATAAAATTCTTAGAAAATATAAACTGAAAAGAAATTGCTGCTGACTTTTTTGTTTTAGAGAAATGTTGGAGAATTTCTAAATAAAGTTACAAATATTTTCTGATATAGATGTATGAATTCAAATGAGTTACTGGTTCATGCTAGGAGTTTGAAATATAAATATACTATGTCATTATATAGAATAAAATCATATATACTAAAAGAGTATTATCTTATATGAGAACTTTCCTAACAAAGCAATGTCTTGAAATTAATAATAATTCAGCTAAAGAATCTATAAAGCAGTCTTATAATTGGCAGAAGAAACTTCATGTTTTCAACGACAGTAAGAGATGTAAAATAAAGTGTAGCAATTTAAAACATTATTGAAATATTTAAATCTAGTGGCATAGATAGTAGAAAGGTATTTAGTATATTTACTCTTTTTATACTGATTTAATATAATTTTTTCTTATAAGGTCTACAGTAAAAAGATTTTCCAACAATTATACTTATCAAAAGATATCAAAAGTAAATATAAAACCAACTCTGCATATAAATATAAAAATAGCAATTCATTGAAATTTAATAACATTAAATCAATGAATTATGATTACAATAGGTTAAAAAATTATCCATTAGGTTAATGATATATTCATAATTAAATGATATCTTATTTCTTTAAATAAAGGAAATATATTATCTATGTTGTAATATATATCTTTGATAAACTTTAATCATACCGAAGAGATTCAAGTGATAAATATGTTAGTGAAAGGATTGTAAATGTTTTGATGCTGTTATTAGGAAGTAGAAACCTTTGACGAGTGAAAAATATGGAAAATAACAGGAAACCTTCTAGGACCTTAAGGTGTGATATTAAGGCTTTAAATGATTTGCGGAAATAAAATGCAGATAAGGTATTGTATTTCTGAGTATATATTTAGTAGCAATAAGTCAAATTGTATAGATGATAACGAATTCTATAAAAATATATTTAATGGAATAGACTTGAGAACATTAAAAGAGATAGTGTTAAAAGTTATTTCTAAATATTCGATAAGGCCAACGGATGCGGCTTTTGAAAATATATTAACGCATATTGCTATAACAATTAAAAGATCTAGCAATAAAAATTTAATTGTATACAATATAGATCAGATAAATGTAATTGAAAAGACATCAGAATTACCAGTTGTAAAAGAAATAGTGAAAGAAATCTATGAAAAATTAAACATCTATTTAATTGAAACAGAAATATATTATATAACCCAGCACTTAATAGCAAGCAAGAAATATTTAAATATAATTGAAAATGAAGATATTGACGAATGTGATTATATAGTATTATTGATAATTAATAGAGTAAAAGAAATTACAGAAATTGATTTTTCTGATGATGGTCAATTAATAACAGGTTTGAAAATTTATCTAAAAATTGCAATAAGCAAAATGAAATTTGATATGAATATTCGAAATGATATGTTTGAAGTTATAAAAAATGATTGTCCGTTGACTTTAATAAATCAATTTATGCCAATTCAATATAATAAGATAAGAAATGGACTGTTAAGGAATGATCCAGAGGAACTTATTAAAGATTGGGTAGTTAATTGCATTGACGAATATATTTATGCATCAACTCCATCAGAAGTGAGTAAACAAGTTATTTAAAAAATAAAGCAGCTAATTCTTGTATTGTACACAAGATTAGCTGCTAGTTTTTTATTTTAAAAGGATAATTTAGGATTATTTAGTATAAGTTCCGTCAGAGCCTAATTTATATCCATCAATTGTGGTATTTTTAGCCATAGTTCCTGATTCTCTTAGATAATACCATTTTCCAGAAGAATCTTTTATCCAGCCTGTTTTCATTGCACCGCTTGCATCAAAGTAATACCAGTCATTTCCGATTAATGTCCATCCCACAGCTATAGTTCCGTCAGCTTTTCTATATTGCCAGCAAGCTTCTGCTTGTATAATTTGAGAGTTTTGATTAGTTGCAGTAGTGTTATTATTTGAAGATACTAGCGAACTGTTACCTCTTGTCACAACTAAATAGTACTCTCTAGTTTTACGATCAGAATTTATAATTCTAATTTTTATAATATTTTTTCCTTCATCTAAAGATACGAGTCTAGTATCTTTATCATCACTAGGATCTAAATCTTTGTCATTAATTGATAATTTATAGCTTTGTTGTTCTGGAACAGCTTTAACGTTAATATAGGATATGTTTTCATCAACATTTATATTTTGTACAGGTTCTGTCTTATCAAAAGAGAAATCGATTTTATTATTGTTAGGATCAAATAAAACTAATCGATTTAAGTAAATATCATCATAGTCTTTTAGAGTTATTGTATTATCATCTGTAGTTTCTTCTGTATTGGCATCAATAATATTATCTTCATCATTCATTTCTCTTTCTACAATAAGTTCATATTCTAAAGAATAATTGCTATCAGAGGCGTTTTTAGAATCATAAAGTCTTATATAAATAGTCTTGCTTTGACCTTCCGCGATATTTATTTTACCATAGATATCACTTAGCTTTATATTTTCATTTCCAACAAAGACTCTTATATCAGCGGCCTTAGTTTCAATGGTGCTCAAGTTAAAGCTAGTTTTATTAGAAGGAATTTTTGAATATATAACTACTGGAATTTTGTCGCCTTTTTTTACTCTATAATCTCCTTTGCGAGTTATACTATTGTATATTGACAAAATAGAACCTTCTGATGTTAGATCTAAAGATGTTATTTCATCTCCAGAGTATGCATAAGCGCATTTTTCTCCTATGCTCATAGTTGATGGCATCCATGTATAAAAAGCTGTACTTATAACGGTAAATATAATAATTTTTTTTACATTTTTGTTCATGATAAATCGCCTCCACAATAATTATGTATTCGATTAAATTATACCATTTTATATATATTCTATAAATACTAAAATATTACAATATATTATCTTATGAAAATTTACAAAATAAAGCAGCTAGTTTCTTTAATTAAACTAGCTGCTTTGCTTATAGTATATAATTTTATTTTTCGATATATGTTGCAATTAATCTTATACATCTCAGTATTAATTTAGTACTTAGCTTACTAAAGTTTTAAGTTAATATTAATTTAAAACTCTACCAAAATATTTCATATTTGAGGTGCTTAACTTACTTATTTTAACGACATCGCCAGTGTGAGGAGCCTGAATATACATATCATATCCTATGTACATACCTACATGAGTTGAATCCGAAACTTTATTGAAGACTAAATCCCCAGGTTTAATTTCTGCCATGCTAATAGGCTTGGCAAAACTTTGCTGTTCTTGTGATGTTCTTGGTATAGCGATCCCTTTAGAATTAAAGACATACTGCATAAGTCCGGAGCAATCAAACCCTTCAGGAGATTCCCCTCCCCACAAATATGGAACTTTCAAATATTTCTCTGCTTCTTCTATAACTCCTTTAGCCTGATCTGTAATATCAGAAGGTAATGTTACAGGAATAGTGATTCCTATATCCCCTGTTAATAGTGCGTTATTATCTTGTACATATTTTAAGAGAGTATCTTTTTTATCTTCCAAGTCCTTAATTTGTTTTTCAACATCATCTTTATCAGTTTGTAATTCTTGATTTTCTTTTTCTATAGTGGTTTTAATGTTTAAAAGATTGTCTTCTGATTTTTTTGTTTCTAAAATTAAATCTTTATCGCTTGTACAAATTTGAGAAATCAATGACACCCTTTTTAATGCATCCAAAATATCACCTGAAGAAAATAAAGCGTCTAAATATTGTAATGGTGTAGCTTCAAAGCCTCCATTGAATTGAATGCCCTTTAATCGTTCAGATAACTGGTTTTCTCTTTCAGTAAATTGTGTTTGGGTTAAATCAAGCTTAACTTGGTTATCTTTTATATCATTTTCTTTTTCAAGAATTTGCTCTTTTAGTTGATTTAACTTATCCATGTTATATTCAATTTCATTATCGTATTCCTGTATGTTTTGTATAGCTTGTTCAAGTGTTAAGTTGCTATCATTAGGGTCCGCCAATGCTGGTACTGAGTTGCATATTGACGTAATAAGTAGCGCTGAAGCCACTATCGTCCCAATTCTATTATTTCTTTTCATCTTATCCTCCTTTATGCCTACTCTCTGGATATGGTTTTTGTAAAGTAGAATAGATTATTAAATATTATCCAATAATTTATATTATACTACAAACAGTTTACAAAATAATTGCAATTTATTAAGATTTTATTAAAATGTTGAGGTAAATAGTTCCAGAGCGTAACTATTTTATTTAAATTTCTTAATATGGAAAGGTTTATTGGAATTTCTTGTTTTAAGCATATGATTTATAGGATATAATAATTACTAGAAGGGGGAATAAGATGTGAATTTCTTAAGAGAACTATTTAAAAAAGATATAGTCAGAAGAATTTGCGTTCTTCTTATTATTGTATTTTTTATGTATATATTAAGATCAATGCTTAATCTATTTTTACTTACATTTTTCTTTACATATATTGCATACAGTCTACAAGTAGGAATTACGAAACGGTTAGATAAGTTTATAAAGGTGAAACCGATAATAGTAACATTATTTTTATACATATTCATGACATCTATTATTATCTTTGCAAGTTATAGGTATATACCAATAATTATTAGACAGCTTACAGAGATTGGGATGAAAATATCTAGATTTGATTTTAGAGATATTGGTGGGGAAGTTTTATCTACGTACATTGTACCATACTTTGGAAAGGTTGATTTCATGTCATTTTTTAAGAATTCTGAAATAAATGATTTATTGAAATTTGATCAATTTTTGAAATATGCTTCAAATATAGGTACTTGGAGTTTTAATATATTTGTGTCTTTAATATTAAGCCTCTTTTTTATGGTTGAAAGAGAGAAAATCAAAGAATTTTTCTCAGAGTTTCAAGATAGTAAGATTGCCATATTATATAGGTATACAAAAGATTTTGGAATAAATTTTTTGAATTCATTTGGAAAAGTAATTCAAGCTCAAATAATTATTGCATTTGTTAATAGTATTTTATCTGTTATATCTCTTTTTGCATTGGGATTTCCGCAAGTTTTAGGCCTTGGAGTTATGATTTTCTTATTTAGCTTAGTCCCAGTTGCAGGAACAATTGCATCGTTAATACCTTTAAGTATAATAGCATACACAGTTGGCGGTTTTAAAATGATTTTATATATTCTTATAATTATCGCAGTTTTACATGCACTTGAGAGTTATGTATTGAACCCTAGGTTTATGGCAGATAAAACTGAATTGCCAGTCTTTGTCGTATTTATTACACTTTTAGTATCAGAGCATTTTATGGGAGTTTGGGGGTTATTACTTGGAGTGCCTCTTTTAATGTTTGTATTAGATTTGTTGAATATCAAACCAAGATCTAAAAATGGAAAGCATAGAAAACTTGTGACACTTAAGAAAAAACGCATTGTTGAGTAAAATTACTCTCTAAAATTTCAGAAGGAAATATCTTAGCTAGGTTAAAACTATTGGTTTCAGCCTAGCTTTTATTTTATGCTTTAATGCTCATAAAACCACCTACTAAGTGAATTTATCAGCCTAAAGGAGGTAATTTCACTTAGCAGGTAGGCTTAACTTTTAATTTTATTCAAGAATTATATTTTAAATAGAGTACAGTACAAAGGGCAAATGTTTAGAGATATTTGTATATATTTGAGTATTTATTAATCAAAGTATTTGGTGTTCATTTGAATAATCACATAATTTTCACATAACTATTTCATACTGGGTAATGGTGAGTGATTTTCCATTATGTAGATAAATCAATTATAAGTAAGGTTTATATTGTGAAATATATCTCAACTAGAAATAAGAATTATGCTTTTGTGAAATGTTTCATTAGGAATTTGATGGTTTTGATTCTTAGATTAAAAGTTGTTCCAAGTATGCTAGTTCAAAGCATGTCTTTGAGGCTAGCATCTTGGATGCAACTTGTGATCTTAGAATCATCCATCATAAATTCCTTAGAAACTGGAACAACAGCATAATTCTCATTTCGGCGAGATATATGAATAAGTATAGATTATAGTTGGATATCTATAATCATTAGCAAAGCACAAAAGAATCTAAGATTTATGAGTGAAAAATATTCAAATATCAAGAGGAAGGGTGATATTTAATGAAGAGGAATAAGGTTGCATATATAATAGTAGCTTTAGTTATAATAGGAGGAGCAACTATTATGTATAGTATAAATCAACATTATAAAAGTAGTAAAATAGCAATTGAAAAGACAAATGGTGTACAAGCTAATAAAGTGAAACTTGTAATAGATACAGATAATAAGGACGTATTACCCAAAAACTTTAGGACTACTAAGGATAAAATTAATGATGAGAAATCAAAAGATATTAACCTTACAGGATTGAGTGATCTAAATATTTCTGGTAGTGGAGCGCTTTCGGAGAAAAGTTTAGCGATGGTAAAAGAAAAAATAGGTGATAAATCTATCATAGATATTGACTTGCGCCAAGAAGATCATGGATTTATAAATGGTATGGGAATAAGTTGGTTTGGAAAGAATAATCAAGCTAATAAGGGAATTAATAGAGAACAAATTATATCTGATGAGAACAGCAATTTAGATAAAATATCTAAGAACAAGCATGTTAAGTTTGATGAACTTCCAAAGGGAAAGTCCTTAAACACAGTGAAATCAATTGATAATCCTGAAAGTGTAGAAACAGAGGAAGAATTAGCTAAAGGCTTGGGTATGAGCTACTTAAGAATCACAGTTACAGATCATGAGAAACCTTTAGATGATCAGGTAGATTTATTTATTGAATCAATTAAGAATCTGCCAAAGGATACATGGATACATTTCCATTGTAGAGGAGGAGCAGGCAGGACTACAACATTTATGTCTATGTATGATATGATGCACAATGCAAAAAATGTGAGTTTTGAAGATATAATGAACCGTCAAAAATTGATTGGTGGATCAGATTTACTAAAGGAAACAAATAAAGATGAAGATAAATCAAGAGTAGAGTTTTTAAATATGTTTTATAAATATTGCAAAGATAACCAAGATGGGTATGAAACATCGTGGTCTCAGTGGATTAAGAATAGCGGAAAGCAATAATGCAAATGTATAAAAGGTTAATTCTAGTGGAAATTTTCCATTAGGATTTTTTTATTTTAAAAATATGAATGAAAGAGAAGGAAATTACTAAAAATATAATTATTGTATTTAGCACTATTGAAAAATTTATTGTATATGGAGAAGTTTAAATGATGAATAACGATATTATAAGAATTGATGAAATAGCAAATCCAATAATAAAAAGATGGAAAATGATACTCTTAGTAACATTAGTAACGACATTGTTAGCTTTAATTATAAGCTATTTTATAATTCCACCTAAATATGAAGCAAATACTAAAGTCTTTATAGGAAAAGAAAATACCACTGGTCAGGATCAAAACTATAGCACTAATGATGTACAAATGTATCAAAAACTGATAAAGACTTATGCAGAAATAATAAAGACCAATGATCTAGTACAAAGGGCCATAGACTCAAGTAATATAAACTTAAATTCAGAAAATGTTCTTGATAATTTATCAGTTACACCAAGAACAGATACACAAATATTAGAAATTAGTTACGTGAGTGCAAATCAAGCATTAGCTGGGGATGTAGTAAATTCAGTTACAAATGAGTTTATAAAATCATCTAGAGAGTTTATACCTAATGGTAACGTAAAGGTTGTAGAGAGTGTTAAAGTACCTCAAAAGCCAGTCAGTCCAAATAAAAAAATGTATATAGGAGTTGGTCTTTTGCTTGGTCTGATAGGCAGTGCTGGAGCAAGTTTCTTATTAGAGTTCTTTAATAATACTTTTAAAACTAGGGAACAAATAGAGGAGATTTTAGGATTACCAGTTCTAGGCGTTATTCCTGACTCATTTAAAGAAGGTAAGTGATGTGAATTGACAGGAAAAGCGGAGATAGAAATTCTATTTTTTATCAATTAATGCGCTAGATAATTAAAATAAATCATCTACTCTTAAAAAATGAAGTTTATGCTAATAAATTATTTGTAAACAAATGCAAGTTGTACTTTGTGATTATTAATGTAGCAAATTTATTTTGATGTTAGGAAGGTGTGAAATCATGTCGTTACTAGAGAAAATAAAAGGCTATACACTAGAAATAATGAAAAGATATAAATTAGAAGAAGCGAGGAGTTATAAAGCAGATAGAATGAAAAGATATAAATTAGAGAAAACAGTAGTTGATAATAGAATTCATGCCGGCTTCATAGTAGAAGATAAACCTAAATCTATAGTTGCAGAAGCTTATAGAACATTGAGAACTAATATACAATATTCTTCCTTTGATAAGGAGATAAGAACAATAGCTGTTACTAGTGCAGAAATGGCAGAGGGAAAATCAACAGTTGCAGGAAATATTGCTGCATCTTTTGCTCAAAATGAAAAGAAAGTTATACTAGTAGATTGCGATTTACGAAAACCCTCAGTTCATAAAAATTTTAAAGTCTCAAATTTGATTGGACTTTCTGAAGTTCTTCTTGGAAAGGCTGCCATTGAAGAAGCAGTACAAAAAAGGAATGATAATTTCTATTTTTTAACATCAGGGAAGATTCCACCAAATCCATCAGAAATGCTATCATCTTCTGCTATGAGCAATTTAATAGAAAGATTAAAAGTAGAATTCAATATAGTGGTTTTAGATACAGCACCGCTTAAAGCAGTTACAGATGCACAAATACTATCAACAAAGGTAGATGGGACTATTTTAGTTATAAGGGCGGGAGAAACGAAAAGAGATATAGTAATAGATGCAAAAAATCTTTTGGATAAAGTGGGAGCTAATATTATAGGAACAGTATTGCATGCGGTGGAGAATACAAGAGGAAAATATTCTTACTATTATGGAAATGATGAAGACAAGGATAATTTATAGTGAACAAATGTTAGTTTATAATATAAGGAATAAAATTTATGTGATTTCGGCTGATTACCACATAAGCCTAGGTTAAAAGTTTGGTATCAATAAAATAAATTATACACTAAAAGAGGTGCGGTTATGATAGATATTCATTCTCATATACTACCGGGAATTGATGATGGATCTAAGGATATGGAAATGACTTTAGAGATGCTAAGAAATGCAGAAAAAGATGGAACAAGAGAAATAGTTGCGACACCTCATTATTTATTAGAGTACGGGGAAGCTACTATTGGTGAAGTTAAATCGCTGGTACAAGAAGTTAACTCAATTATAAATAAGGAAGGTATAAATATAAAAGTATATAGTGGACAGGAAGTTTATTTTAATGAAAATATAATTAATAACTATTTGGAGGGTAAAATAGGGACAATAAATGATTCAAGATATATGTTAGTTGAATTTTCAATGCATAAGTTTGATGATAATATATTTGATACCCTTTATGAACTCCAGGTTAGAAATATCACACCTATAATAGCACATCCAGAAAGATATAAGCCATTTAGAGAAGATCCTTCACTTATTAATGGATTTATTGATCAAGGATACTTATTTCAAATGAATGCAGGAAGTATAACAGGTAGATTTGGAGAAAGTATTAGAAAAACTACACATATATTTTTAGAGAATAATATATATAATTTTATTGGTTCTGATGCTCATGACATAGATAACAGAACTACTGGCATAAGAAAAGCTATAAATACATTAGATGATAATAATAATGAAATAATAAATAAAAATATCTTTGAAGAGAGCTCTAAAAAGCTGATCAATAATGAAGTTATAAATTTCGTTGGAAAAAAAGTTAAGATAAAGAAATCAATATTTTCGTTTTTTAAAACTAAGTCAAAGTAAATAATATTTTGAAGTGCCTAGAACGTAATAAATAAGGCAAGGGGGACGTTCTTTTGGCTCACAGCTGCCATAAAAAAGAAAATAAATTAAATATTTGTCATAGAACGCTATATTAGCAACTAACCTTTTTATTGCTTAATATAGCGTTTATTGTGCGTTGAATTATAGTAGACATACAAGGTAAGATATTTAGTAAGAAGTGCAGAAATACAAAATATTATTATTATAAAAGTCTATAAAATAAAATCAACAAATGAAAAAATGTTGTCATTTATCAAAGTAAATATAAATTAAAAAAGCTAAAGTATTTAGCTAAAAATTAATTCTTATGAGGTGGTGATAAAATGCAACAAGTAAAGGTTAATAAAGGAGAATTCATTTTTCAAGAAGGTATAGAACGCAGGATTGAATATTACTTTTTTAAAAGAGTTATGGACATACTTTGTTCATTAATCGGATTAATAATCTTGACTCCATTATTTTTAATTGTTGGAATTTTAATTAGACTTGAATCTAAGGGATCTATAATTTTCTCTCAGGAGAGGATTGGTAAAGACGGTAATGTATTTAAAATGTACAAATTTAGATCTATGGTTGCTAATGCTGAGGAGTTAAAAGGTAAGCTATGTCATAAAAATGAGATGAGCGGACCTATGTTTAAGATGAAGGATGACCCAAGAGTAACTAAGATAGGCAAATTCATAAGAAAGACAAGCATAGATGAACTTCCGCAATTGTTTAATGTTCTAAAAGGTGATATGAGTTTAGTCGGACCTAGACCATCTCTTCCAAAAGAAGTAGAAAAATTCGATAATTGGATGATGACAAGGCTTGAAGTAAAGCCTGGTTTAACATGTTACTGGCAGGTATCAGGAAGAAATGATATTGATTTTGAAGATTGGATGAAACTAGATATTAAGTATGTAAGGGAAAGAAACACTTTAGTTGATATTAAGTTAATATTTAAAACATTTTTTGTGCTGTTTGGAGACAAGCATGCAAGTTAAGTGACTTTAGGCATATGGACGTGTTGTTTTTTGATTATACATTAATAGGGCGCATTAGAGGAAATAATAAATTTAAATCTATTGTCTCTAAAGCTATGGGTAATATGGGAGTAAATAAATTTAATCAATTAGAATTACGGAATATATGGAGGTAAGTATGAAAATAGTAGTAGCAGGAACAGGATACGTAGGTTTAGTTACTGGAGCATGTCTTTCGGAAATTGGTCATAATGTAACTTGCGTTGATATAGATAAAAATAAAGTTGAAATGATGAAACAAGGAATTTCACCAATATACGAACCAGGATTAGATGAACTTTTAAAAAGAAGTCACGATGAAGGCAGATTAGATTTTACAATAGATTATAAAAATGCTTATAAAGATGCTGATTTGATATTCATAGGGGTTGGAACTCCAGAAAGAGACGATGGTTCAGCAAACTTAGATTATGTGTTTAATGTATGTAGACAAATTGCTGAAAATGCTGAAAAAGATTGTTTAGTAGTGGTTAAATCAACAGTACCAATAGGAACTAATGATAGAATTGAAGAGTTTTTAAAGGAAAATGTTAAAAATAATATTCAAATAGAAGTAGCTTCGAACCCAGAATTTTTAGCACAAGGAACCGCAGTTGTAGATACTTTATATGCAAAGAGAATTGTAATAGGAGTTGAATCTAAAAAGGCGGAAGAACTTTTAAAAGAGGTTTATGGAGGCTATAATCAACCAATTGTTGTTACGAATAGAAGAAGTGCAGAAATGGTTAAATACGCATCAAACGACTTTTTAGCACTTAAGATATCATTTATGAATGAAATAGCAAACTTCTGCGAAATGGTTGGAGCAGATGTTGAAGATGTAGCTAAAGGAATGAGCTTTGATCCAAGAATCGGTGATAAATTCTTAAATGCTGGAATCGGGTATGGCGGATCATGTTTCCCTAAGGATACAAAAGCACTTCATTGGCTTGCAAATGATAATGGATATGAATTAAAAACAATAAAAGCAACAATAGAAGTAAATGAGAATCAAAAATATAAATTGTTTAGACAAGCTAAGAATAAATTTGGAAGTTTAAGAGGATTAAAAGTGGCTGTGCTTGGATTAACATTTAAGCCTGGAACAGATGATTTAAGAGAAGCTCCATCTATACCAAATGTAAGAAGATTATTAGATGAAGGTGCTGAAATAATTGCATATGATCCAGTTGGTGTTGAGAATTTCAAAAAGATATACACTGATGTTAAGTACGTAAATGCTCCAGAAGAAGCTTTAAAGGATGCAGATATGACATTCATATTTACAGAGTGGAATGAAATTAAATCTTTAGATCTAAGTGTATATGAAAAGCTTATGTATACTCCAATTATATTTGACGGTAGAAATTGTTATAAAATTAAAGAGGCTAAGGAAAGACAAATAGATTATTATTCAATTGGAAGAAAATCTGTATTGAATTTAGAAGAAAAAGCTTTAAGTAAAGGAAAAACAGCAATGGTAATATAGCAAGGGAAATTAAATGAAACTTTTCAGATGGGCATGGTAACTCCATTTAAACTCATAGCTTAAAGAATGCTAACTATGGTATGGTAAATTTTTAAATGGTTAAGGAGGAGAATATTATGAAGGTATGTTTTATAACATCAAGTGGTGGTCACTTAACTCATTTAATCCAATTAAAAGAGTGGTGGAAAGATAAGGAGAGATTCTGGGTAACCTTTGAAAAGGAAGATTCTAAATCAATACTTAAAGACGAAAAAAAATATTGGTGCTATTTTCCTACAAATAGAAATATAAAAAATTTAATCAAAAATACACTTCTATCAATAAAAATATTACTTAAAGAAAAACCAGATTTAATTGTCAGCACTGGTGCAGCGCCTGCAATTCCATTTTTCTATATTGGGAAATTATTTGGTGCAAAAGTTGTTTATATTGAAGTGTATGATAGGATAGAAAAACCAACTATAACGGGGAAGGTAGTTTATCCTATAAGCGATTTATTTATATTACAATGGGAAGAACAAAAGAAGTTTTACCCAAGAGGACAAGTATTGGAGGGATTATTTTGATATTTGTAACAGTAGGAACACATGAACAAGGCATGGAAAGATTATTTATCCAATTGGATAAACTAATTGAAAGTGGAGATATTAAAGAAGAAGTATTTGCTCAAATTGGGTACTGTAATTATGAGCCTAAAAATTATGAATACAAGAAAATGATTGGATATGATGAAATGGATGAATATGTGAGAAAAAGTGATATAATCATAACTCACGGAGGACCAGGAAGTATATTTCATCCTCTCCAATATAATAAGGTTCCAATTGTAGTGCCAAGAGATCCAGAGTTTGATGAACATGTTGATGATCATCAAATACTTTTTACCAAAAGATTAGATAAAAATTCAAAGATCATTGGAGTATATGATATAGAAGATTTATGTAGCGTAATAAGTAATTATAAAGAATTATCGGCAAAATGTAATACATATAGTTCTAATAAAAATGACTTCATTAGAAAGTTTGATAATGTAATCGGCCAGATAATGTAGAGCAGCATTCATAAATAAAGGAGATTATTGATGAATATATTATATCTTAACAGAGGTATGGGCCTTGGAGGAGTTGAGAAATGTATTATTCAACTATGTAAGTTATTCAATAGCAGTAACAAAGTTATAGTTGCAAGTATGGGCGGTGAATTAACTAAGGATTTAGAAAAAATGGGAGTTAAACACTACAATATTTTAAATACAGATTCCAAGAATCCCGATATTATATTAAATAACTTAATAGCCATATATAAGATGGTGAAAAAGGAAAATATAGATATAATTCATAGTCATCATAGAATGACAACATTATTAGCTAAATTAATATCGAAAATTACTAAAGTTAAAGTAATACATACTCAACATTTATGTATAGAAGATAAGTTTAAGTTAACGAATGTATCTTTAAAAGGCATTAAAACAATAACTGTAAGTGAAGCAGCTAAAAGAATTTTAATTGAAAAGGCTGGTTTAGAAGAAAAGAATATAAAAACTATATATAATACTGTAGAAACTGAGCATGATAGTAAAGAAGTTGATGATAAGCTTTTAGAGCTAAAGAAAAAAGGATACTTTATAGCAGCTCAGGTAAGTAGAATAGTAGATTACAAAGGAATCTATGATTTTATTTCTATCGCAAAAAGTACTGCATTAGAAAATGAAAAAATAAAGTTTGTATTAATAGGTGATGGACCAGAATTAAGCAATATTAAAGAACTTATAAAGAAAGAGAAATTAGAAGATTATATTTATCCGTTAGGTGCGAAGGATAACATTATAGAATACCTAAAATATATAGATGTATTATTATTATGTTCCTATATAGAAGGATTACCACTAACTCCATTAGAAGCATTTTCACAAGGGGTTCCAGTTGTAGCTACCAATATAGATGGAACAAATGAAGAAATAGAAAACGGATATAATGGGTATTTAGTAGAGGCTAAAGATATTGAAAGCTTTAAAGAAAAAATACTTGAATTATATGAAGATGAAGAAAAATATTCTTATATGAAGGGTAATTGCTTTGAAATTTTCAATACTAAATTCAATAAAGAGATATATTTTAAATTACATCTTAAAGAATATAAAGAAATTTTAAGCCATGAAAGAAAATAATGAGTCCAAAATGTCATGATTATTTTTCATTATGTGAGGAAGCAGATTGAACTCATAGCGAGTCTATTAGTAAAATCTGCTGGTAAGAAGAGAACCCAAATCTATGATTTGGTGTAAATCGCTTACTCATGGAGCGTAACAAGTCGAGTTCCCTCTATAATGGAAAACAGGATTGGTAGATGGATTTGTTATTTTTTTGATTATAATTTAAGTTAGGTGAAATAAAGGATGATTGGAAAAGGTATTAAGTATTTAAGATCATTAATGAGAATTGTTGTATTAAAAATAAGATATAGCAATAGAATTGAGTTTGAAATTAAGAATTTAAAATCACTTTATATAGGGAAAAGTGTAAAAATAAGAATAAGTAAAGGAAATGTATTATCTCTTGGCAATAATGTTTATATCGAAGATTATTGCAGCTTCGAATGTATAAATGGAAGTATTTATATTGGAGAGAATACATTTTTTAATACTAATAATAAAGTAGTATCTTTAGAAAAAATAAGTATCGGATCAGATTGTTTATTTGGACCTAATATAGGGATTTTTGATCATGATCATCGCTATGACATTAGCGATAAGCCAATAATATCTCAAGGATATAATACTAATGAAATAAATATAGGTAATAATATTTGGATTGGATGTAATTCTACTATTACACGTGGAGTAAATATATGCGACAAAGTGGTTGTTGCTGCCAATTCAGTTGTAACTAAAAACATTGTTAATAAAGGGGTTTACGGTGGGGTTCCCGCTAAACTTATTAAAGAACTGTAATGACTAGTCAAATTCTTCTCTATTAGATGATATATATCGTCTCTTTAATCTGTTATTTTCTTTATATTTATCCAAAGATGAATATATAATTTCAACTTTTGGGTAATCTATATATAGAACTTTAAATTCAGTCATATAAAAAAATAACAAGTCCAAAATGCTATGATTATTTTCATTAGGCAAGGAAGCAGATTGGTCTCATAGCGGGCTATTAGGGTAATCTGCTAACATAGCATAATGGGAAATAGGCTTAGCAGATGGATTTGTTATTTTTTGATTATGCTTAAGAAGGGAGTAACAGATGCTTTTCGTTCTGAATGTATTATTTGATATTTTTATCTTTCAAAATTGTCTAATTGCGTATATTCCACAATTGGGGCATATTGATGAGCTATTCACATTTATGCTGATAATTCTATCAGTTTTTTATATATTTAATGGAAAAAATAAAATAAGCATGTATTCTAGTGAAGTCAAATCTATAATTTTATTTTTTTGTTTGCTGCTTGTAGGAGTAGCAGGAAACGTCATGCATAAAATTCAACCAGAGAAGATTGCTATATATAAAGATATTTTAGCTATAAGTAAATTTGTAGTTTGTTACACATTTACGCTAATTGTATCAAATAATATAGATAAAGATTTGTTGTTAGAAAAGGTAGCAAAAAGATCAAGAATTTACGTAAATATAATATTTACTTTTTTGATTTTAAACATAATTCATGATATAGGAATGTCATCAGATATAAGATATGGAATAAGAAGTTATAAATTTCTATATCAGCATCCAACATATTTGGTTTCAGCAATTGTAATATTTTTATGTGTAATATTAAGTGATAATAGAAAAAAGTTTGATAATTTTATTATTTTTGAATCAATAGCTATATTATTTTTTACATTAAGAAATAAAGCATTTGTATTCATATTAGGATATTTCTTTATGAAATTAGTTATGAAATATGCTAAATCTATAAAAATAAGATATATATTGATACTTGCTGTCATAGGAATCTTCTCGACATATAACAAAATAATGGAATATGCATCATATTATCTTACAGCTGCTCGGCCAGCGCTATTTATAGTAGGTTATAAACTAGCTTGCAAATATATACCTTTTGGAAGTGGTTTTGGAACCTTTGCATCAGAAATATCCGGAGATTATTATTCGCCTATATATTATGAATATGGAATAAATGTAGTTAGTGGATTAGAGGAAACCGCTCATTCGTATATTGGTGATACTTTTTGGCCTTATGTATATGGTCAATTTGGCTTTTTGGGTTTAATTATATTTTTATGGATTATATTGAATATATTTAAATCAATACAGAAAAGATATCAGTATAATAGAGAAATTCAATCAGCGGCATTTTTGCTGCTATTATATATTTTAATAGCATCTACTGCAGAAGCTATATTTACGGATGTAACAGGCTGCTTTACTTTTGCTGTGATTGCTACTTACTTAGGAAACAATATTATAGACAGTGATTCGCAAGAATGTGTTACTGCTAGTATAGAATAAGATAAAAATTAATTATCTATTTATAATTGAAGCTTGATTTCATGAGAAGAATTTACTCATGAATCTTAGAAAGCAGAGCTTCATATATGTGAATGATAATTATAGTGCCTGATATCAGATGAAGGAAGGTTGTTATGGAAAATAAAACGTTAAGAGTTCTCCAAGTTGTGGATTCATTAGGAGCTGGAGGAATTCAAGCCTTTATATTAAATATAAATAGAAATATGCATTTAGATAAAGTTAAGTTTGATTATGTAGTATATAAGAATAAAGAAGAAACTGAATTTTATGATGAAAGTGTTGAGAAAATGGGTGGACAAATAATATGTCTAGAAAAAAATACTGGGATTAAAAGGCTAAAATCTTTTGTAGATTTATATAGATTACAAAAAGACAAAAAATACTCAGTAGTACATATACACGGCGATCGTGCAAAAAGCTTTTTTGAAGCAGTTGTTTTTAAAATATGTAAAACACCTACAATTATTATGCATTCACATAATGATAGAATAAGTAGAGATAAGAGGTTTTATCATTTACATTTAGGAATACAGAATGTCATAAGAAGCCTTTGGAAATATGTAGTTGATTATGAATTTGCATGCTCAACTAATGCGGCGCAATGGATGTTTTCCAAGGAAGATGTAAGAGATGAAAAGGCTAAGGTTATAAATAATGGTATTGATGAAAAAAAGTTTATTTATAATGAAGGGATAAGAAAAGAATATAGAAGAAAATTAAATTTGGAAGACAAATTTGTATTAACTCATGTAGGGCGCTTTAGCTATCAAAAAAACCATGATTTCTTAATAGATATTTTTAATTCTGTGAATAAGCAATATAGTAATTCAGTGCTATTGCTAATTGGAGAGGGAGAATTAAAAGAAAAGATTGAGGATAAGGTTAGATCACTGAATTTAGAGGATAAAGTAATATTTTATGGACTTTGTAATGAAATTCATAACATTCTACAAGCGTCGGATATATTTGTTTTTCCATCTCATTATGAGGGGCTTCCAGTGGTTGGAATAGAAGTTCAGGCCGCAGCTTTGATGGCTGTAGCCTCTGATGCTATAAGCAATGAAATAAAAATAACTCATTATTGGAAATCTGCTTCTTTAGATAGTCCACCAGAGGAATGGGCAAAGATAATTCTGAAATATAAAGATGGATATAGCAGAAAGGATACTTCTGAAGATATTATAAAGTCAGGTTTTAGCGCTAGAGCAATATCAAGAAACTTGGAGAACTTATATATGAATGCTGATAATAATCAAAAAAGTGGTAATAAATAATTTAGTATAGAATATCTTAGTGGTTCAAGGAGAACAAATATATGATAAGTATTATTATTCCAGTTTATAATGTTGAAGAGTATATTAAAGAATGTTTAGATAGTCTTTTAATGCAGACGTATAAAGATTTGCAAATATTGATTGTTGATGATGGATCAACAGACAAAACTATGGATATAGTTAAAGATTATGAAGATAAATTTGAAGACTTCACTATATTGTATCAAAAGAATCAAGGTGTATCTGTTGCTAGAAACACAGCATTTGATTATATAAAAGGTGAATATACTATATATATTGATCCAGATGATTTTTTGGAATTAGATATGCTTGAGAATATGTATAATAGAGCAGAAAAAGTTAATGTTGACATAGTAATAAGTGAATATTACGTATATTATGATGAAAAAGATAGCAGAAACTATATTGAGAAATATATGATAGATCCAAGAAGAATATATAACAATTATGAGGTTATGAATCTTATGCTGAATTATGAATTACAAGGTCAACTATGGAATAAGTTTTTTAGAACTGAATTATTAAAACAAATTGAGTTTAAGTTTGAACCTCATAGATATATTCAGGATGCATTTCCAGTTTTTAAAGCAATACATTTAAGTAAGGGAATAGCTTTTATAGATAAACCATTGTATTACTATAGACAAAGAGCAACATCTACAGTTCATAAGAAAAATGCTAAGCTCGCAGAAGATTATTATTTCGCTATGAGCAGTATTATAAATTATATAGAAGATAAAAATATAAAAGTAGATAAGAAAAGCTTAAACATTTTTAGAATCAAAGTATTATCTCATTTCATAGCTCACTACACTAATGCACATGAGGAGAATAATCTAAAAAGTTTTAAGGAAAGTAAATATAATGAATTGAGTGTGAAAAATAAGGATTTTTTATTTTTAAATGAGATATCTAAAGACGATAAATTAAAGCTATTTTTATGGAATTGTGGTTTATACCCAGTTCTGAAGAAAATAAAAAATAGATGATAGATTTAAGGTAGAGAGACTTTGGTAAGAAAATATTATTATGTACTCAGGCGCAATTTTAAAAATAATAGACTAGTATGTTTTCCTATTTCGCATAATTGGTCGATTATTTTCATTCATGTGCCTTATAAGGAGAAACTATGAAAATATGTTTTATAACTACCACAATTTTTAATTTGGGAGGAGTTCAAAGAGTAGTATCTGTTTTGGCTAGTGAATTAAGTAAAAATAATAAAGTTGATGTAATTTGTACAGATAGAACTTTTAAAGTTAATAGAGAAATGTATAATTTGAATTCTAATGTAAGTATAAAGTTTAATTCAGAGCTGTTACATAAGAAGTTTACTAACAAAGTTATATGTAAGATTTCTAGAGAGGTGAATTCTATAACTGGAATTTTAAATAATTCTGTTATGAGTGATTTATTACTTTACGGATATTGCCCTAATGAAATTCAAGATAGGTTTATAAATTATCTAAATACAAGAAATTATGATGTTATCATAGGTATAGAAGGTTATTATAGTATAGTTCTTGGAAAAATAAGTGATAAGTTAAATGGTAAGACTATAGGATGGATGCATAATTCTTATGATGCGTATTTAAATAATAAGGGCAAATATTATTGGAAGCAAGACGAGTTGTTTAAAAGATATATACCAAAATTAAATTATAATGTAGTTTTAACTTATGATGACAAGATTAGATATAAAGAAAAGCTAGGAATAGATTGCAAAGTAATTTATAACCCTCTAAGTTTTGAATGCAATAAAAAATCTTCGTGCGATAAGAAAAGTATAATTTTTGTTGGAAGATTGCTAGAGCAGCAAAAGGGATTAGATCTTCTTATTGAAATTTTTAATATAATTCACAAAAAGAAAAGTGATTGGATTTTAAAAATAGTTGGAGAAGGTCCTGATAGAGAAAGTCTAATAAATCATATTGAAAAGTATAATCTAAAAAATAATGTAATATTGCTTGGTCAATGTGATAATGTTAAAGATCATTATTTGGAATCTTCAATTTTTGTTTCAACTTCAAGGTGGGAAGGCTTTGGATTAGCTATCACAGAAGCAATGGAATGCGGATTGCCAGTAGTGGCTTTTGATAATTCTGGTCCTAAAGAAATAATAAGCAAGCCGAACATAAATGGAGTTTTAGTTGGGAATTATAATATTAACAAATTCGCTGATGAGATTATATCATTAATAGAAAATGATGAGAAAAGAGCAAGTATGTCATTAGAATCTATAAAAAGAGCTCAAGATTTTAAGATAGATAATATTATTAAACAGTGGATTAAAATTATAGAAAAACAATAGATGCATGATGTAAGTATTTATAACCGGAGGAATCATGAGAGAGTATTCAAATTTAAAAAGTGGAATAATGATTACGTTCATATCTAAATATAGCAATATATTTGCACAGTTAATTATAAATTCAGTGTTAGCTAGGTTATTGATGCCAGCAGATTTTGGCATAATTGCAGTAATAACTGTATTTATATCATTTTTCAATATGCTTGGTGATATGGGGATAGGACCCGCTATAATACAAAATAAATCTTTAGATGAAAATGAGATTTCAGATATATTTAAGTTTTCGATAATTGGATCTATAGTTATAGCAATTGGATTTTACTTTTTTTCTTATTTTATAGCTTATTTTTATAATGATAAGATATATATAAGATTGGGAGGATTATTATCTTTTTCTGTGTTATTTTTTATATGTAATATAGTACCAAATGCTATATTATATAAAGCTCAAAAATTTAAACAAGTAGGAATAATAAATATAATTGTAAATGTAATAGTTGGAACTTTGACAATATCTCTTGCCTTTAAAGGATTCTCTTATTATTCATTAGTTTTTGATTCTATATTAAAAAGTTTATTTATTTTTGTATTGTGTTTTATGGCATGTAAATTAAAAATAAGTAAAGGTTATTCATATGGTTCTATAAAAAAGATAAAGAATTACTCAAGCTTTCAATTCCTATTTAATTTTATAAATTATTTTACAAGGAATTTAGATAACATATTAATTGGTAAGTTCTTAGGCGCATCAACTTTAGGGTATTATGATAAATCATATAAGCTTATGCTTTATCCAGTACAAAATTTGACGAACGTAATAACGCCTGTATTGCATCCAGTATTATCTGAATATCAGAATCAAAAGGATATAATTTATGAAACATATATAAAAGTTATAAAAGTTCTTGCTTATTTAGGAATTTTTATAAGCGTATATTGCTTCTTTTCTGCAAATGAAATAATACGCATAATGTATGGTCCTAATTGGGATGCATCAATACCAATATTTAGAATATTATCAGTGACAATTGTGATACAAATGGTATTATCAAGTATTGGATCAATATTTCAAGCTACTGGTTATGTTGATAAATTATTTTCTACAGGAGTAGTATCAGCAATATTCACTGTAAGTGCAATAGTTACAGGAATAATGAATAGAAGTTTAATTATATTATCGTTAGGATTAGTTATAGCATTTATATTAAACTTTATCCAATGTTTTTACGTACTTATAACTCAGGTATTTGAAAAAAGCTTTATTTCATTTTTATTACAATTAAAGAACATTCTTATTATAGGTGTATTAATGGTTGTAGGATATATATTAATAAGCAAAATAGTAATAAACAATATGTTAGTAAGTGCAATATTTAAATTTATTATTGGAATTATAACTTACTCTATAGGATTATACATAACAAAAGAATATAGACTATTGAAAAAGATAATTTTGAGAAAATAGAATTGAAATGTTGATAAAATCAACAAGGAGTATACGAAAAATGGCTTTATTAGAGTTGAGAAATATTAATAAGTATTATAGATTAAAAGATAATGATAAATTTCATGTATTGAATAATATTAATCTATCTTTTAATGCTGGAGAGTTAGTTTCTATTATAGGAGAGTCAGGTAGTGGTAAATCTACATTAATGAATTTAATTGGTGGATTAGATTCTGATTTTTCAGGAGAATTACTTGTAAATGAAAAAGATATTAAAAAGTTAAGAAGAAAAGAGCTTGATAAATATAGAAAAAATGAAGTTGGATTTATTTTTCAAAGTTTTAATTTAATTGGTCACCTATCTGTTTTGGATAATGTTACGATTGCAATGACACTATCTAATGTTAGAAAAAAAGAAAGATTAAAACGTGCAAAAGAAATATTAAGAGATTTAGGTTTAGAGAATCATATAAATAAGAAACCAAGTCAATTATCAGGTGGTCAGAAGCAAAGAGTTGCAATAGCTAGAGCTTTAATAAATAATCCTAAAATAATTATTGCTGATGAGCCTACAGGTAGTCTAGATTCAAAAACTACAATTCAAGTTTTAGAAATAATGAAGGATATTGCTAAAAAGGGAAAGCTAGTAATTATGGTTACTCACTCTGAAAGAGTAGCATCCGCTTCAAGTAGAATAATTAAAATATCAGATGGAGAAATAATTGATGATAACAAGGTCATAGAATTAGATAATGAAGTTAATATAGAAAAACAAGATAATATTAGAAAGCAAAAGCAAAATCTTAGTTTAATATCATCTGCAAAATTAGCGCTTGTTAATATGAAAGAAAAACTTCCACGTAATATACTTGTTTCTGTGGGAGGAAGTATAGGAATAATGAGTATAATTTTAATGTTGTCATTAGGCAATGGAGTGAAATCTTATTTTAATAAGACTATGAACAATTATGTAAACCCATTAGTAATAGAAGTTAATATGCCTAGTGAAGAAGATGAGGATATAAATTTAGATGTCACAACAGTTCAGAAACCGGATGTTAATTCTACTAAACCATTTGAAGAAAGTGATATTGATACATTATCAAAAATAGAAAATGTATCTTCTGTGGAAAGAGGCTATAGTATAATTTCTCTTGGGGCAAATTCATTAGTATACAATAATAAAACTAATAATTTAATGAATGTTTCAACAATATCTTCAAATATAACGGCGGCTAATGTTGAAACTGGAACATTACCTAAAGATGGGGAAGTATTAATTAATAAAGCATTAAGCGATAATTTGGGTAAAGATATTATCGGCCAAAAAGTGAATTTACGCATACTTGCTAATCAAAAGATTTTAAATAGAGACTTTATTGTAAGTGGCGTTTATACTACAACAAGTGGAGATTTAACTGCAAATATGAAATCTGCTTTTTTAAATTATGCTGATTTAGAAAAATTATATTCAGATAACGGCTATAAATTGAAACCTAATGTGATTTATGTTAACACAACAAATAGCAAATATACCTCTCAAATTAAACAAAAGGTTAATGAACTTGGTTATTCACAATCATCTCAGGAACAAATGGCATCTATGTTTAATCAAATGATAGATATATTAACATATGTACTATCAGGAATTGCAGCAATATCTTTAATTGTATCAGCGATTATGATAATAGTTGTTATGTACATAAGTGTTGTAGAAAGAACTAAAGAAATAGGAATAATAAAAGCAATTGGAGCTAGAGCAAAAGACATACGTAGAATTTTTGTTTCAGAAGCTTTTTTAATAGGATTTTTTAGTGGCGCAATAGGTTTAGTTGGAGCATATTTAATTATGAGAGGAATAAATCTTATGTCAAATAAACTATTTGGAGTAAGTGTAGTTTTAATAAAAAGAGAATATGCAATACTTGGAGTTATCGTAAGTATTGTAATAAGTACATTAGCAGGTTTACTACCAGCAAATAAAGCTGCAAGGTTGGATCCAGTAGAATCATTAAGGAGAGAGTAAAGAAAATAAAAGTAAAATAGCCTCGAAGCTATTAGCAGTATTTATTAATAAGAAGGTAGCTGGATCATTTACTTTCTTATAGGCGGTAATGAAATAAAGTCAAAAGTTTAGTTACATATATAGATATCAAATATAAAGGGTTAACTTATTAGATAAGTATATTTACAAATTTTCTAAAACTTTAATTTCATATATTTAATAGAAATTATAAATATGGGTTATGCACTTAGTATGGGGGAGGTGCATAACCTATATTTTTTATTGGCATGCCTAAAAGATAGTCTTTTCTGCTTTAAACAAGGTTTCTTCATCAATTGAGTATTGTATTTAGGAATTAGAATTATGATTTTATTGATGTAAGTATTTTTATTAGATAGTTTAAAGAATGTTTTATATAAGGTCTTAATGAATTAGGATTCATGGACGGCTATAAGTGTAAGATATTATAAAGTAGAAAATCATATGTCGATTTTTGTATTTCGTTATAGGAAAGTGGAATTAATGAATGTATATTACACTAATACCATGAGTTTTCAACCTATAATTTAAAATCATTCAGGAATTGTTAAGGAAATTCAATTATAATAAAGATACGGGTAAAATTCTTAGCATTCTAAAGGAAAGCTTTAAAGTCAAGCTTTTGTAGCCTGTTTTCATATATAATGCTTATGTTAATATATTAATTACAACCAGGTAACGTATATATGAAGATAATTAATTGGAGATTAGTATAATTGTGCTCAAATATTGGTATTTTATTAAGTAAATCTTATAGAAACTTGGCCCTTAATTTTACAGTTAAGTATGTAGATTTACAATAAAAGAATAAAATTCAGCAAGTACTAATATTTTATTAAAAAAATATCGACAAAAACCTCCAAATAAATACAAAAAGACGTAGACAAGCATAAATAAAGTTGCTATAATAATATTCGTAAACCAGAATAATATTTTTAAACCAAGATATTATTTTTAAACTAATAAATAATTAATAAACCAAAAAATGAAACTCTAGGAGGAATATACAAATGATAAAAAGAATGACTAAAGCAACATCGTTACTAGTAGCTGCAGCTGCTATTATTTCAATAGTACCTGCACATGCAGCTGACTACACAAAAATCGATTCACAAGAAGGTACTATCTATGATGCAGTAGCATATAAAGATGGTAAGTTCTATGTTGATGGAGAAGTTAATGACAAAGACGAAGCAGCTTATTATTTAGCAGATGGTAAATACAATAATTTATCAGATATTGATAGTGGAGCAGATACTGATATTTATGGATCTAAATATTTAGAAGTACAAGATGGTGACTACTTTGTTGACTTAGATAATGGTTCAGTAACTGATGAATCTATAAAAGAAAATGCAGAAGATGATGCAGCATCAGCTTTAAGAAAGAACCTTAAGAAAGATAATGATAAAAGATATGCTTCAAGCGAAGCTGAAACAATTCAAGATTTAGCTGGCGCAGAAATTGCAGGAAATAAATTCTCAGCTCCTTGGTATAAATTTGAATATACAAAAGATAATGCAACAAACGGTTCAGTTGCTAAATTAAATGTTTATACTGATGCTCAAGGAAATTACATTGATGCTGATTACAATTTAGGATCAATTAAAGTAACTACAACTGCATCTTCAACAACTTCTAAAACAGTAACTATAGCTAATACAGATGATTCTTATGATGCTGATGGTACTTCTGATGCTACTGGAAAAGAAAAAGTTTCAGCAAGTGTTGATACTTCTGCAGGAAAAGTAATTGGACAAGATGCAAACTACATATACAGAACAGCAAAGGTTACTGTAAATGCTGCTAATGGAGCTACAATAACTAAAATAAATGGAATGGATGTTACTGTTGATGGTGGACATACATTTACTGTAAGCAATGGTACATTAGGATCAAGTGCTAGTACAGTTGGATTCAATGTTATCCAAAAAATATCAAAAGCACAAGCTTCAGGTAATGTTGATGGAGCTAAATATGCTAAATCAGTAACAACTTATATAGTTTCTGATGAAGATGGAAAAAATGAAGCTTTCGCTTATGATAACTATACTGTTGCTAACGGAAAAATAGTTGGTTATACTGCTAATGGTACAAATGTAAAGACTGCTACAGGAACATTAAGCTCAAAGAACGGTTATTACTATGTTGATTTAGGCGATGAAGCAAGTGAAGATGTAAAAGAAAATGGTACTAAGAGTGCTGTTGATACAGATGTAGATGGAAACCTTTGGAGATTAGATGCTGGATACATCTACAAATGGGATAATGATGAAGATTGGACAAAAGTATACAAAGTAGATGGATCATTTGATCAAATGTCAGTATACAACCAAGATAATATCGTAGCTTGGAGTAAAGAAGATGATGTTTACTCAGTAATTGGTGGTAAAGGTACAACTACACCAACAGATCCTACTCCAGTTGTAAATAAAGGATGGGTTAAGACTGATGCAGGTTGGACATTCTACAATACTGATGGAACTCAAGTAAAAGGACAATGGGTTAACGATGGTGGAGTTTGGTATTACATCAAAGCTGATGGAACTATGGCAACTGGTTGGATTCAAGATGGATCAACTTGGTACTATTTACAATCATCAGGAGCAATGAAAACTGGTTGGTTAAATGATAACGGAACTTGGTACTACTTACAATCATCAGGAGCAATGTCTACTGGTTGGTTAAATGATAATGGAACTTGGTATTTCTTAAATTCATCAGGAGCAATGTTAGCTAACACAACTGTTGATGGATACAAATTAGGAGCATCAGGAGCTTGGATTAAGTAATAAATTAAAATAAATAGAAGTTTAGATAATAAATTTTAACTTCTACAACATAATACTAAAGATAAAAGATTACTTTTGAATAATTTCCTTATTCAAAAGTGAGTATAGGTAATGAAGGCTGCTCATAATGGTTTATTTAAATCGTTATGAGCAGTTTTTTTGTGGTATCATTAAATAGTATTTTTACTAAAGTGTTAAAATAAAATTAATATAAAATTAAGATTTAAGATTATTCATCCGCGTTTACAGTAAAGTATTATAATGGTAACATTATTATTAGAAGAAATATAAAAATAGAATTAATCATATTGGATTCACAGCTTATTAATATACATATAGAAGTGAGTATCTGTAGAATTTATACTCTATTTATATATTAAATATAGAGATTTAGTTTAGAAATATTAAGTGGTGACAAAAGGGGGGCAGAATATGAGTAAAATGGTCAGAAGGATAATTTCAACATTTTTTATTATTTATAGCGTTTCATTTTTACAGACAAGCTCTTTGAATTTGCTTATGACAAAGGTTTATGCAGAACAAGATAATCCTTCTTTAAAAGATATTTATTTAAGTGATGGAGGAAATCTCGATTTTTCAGAAGATAAATACTCATATGTCACAGATGTTGGTAATGATATTGATCAAGTGTTAATTAAGGCTAAACCGTATGATTTACTAGATACGGTTAAGGTTGATGGAGAAATAGTAACTAGAGATGATAGTTATAGAAAAGTCGTACCTTTAGTAAAAGGTAAAAATAAGGTAGAAATAGAAGTCTTAGATAATAGGAGCGATGCAACATCTACCTATAATGTGTATATTTATAAGGGAGGAAAAGATGCTGTTTATCTAAAGGATATTAATATAAATGATAGTAATATTGGATTTGATAAAAACACCAATTTCTATAATATAGAGCTAGATGAAGGAACAAATATGATGGAGCTTGAGGCAACTCCAGAGGATGGAAACTATTCAATGACAGCCAATGGAAAGCAATTAAGTAATGATTCTATAAAGGTTAAGTTTAATGGTATAGGAAAATATACTATTAATCTAGGGGTTAAAGATGATGATACTCAAAGAATTGGGAATTATACTTTAAACATGTATTTAGGTATTCCGGTAACACCGAATGTTCAGGATACAATTAATTCAATAATAAAACCTAATCAATGGGTAATAGTTAATGGAAGATGGAGGTATAATGATACCGCAGGTAAGTGTTTGAAAAATACTTGGTATTATGACAATAAATATAAAAGTTATTTTTATTTCAACGCTAGAGGAAATATGCAGACAGGTTGGATGGAAGATGACGATAAGTGGTACTATCTGGAGGCAAATGGAGAAATGCAAGCTGGATGGTTATATTATAAAAATGAATGGTACTTTTTAGATAATAATGGTGTAATGAAAACTGGTTGGATTAAAGATAATGATAAGTGGTATTTCTTGAAAGACGATGGCACGATGGCAACAGGATGGATAACCAGTAATGGAACTTGGTATTTCATGGAGCGTAATGGTAGTATGAGAACAGGGTGGATATATTATGGAAAACAGTGGTATTATCTAGAGCAATCGGGCGCCATGAATACTGGATGGGTAAATGAAAATAATCAATGGTATTTTCTAAATGCTGATGGCAGCATGAAAGCTGGAGAATGGGTGTATTGGAAAAATAACTGGTATTATTTGAATTACGCGGGTAATATGAGGTGTGGATGGCTTTATAAAGATGACAAGTACTACTATTTTAATGAGGATGGCGCTATGAGGACTAGTCCTGTAGAAATTGATGGATATATATATAATTTTAATAATGATGGTTCCGTGAATTTTGGGTAATTACCATATCTAAATCTGACTTTTAATTATTTGAAAAAAGCAAGTTTTGTGTAACATTATAGTAGAAAATACAGAATATATTAGAATAAAAGTCAAAAAGGAACCAATATTTCCAGGGAAATTTGTATATTGTAGAGGAAATAAGTATTAATAAAGGCAGCATATCTATGTTTATTTAATTAAAGAAACTTTAGGAAAATTCGATAATAAATATAGTATAGATTATATACTTTATAAACTTGAATATACTATTTCTGGTATTTAAATACATTTGAAATAGATGATAATAAATTTCGTAAACATAAGATGGGAGGACATACTAATGAGTGCAAAAAAAATCAATCTTAATAAGATTACTTCTTATTTATTAATTTTTACTGTATTTTTTACACTTATGCAGACAGTAAATTTACAGAAAGCTAGTGCAACTGATGAAACTCAAGTAAAAGGTCTGCAATTTCACATAGGAGATGTGAATGGAAAAACTAAAAATATTGATGGAAACGAGAAAGATGGATATTTATGTGAATTCCTTCCAATAGGTGAAAATTTCACTTTGGTAGCTGATTCGGGTTATTCTATTGTAGGTGTTCAAAGTAGTAACTCAAGTTTTATGAATGTTAAAGGAATTCCAAATTCAAGTGGAGGAAAGGATTATGTAGTAAATACAATAACTGATTATAGTGATTTTACACTTACGGTGACTATGAAAGATAGTTCAGGAAAACAATTTATCTATCCAATAAAGATGAAGTTTGAATCAGATTCTTCTCTTTCGTTCGGAACTTTAAGGGTTACATTAGATGGTAAAGCAACTTACGATTTACTTTTCACACAAACAGATGCAAATGGAAACTACAATATTCCTGATGTAAATTCTGATGTTAAAATGGCGAAAGTTCAGTTGTTCGACAATAATAAAACGCCAATGAATTTTTCTGCTAATGGAGGTAGCAGCGCTGCTGAGGCGACTGTAAACTTAACTGGTGGAGACAATGTTATAAGTATAGCTGTGACAAACCAAAATATCTCTAGACAATATAAGTTGATTATAACTAAAAAAGGAGAGGCTAAATTACAATCATTAGTGCCATCAACGGGTACTTTATCACCAGCATTTAATTCAAGCACTTATGACTATACACTTCAAGTGCCAACGGCTCAAACAACAATTGCATTTACACCAACAGCGGTAGATAATTCATCTACTATTAAAGTTAATGGTGTGACTGTAAAAAGTGGAAGTAGAAGTCAAAATATAAAGTTAGACGAAGGAGAAAATGATGTCGAAGTTATTGTTACAACTAAGGATGGGGATACAAATACATATAATATTAAAGTAACACGTACAGCTTTATTTAGAAGTTCTCAGCTTATTGGGTTGACACTGACATCAGGAACTCTAACTCCTGCTTTTAATAAAGGAATATATGAATATTCAGGAACCGTCGATAATAGTGTTACATCAATAGGGGTTACTCCAACAGCAGAGGATGTTAATGCGACAATTACGGTTAATGGAAAGAAAGTACCTAGCGGTGCAACTTCGCCTTATATAAGTTTGGATGAAGGTGGAAATACCATAAATGTAAAAGTTACAGATTCTAAAGGAAACAGTAATACATATGTATTAAATATTACAAGAAGATATCCAAAAGATAATGTTAATTTAGCTAGTCTTTCTGTAACTGATGGAACAATGTCACCAAAGTTTGATCCAGAAACTTACCTTTATAGTGTTAAAGTAGCTAGAAATATTGAAAAAGTAAGAGTTATGTATACTTCACAAAATGACAAAGCAAAGATTAAGATAAATGGTAAAGAGTATACTAATGGACAATCTGATTACATAAAACTTGATATAGGAGCGAACCTTGTAGTTGTTGAAGTAACTGCTGAAGATGGAAAAACAACGACTACTTATAAGTTAAGTGTAATTAGGGGAGATATAGAAGGAACTAATCAGTGGGTACTTGTTGGAGGAAATTGGACATTCTATAATGCAGCTGGTATGCAAATTAAAAATCAGTGGGTTAAGTATGACAATCAATGGTATTTCCTAGATATAAACGGGTATATGCAAACTGGATGGATACAGGATTCTGGTAATTGGTACTATTTAAATAAAGATGGTATTATGCAAACAGGTTGGTTTTATGACAAAGGATATTGGTATTACCTTGAAGCTAATGGAGCTATGAGGGTTAATACATGGGCTACTTACGATGGAAAATGGTATTACTTTAATAACTTTGGAGAAATGCAAACAGCTTGGGCACAATATAAAGGTAAATGGTACCTTATGGATGATCATGGGGTAATGCAAAAGGGTTGGGTGACCTATGATAGAAATAAGTACTACTTGAATGATGATGGTAGTATGAGGACAGGATGGTTATATAATGGAAAGTCATGGTACTATTTAGATGATAGTGGAATAATGATAACTGGATGGAAGAATATAAATGGAAAGAATTATTACTTCGATGCAGGTGGAGTTATGAAGACAGGAATGTTGTTCCTTGATGGGCAATGGATAAATTTGAATAATGCATAATTAAGAATAGAAGTGATATCTTATGATAGGATATCACTTTTATTTTTGTACAAAGGATAAGTTAAAACTATGTAACATTATTTATATATATGTCCAAATAATGTTATAATTGTAGAGTTATGTTTGTATTAGTTGAATGTAGGAAAAAATAATGATATTATAAAGTTGGGTAGGATAGTAAATCACTGTCTATAAATATGAATCTATTTATTAAAATATTTCATAAGTGAATGCAATTAGATTGGAAGGTACATATAGGAGGAGACAAAATGAATAAAGAGAAAAAAAATGTATCATTAAAGGTTAAACTTCAAGTTTCGTATGTAATTATGTCTATTTTGGTATTTATATCAGGAATAGTGAATTTTAAGCAGCTTAGTGATATAAAAAATGGTATTGCCAATGGAGATACGCTGGCAAGAGATATTACGACAACTGTAGTGGTATGTATCATAAGTATAATTGCTGCAATTTTTGCTGGATTTTACATGCATAAAAATATAATCTCAAGGTTAAACAGTCTTCAGAAATTTGCTATGAAATTGGCAAGCTATGATTTTTCAGAAGGTATTGAAATAACTAAAGATGATGAAATTGGGGCGACTGGAAGAGAATTAAACGTAGCTCAGGAGAATGTAAAAAATCTTATTTCAACTATTTTAAATGAAGCTTGTAATATGAGTGGATTAAGTCAGGAACTATCTGCGAATGTAGAAGAAGTATCAGCCAAGCTTGATGAAGTTGATAATTCATCCAAAAATATAAATGTTACAATGACGGAAACAAGTGCAACGGCAGAAGAGATTGCTGCTTCTATTGAAGAAGTTAATTCCAGCATGGAAAGCTTGGCAAATAAAGCAGCCGATGGAAGTACAAATGCTGAAAAGATTCAGAGAAGAGCTGAAAAGGTCAAGGAAGATAGTAAAATTGCTATTGCAAATACAACACAAATAAGAGAACAAAAAGAAAAGGATATAATAAAGGCAATTGAAGATGCAAGAGTTGTTGAGGAAGTTAAAGTTATGGCTGGGGCTATAGCTGATATTGCGGAGCAAACTAATCTTTTGGCACTAAATGCAGCAATAGAAGCGGCTAGAGCAGGAGAATCAGGAAAAGGTTTTGCGGTTGTTGCAGAAGAAATTAGAAAACTTGCAGAGGAATCTTCCCAAACTGTTTTTACAATCCAAGATACAATATCTAAGATACAGGATGCAGTTAAAAATCTCTCAGATAACAGTAATGATATACTTAACTTTATGTCGAGTGAAGTTAATAAGCAGTTACAGGATTATGCTAAGATTGGAGAAAAGTATAGTAATGATGGTGATTTTGTAAGCTCAATGTCAGAGGAACTAGTATCAATGGCTCAAGAGGTTGAAGCTACAGTTGAGCAGATAAATGAAGCACTTCAAAGTACAGCTGCAGATGTTCAAAAATCTTCTGTTAATAGCGAGAAAATACAATCAGAAATAGAAACTAGTTCATCAGCTATATCGCAAGTAGCCAATGCAGCAACTCAGCAAGCTCAGATAGCAATGCATTTAACGGAATTAGTACAAAAATTCAAATTAAAATAATAAGAATAAATATTTAAGGAATAAATTGATTAAAGAGTTTTAGAATAACCATATCAAAGATATAATTTTTGTATCACGATATGGTTATTTTTATGCGGATATTTATAGCTCAATTCGTAAATATAGTTATATCATTAATTATATAATTAGATATTTGTCCAATGAATTTTACATAATATAATGCACATTAAAAGTAACTATATATTATTAGAATATTTAAACTCACCAGTATAAATGATATAATATATATAGATATTTTGGAGGCGATTGGCATGATAAGAAGAATTAATAAAATATTAGCACTTATATTAATTGGGACAAGTATTATAGCTACAATACCAAATAGTGTTTTCAGTACTCCAGTTAAAGCGGAGACTAATGATATTTCAAAAATAATTTTAAATCCCCAAACTAATAACATAGCTCTTTCTGGAATTGATATAGGATCAATGGTTCCTGATGGAGATACTCTTATAGGAATGGCCGAAAACACAACTATAAACCCTCAGTTAGAAAATGGAGTAAAATTGATGTTTAGCAGTAAAGGCGCAAAGTCAATCGATAATGAGGAATGTGGCAAGTTATCGTACAATCTGTCTGGTTCGCTAGTTGATGAAATTTCAGCACAAGTTTATGAGGTGTTGAAAGATCCAATAACAAATGCAGTTGTATCGAAGGCAGAATCGGCTACAGGAGGTACTATACCAGAGGAAACGCTTAAAAACGTAATCGAACCTATAGTGGAGAAAAACTTACAAGCAGCATTACCAAGTGCTATTAAGAGCAGATTTCAGAATATCCCTATATATCAGTATACTGGGAAAAATAATTCTGGTGATGTCATAGCTCAGGCCTTTGTGGTAAAGGGGTTAGTAGGATCAATAGTTAATACTGTGGTAGGAAATGGCGCATATTGCATAAATACTTATAGTGCTAATGTGAGGAATGCATCTTACAGTAGCCTAGATATAGTTCCGTCATTGACATTTGACCCAGCAGTAGGTACAACGGCTTATTCAAAAGTAATTAATTTAGATAATGGTTCTAAAGTTATTGGTGATGGTATGAGTATCAATGTTATTGATTCCGTAAACAACAAGGTATATGTAATTAATAACCCAATTTATAATATGTTAAAGGCAAAACAGGGGCAATCAGATAAAATAAATAGAGATTTAAATATTATTGATTTTAATGGTGTTACTAATTTGAGTGGCAGCTTAAGTTTTCCTTTGGATATAGATGGAACTAAATTCTCTATTTTAAGCTTATCATTAACTAAAAACGGAGATATCACAGCAAATAAAAGTTATAAATATGCTGTTGTAGTTGGAGATTACGAAAAGAATTTATTAGATAATATGATTGACGGAGTTAATCTAGGTAATGTTGGGGATAAGATAAAGGTAATGATAAAAAGTGGGACATACAATATGATTCCAGATATAAATACTCAAATTGGCGGCTTGATAGATAAAGGTAAGAATGAATTTGATAAAACTATAGATGGAATAAGTGATGGGATAAATGACATAAATGACTCCTTAGATGATCTTACCGATGCTCTTAAAGATAAGAATAATGATGTTGATGATGCTTGGGATAAAGTGTTTGACAGGTATGATAATGATAAAGGCTGGGGAAAACATGATGGATATATATACTATTATGATAAAGACGGAGTCAGTTTAAAAGGGATACAAAAGATAAATGGAAAAATATATTATTTTAATAGAATTGATGGGGCCATGGAAACAGGTTGGCAGATCGTAGATGGTAAGAAGTGCTACTTCGATAAGAAAAAGGGCTATGAATTGTTTAATCAATGGGTACAAGATGATGATTGGTATTATGTTGGTGAAGATGGAGCTGTTAAAAAGATGGAGTGGGTTAATTACAATGGTAAATATTATTACTTAAAAGCTGATGGGAAGATGGTAAAGGATTGGTTTAAAGTTGATGAGTACTGGTATTATTTTAATAATGATGGATCAATGTCAGCTTCAATTTGGAAATCTTCTAATGGAAAATGGTATTATTTAAAAGATAATGGACAGGCAGCTGGTGATTGGCTTAACTTGGGTAGTAATTGGTACTATTTTAAGAATACATCAGGAGAAATGCAGACAGGTTGGTTTAGAGCTAATGGAAATTGGTATTATTCAAATGATGATGGCTCAATGAAAACAGGATGGATTTATTCTAAGAATAATTGGTATTATTTAGATGAAGGTACGGGTGTAATGAAAAAAAATGAATGGGTAGTTATTGATGGTAAAAACTATTATTTTAATATTAATGGAGAAATGGTAACGGGATCAAGATATATAGATGGAACAAAATATATGTTTGGTTCAGATGGAACCTTATATTAATTGAAGTCATGAATTAAATCTAAGGGGGAAGACGGCAACTTTCCTCCTTAGATTTTTAAATTATACTCAATATGGGATATTTAATGTAAAATGGTATTATATCTATATAGTTATTCAAAAAAGCTTCGATAATAAATAGAGTAATAAGATAAATTCAGGAATATTATTTGGATAATTGTGTGATAAGAATTCAATTGTTCAAAAGTACATATTATCTCTGTTAAATTTTATTATAATAGTTGTTTGAATTATGGTAAGACAAAAGTACTTTTTAATATAAGGTACTATGAAAAATATAAGATAGGGGTAGATTTGATGAAATGGAAGTTTATAAATAAAATAATTTCAGCAATTACCGTTTCTATGACATTATTCACTCTAATTCCATTAAGGGCTTCAGCCGAATGGGTAAATGATTATCAAGGGAATTTTTATTATATGCAAGATAATCAAAAAGTTACAGGATGGAAGAGGATTGACGGACAGATATATTATTTTGATGGAAATGGGAAAATGCAAACAGGATGGATCAAAGCAGGCTCTTCATGGTACTTCTTGCAAAATGATGGAGCAATGAAAACTGGGTGGATTAATTATAATAAGAAATGGTATTATGCAGATTCAAGTGGTGTAATTCAAACAGGAATTGTTAATATCTCAGGAAAAGTTTATATTTTTGACGATAACGGAGCGATAAAGACAAATAATACAGTTATAAATGGAGAGTTTTACACTATTGGTTCTGATGGAGAAGTCGTTGGAACTAAAATGCCAACTCCAGAAAAAGAGTATGATGATTCAGGAAATTGCATTCAGGTATTGAAGAATACTGACAATAAGGTAATTACCTCTCCAACTGACTCGAAATTTAATGAAGTTATTGAGGATAAAACTGGATCAGATGACAATCCAAATGAAGGAAGGACCTTTAAAGTTTTACTTAAAGATTCAGATGGATCAGAGCTTAAAACTAAAACTGTTAAATATGGTAAGTCATTTGACTTATATAAGCCAACTAAGGATGGACGTGTTTTTGCAGGATGGAATGCTAAAAGCAATGGATCTGGAAAGAGCTACGATGCGGATGATAGTATAAAAGTAGAAGAAGATATAATACTATATGCACAATGGAAAGAAGATACATCGGTTTATGTAGAAGATATTAATATAAAAGGAAACTCAAATGTTACTGTAAATAAATCCGTTACAATGACAGCAGAAGTATCACCAAGTAATGTTACTAATGCAGATGTGACATGGTCTGTTTCTGATGAAACTGGAAAAGCAACTATTGATAGCAATGGAGTATTGACTGGAGTATCAGCTGGAACAGTTATGGTGAAGGCAACTGCAAAGGACGGCTCTGATGTAAGTGGAACAAAAGAAGTTACAGTTACAAACACAGATGTAGTGGTTCCAGTAAGTAAGGTTACAGTAAGCGGACAATCAGGAGAATCAACAATAACAGCTGAGAATGGAACTCTTCAAATGAAAGCGACTATATTGCCAGAAGATGCAACTAATCAAGCTGTAACTTGGGAAGTTCAAAATAATACAGGAAGCGCATCTATTGATTCTTCAACTGGGCTTTTAAAGGCAATATCTAATGGGACAGTTACAGTAAAAGCAACTGCAAGTAATAATGTTGTTGGAAGTATGACGGTAACGATAAGTGGACAAAGTACAAAAATATTGGTAACTAGGATGGATATTACTACAACTAAAACTGATTTTGCAATTACAGAAGATGGTGGAACATTACAATTGAACTTAAATATAACCCCAACTACTGCAACTAATAAATCAGTAAAATGGTCAATTAAGTCTGGACAAGACAAAGCGACAATTAATAGCTCAACTGGACTTTTAAAGGCGGTAACAAATACAAATGGAACACCAGTAACTGTACAAGCTGAGGCATTAGATGGTAGTGGAGTAGTTGCGACTAAAGATGTTACTATAAGTGGTCAAAAAATTAAGGTTTCTAAAATTACTATAGATGGACCAGATTCAGTAACAGGAACTGGAAAAGTAACTATGGATAAAACTGTATTACCAAAGGATGCAACTAATGGTGCAGTAGTATGGTCTGTTGAGAATAATACAGGAAGTGCTACAATTGATACTAATACTGGTGAATTAACTCCAAAATCAAATGGAAAAGTAACAGTAAAAGCGACTGCTACTGATGGAACGGGTATTAGTGATACGAAAGAAGTCACTATAAGTGGTATCGACAATAATATACCTGCAACTAAGATTAATATAGCAACAAAAGATGGAGCAGCTTTATCAATAACAGAAGATGATGGAACACTTGGATTGATAGCTAGTTTATTACCAAGTTATTCTACAACGACATCAGAAGCTGTAAATTGGGAAGTTATTAGTGGAAGTGATGGCGGAAGTGCTAAGATTGAAGGTGGAACAGTAGGAAGTTCTATAAATATAAAAGGAGTGACTAACGGAACTGTTACAGTAAAAGCAAGTGTAGTAAATGCAGATGGTACAACCGCAATTGGAAGTGCAACTGTAAGAATAGCTGGACAAATTACAAATGTAACAGATATAACAATAAGTCCTGATGAAGCTCCAGAAGTAGTGGTTGGTGGAACATTGCAGATGAGTGCTAGTGTAGATCCGAATAATGCAACATATAAAATAGTGAACTGGTCTGTTTCCAATGGAACAGGAACAGCAACAATTACATCTTCAGGAGTGTTGACAGGAGTATCCTCTGGTGATGTTAAAGTGATAGCTACTGCAGATAATGGAAAGGGAATTAGCAAATATATAACAGTAAAAGTAATTCCACAAGTTAAGGTTACTAAAGTTACAGTTAATGCACCAGATGGAAGTGGAAATGAAATAACGGATGGTGGAGCATTACAAATGACTGCAAGTTTTGAACCAACAGGGGCGACTAGTAAAAGTGTGACTTGGTCGGTAACTCCTGGAACAGGAAAAGCAACAGTTGATAGCAATGGGCTATTAAGCGCAGTATCAAATGGAACGGTTACTGTAAATGCAACTGCAACAGATGGATCAAAAGTTGTGGGAAGTCTGCCTATAACTATAAGTGGTAAAGTAGGGACAATAACTGTGACAGGAACAGGAAATATTTCTACAATAGTTATTCCAAATGGTACATTACAAATGCTAGCAACGGTGGGGCCAACAGATGCAGTTAATAAAGCAATAACTTGGTCAGTAACGCCTGTAACAGGAAAAGCAACAATTGATAGTAATGGAATTTTAACTGCAGTATCAAATGGAACGGTTACTGTAAACGCAGCTGCGACAGACGGGTCTGGAATTGTCGGACAGTCAGTTGTAACAATAAATTCAGCATCTGGAATCACAATAAATCAATCAAGTAATACAGTAGCTGTTGGAAACACAGTGAAATTGACTTCAGTTATAAGCCCAACTAGTGTAACAGGTAAAAAAGTGATATGGTCTATAAGTAATATAGACGGAACAAATACGGATCTTGCGACTATTAATTCAACTGGAGATTTAACAGCAGATTTAACAGCTTTAAAACAAGGCAGCGTTAATATAAAAGCAACTCTTGATGATGGATCAGGAATATCAGTTACAAAAACAATAATAATAAATCCAAATAGTTAAAGAGTGTATAAAATACTAAAGGAAAAATGGTCAAGTTGTAGTTTTATGACTTGACCAAATAATTAGGAAAGATAAGGGGGAGAACTTAATTGTGAAGTATGAATATTTAAGGAAATCTATTGCAGTAAGTCTTGCTATTTCATCATTAATTACTGTAGCTCCAGTAAAGTCTTTAGCTGCATGGATTGAAAACTATGATGGGAGTTGGAGTTATGCAGATATATATGGTTATGCTAATGGAGGATGGAAGCAAATAAACGGAATTTGGTATTACTTTGATTCTTATGGATTAATGAGAACTGGATGGATTCTTGACAACGGAGAGTGGTATTATACTGATCTAAGTGGAGTAATGCAAACAGGTGTAATTCAAATAGAAGGAAAGATTTATATATTTTCAGAAAACGGTGCAATGCAGAAGGGAACTTCTATTATAAATGGAAGGATCTATAACCTTGATGATAGTGGGGCTTGTATAGGAAGTGATTATCCAATACCGACTAAAAGTTTTGATTATTATGGAAATAATACACTTCCATATGTACCAAATCAAATAATTGATGAGGACTCAAAAATGTCAAAGGATATTCCTACAGACCCTTCAAAGGAAGTAAAAAAACAATATAAAGTTAAGTTTAAAGATCCTGAGGCTGAGGACGATGATGATGAGTTACTTAGGACAAAAACTGTTGATGAAGATACAATGCTTACTTTGTATAAACCAGTTAAGAATGGGTATACTTTCATTGAATGGAATACAAAAAGTGATGGTGATGGTTCAAGCTACGAGTATGATGATAGAATAAAAATAACTAAAGATATCACATTATATGCTCAGTGGAGGAAAAATGAAGACACAGGTGGTGAAACTACTATAAAAGTAGAAAATATAGTAGTTTTAGGACCTATTTCTGGAACTACAGAGATAAGTTCAATAACTACTAAGGGTGGAAGTTTACAAATGAGTAAAAAGGTATATCCTACTAATTCGGATAATCAAAAAGTAAAGTGGCTAGTTGTAAACGAGGATGGATCAGCAACAATAAGTGATACTGGTAAGCTAACAGCGATATCAAATGGAAAAGTTATTGTAAAAGCAATTGCAACTGATGGTTCAGGAGTTATAGGAACTAAAGAAATAAAAATAAGTGGTCAATAAAAAGTATGTATAAACCTGCACAAGAATATGCTTGGAACAAACTTATTCTTGGCAGGTATTTTTTACATTTAAAATTCTACTTATCTAAGTATTTAATCAGAATAAAATGCAGAAATTAAACTATAAATATATTTAAAATATAATAAATATAGAGTGTGTTATTATAAATTATTTTTAATTAAGAATCATGAAACTAATATTCATTATGGTAATATAGTTATGTTTAGTGTAAGATATGTATATTAGGGGAATTGTGTAAGATAAATTATATTTTAACAAGGGGGGAATAACTTGAAGATTTTAAATATTGCGCATAGAGGTTATAGTGGAAAGTTTGATGAGAATACAATGTTGGCATTTAAAAAAGCGATTGAGTATAATGCTGATGGAATAGAGGCAGATGTTCAGCTTTCTAAGGATGGAGTTCCAATTATACTTCATGATGAGACTTTAGATAGAACTACAAATGGCCATGGCTTTGTTAAAGATTATACTCTAGATGAACTAAAGATATTTAGAACTAAAAGTGTACCGGAAATTCAACTTTTAAAGAATGATTCTTTGCAGGAAATGGCACATTTAAAGTTAAATATGGCAACAGAAAGAAACTATGAGGAAGGTAAACAAGCTGGTAGCTATAAGGTTGGAAAATATACTATGGAAGAAGTAGAATATTTTCAAAACAGAGGTGGAGAGGAAATACCAACTCTGCGAGAACTATTAGAGCTTGTTGCAGACTCTGATTTGAAAGTATTAAATTTGGAACTTAAGAATAGTGTCATAGAATATAAAGGTCTAGAGAAAAAAGTTTTGTCTATGATTGATGAATATAATTTAAGAGATAAGGTTATAATATCAAGCTTTAATCATACTAGTTTAGTAAAAGTAAGAAAACTTGAGAATAATAAAAAGATCACTTTAGGTGCTCTGACAGAAACTATACTAGTTAATGTACCTAAATATTTGAAAGCCATTTCTGTTGATTGTTATCATCCTCATTTTTCAAGTATATTAAACGAAGAATATATTAAAGAAATTAAAGATGCAGGAATAAAAGTAAATCCATATACAGTTAATAGTTTAGTTGATATGAAAAAGGTGATAATGGTTGGAGTAGATAGTATAATTACGAATGAAGTTGAACTTTTAAATACATTATTATAAAAGTCTTTAATATTAGGAAATTATAATTTAGGATAACCTCCAAAATAACTATGATCAATAATTTAAAGATTATATTTACTTTTATGTAAACGAAATTATATTAGATTTAGAATTTGAATCCCGTTATATTAAAATGTAAGGCTGTCTCAAAAAGTATCTATTTCTTTTGAGACAGCCTTGTTATAGTAAACCTAGGAGAGGTTTAAAAGAGCATATTATTTAGGTTAATATATAGATTTTATATTATTAATTTTATAGTTTATATATGATAATTTATACCCAAGCACCGCTTGCAGATAAGTTGTATCCATTAACTACTGTGTTAGCGGCCATAACACCATTTGAGTATAGGTAGTACCAAGTACCATTATCATTAAACCAACCAGTTTGCATTCCGCCCCATGATTGTAAGTAGTACCAATTGCCGTTATCATTTAGCCAACCAGTCTTCATTCCGCCCCATGATTGTAAGTAATACCAAGTACCGTTATTATTTAGCCAACCAGTTTGCATTCCACCCCATGATTGGAAGTAATACCAAGTTGATCCATCTTGAACCCAACCAGTAGCCATAGATCCATCAGCTTTAAAATAGTACCAAGTTGATCCATCTTGAACCCAACCTGTCGCCTTATTTCCGTCAGCTTTAATATAAGACCAAGTTCCATCTGAAGCTTGTACCCATCCTGTTTTTACTACTGGAGTATCATCAGGGTCAGTATTAGATTGTTTTCCACCTATTAATGAATAAACATCATCATCTTCGCTCCAAGCAACGATATTATCTTTATCATAAACTGAGAATTCATCAAATGATCCGTCTACTCTGTATACTTTGTCCCAGTCATCAGTATTATCAAATTTGTAGATATATCCACCATCTAATCTCCATAGATTTCCGTCAACATCTGTTTGAACAGCAGCACCTTGGTTTTTGCTGTTTTCACAATCTTCTTTGCTTTGATCTTCCTCATCAGCATAATAGAATCCACTACTTGATTTTAATGTATAAGCTCTAACAGTAACTTTGTCGTTATTGTTAATTTCAGAATTGTAAGCTATAAGCTTTCCAGAACCTACAGTATAGTTAGTTGTAGTGACTACGTTGCCTGAAGTATTTATAAATAAATCTTCAGCATCTAACTTTTTACCATCTTTATCAGAAAGTGCATAAGTAGTTACAGTTTTAGCATATTTAGCGTCATCAATATCACCAGAAGCTTGAGTTTTTGATATTTTTTGAATAGCTTTGAAAGATACAACTTGTCCGTTATTTTCAACTTTGAAGATATCGTTGCTATTATTTGGATCAACTTTAACACCATTTATTTCACTAATTGTAGCAGCTGCACCAGTGGTAATAGTTATTTTTACAGTTGCAAGTCTATATATATAATCTTTATCTTGGGTTAATACTCTATCTTGAACAACACTTGCACTTAATTTATCAGAGCCGCTAACGCTAGTTCCATTGATAATTCCATCAGCTGCATCGTAAGCGTCGTTTGTGTTCTCTATTGTATCTGTCTTTGTTAATGTAGTACCAGAAGCACTTGAAGCTGTTGTTGTAACCTTAACTTTACCTAAGTTATAGTCCGCATCAATATAATTGCCTTTATCATCAGTAAATACATTAAATATTTGATGGGCTGAATCCAATCCATTTAATCCATTGACATTTTTATCTATAGATTTTTGAGCGGCTTTATATTGTGTATAATACCAAACCTTATTATACTTTGCTCCTGGAATTAAATCGAATAGGTCACCATGATTTGAATCTTTAATAGTATTTGCTTCAGTTTCATTATACCTATCATCTGTATCATCTTTGATTTTTTTTCTTAAAGCAGCAGCGGCATCATCTTCAGTATCACCTTTAATATCATCATCAGTTACGCTACCTTTATCTAAGTCAACAGTATAGTCTCCATCTGATATATCTAAATATTTTTCTCCAAATAGAGCTGCGCTATCTCCTGAATCAACATCGTCTAATTTATTGAATTTTCCGTTGGATAAATAGTAAGCTTCTTCGTCATCATTAATTTCTCCATCGATATAAGCTTTACCGTCTTTATATGCTATTGCATTATAGATAGTTCCATCATCAGAACTAATTCTTTTCACCTCAGCAGCATTAGCGCCACTAAAAGGTACTAATGAAGCAACTGTTGCTGCTGCTACTAATAGTGATGTTACCTTTCCCATGCCTCTTATCATAATATTGTCCTCCTCTTATGAAAATAAAATTTAATAGTATTTAAGCTAATTAAAATATTTAGCTAATAGTTATGAATGAATAATCAATTAAATGTAATATTATTAATATACAGGTAAGATTTTGTCATTCACTATAATATACAACTCTTTAAACAGTACTTGGTACTTTTTTAAGTGGTAAATTTTCTTAAGATTTTCTTAACGTGTCTTAAGAAAATCTTAAGGAGGTTGATTTTATAAATAAGATCTGAATATCGAATGAAAGAAGAGCTATACCAAATAGATTTTGATATAGCCCAATTATTAATAAATCTAGGAAAATATTTAAAAGAGTCTATAATTTTTTATTTTGATATAGCAAAAAAGTCAAACATATAATTTTAGTATTTCAAAAATTACTTTGAGATTTTTTTCTATCTAATCCAAGCACCTGAAGCATTTAATTTATATCCATCAACAATTGTGTTAGACAACATTGAACCTGATGCGCTTAGATAGTACCAAGTTCCATTATCATTTAACCAACCAGTCTTCATAGCACCTGATGATTGTAAGTAATACCAAGTTCCATTATCATTCAACCAGCCAGTTTTCATGGCACCTGAGCCAGTTAAGAAATACCAAGTTGATCCATCCTTGATCCAGCCAGTAGCCATGATGCCATCTGCTTTAATATAGTACCAAGTTCCGGAATCATTAACCCATTGTCCTTTTAATTGATTTCCATTAGTGTTGTAGAAAGTCCAGCCTGCATCAGTTTTAACCCATCCTTTATTTACTACAGGAGTTGTTGGTTCAGCTGGGGTTGTTGGAATTGTCTCCTTTCCACCTATTACCGAATAAACTTCATTATTTTTATTCCAAGTTACGATATTATTATCATCGTAAACTGAAATTTGATCAAAAGAACCATCGACCTTATATACTTTCGTCCAGTCTTCATTATTATCCCACTTATAGATATATCCGGCGTCTAATCTCCAAAGATTTCCGCTTACATCTGTATCAACAGCACTTTTAGAACCATTTACTTTAACATCTTCACTTGATTCGTCAGCTAAATCAACATAATAATATCCATTTTTTGACGTTAATGTTGCCGTTCTAACTTTTAAATTTGAACTATTAGCTGTGTAACCAACTAACTTACCGTTGGCAACAGTATACTTATCATAGGAAAAAGACTCATTTTTTCCGTCCTTATCAGAAATAACATAAGTTGTTACTGATTTAGCGTACTTAGCTCCATCTATGTTACCTGAAGCTTGCGATTTTGATATTTTTTGAATTACATTGAAACTTACTGTACTAGTGCCAGAACCCAATGTGCTATTGTTTACAGTAAATGTATGTCCGCTATCAACAGTGACATCCATTCCATTAATTTTAGTTATTTTAGCTCCATTAGCGGCACTTACAGTAACCTTCGCTGTTCTATAAATATAGCTACTATCTTGTCCAATTATTTTTCCAGTAGAAGTATCAATGCTTGCTGATATTTTATCTTTTCCTGTAATAGAATTAGTGCTATCAGCATCATAAGTATCGTCTGTGTTAGCTACAATTATTGTTTTTGATGTAGATGAAGATGCAACTGTAGTTACTTTTAGTGATCCTAAATTATAATCAGCATCAATGTAGTTTCCTTGAGCATCAGTATATACATTTAATTTAGTAATTGCTCCATTTGTTGAATTGTCTTTTGAATATTCAAATTTATACCATGGATCTGAAAATTTATTCCCTGGAAGCTCTACATTCGTTAATTTTTGAATTGTTTCAGCTTCAGTTTTGTCGAATCTTCCATCATTGTCTTTTTTAAGATTCTTTCTTAGAGCTGAAGCAGCATCATCTTCTGCATTTTCTTTTATAGATTCATCAGTTACAGAACCGTTATCTAAATTAATGAAATAATCACCATTTTCTACGTTCACATATTTAGAACCGTAGATTTCAGAAGAGGATCCACTATCAATATCTGATAGATTATTGTATTTACCGTTTGCTAAGTAGTAAGCAGCTTCATCCTTGTTATTAATTTCTCCATCAATATAAAATTTACCATCTTTGTATGCTGTTGCGCTGTATATAGTACCTTCTTGTGAGTCGATTTTTTTATAATCAGCCGCATGAGCAGGCACTATTGAAATAATAGCAGCTGCAGCTACTAGTAGTGATGTTGCATTAGTTAATCTTTTTAGCATAATTTATCCTCCATTTTATATAATATTTTATTTAAATATTTTTTTATTTTTTCGAAATTAAAAGTGATATTTAACTTTTTCGCTATATTATACAAAATATATGTGAAAATTTTGGTACTCTTTTTGGAAAAATATCAAAATTATAAGAAAATTAAGGGTAATGATGATTCGTATTTTAATATAATATACATTCCTTTAAGTATTATTAGGTAACTTTTACTTTGGCTTGACGTGATATCTGTATATAAAATCTAGTGTGAGTTTATAAATGATAATTAATTAGAAATATAGAATAGGTTATGAAGTTCTGAGATCAATAAAGAATTTAAGGTGAAAATAGTGTTATATAGGAATAGAAAAATTAGAGAAGTATGAAATATATGCAGTTAGGGATCAATTTAGATATAGAAATGTTATTGTTTATAGCATAAAAAATAACAAGGTAAGCTATACCATCGTTTAGATAAGGATGTATATAAACGACAGTATAGAAAACCTTGTCCTTTTATAAAGGAATAATTAGATTAAAACTATCTAATCCAAGCTCCATTAGAGCCTAATACATAACCATCAACAGTTGTGTTATATAACATAGCCCCTGATGAATTTAAATAATACCAAGTTCCATTATCATTTAACCAACCAGTAGCCATAGCTCCTGATGAATTTAAATAGTACCAAGTTCCATTTAAGTTTAACCAGCTAGTAGCCATAGCTCCTGATGGATTTAAGTAATACCAAACTCCATTTAAGTTTAACCAACCAGTAGCCATAACACCATCAGTGTTTAAATAATACCAAACTCCATTTAAGTTTAACCAGCCAGTAGCCTTAGTTCCATCTTCTTTATTATAAGTCCAAGTTCCATCAGCAGCTTGTACCCATCCTGCAGTTGTAGTTGGAGGATTAGTGTTATTATCATCAGAAGATTTTCCTCCTATTAATGAATAAACATCATCATCTTCACTCCAAGCAGCTATATTGTCTTTATCATAGACTGAAAGCTCATCAAAAGATCCATCGACTTTGTAAACTTTGTCCCAATCATCTGTATTATCAAATTTATAGATATATCCACCATCTAATCTCCATAGGTTTCCATCAACGTCTGTTTGAACAGCTGATGTCTTATCATCTTGAGAACTTACTTCACAATCTTCTTTACTTTCATCTTCTTCGTCGGCATAGTAGTATCCACCTTTTGTTTTTAATGAATATGCTCTGACAACAACTTTTTTATACTCATTCATTTCTGTATTGTAGGCTATAAGTTTTCCGTTAGCTACAGTAAATTTAGTATCTTCATTGATAGTGCCATCAGTATTTAGGAATAAGTCTTTAGCATCTAGGTTTTTACCATCTTCATCAGAAAGTGCATAAGTAGTTACAGTTTTTGCATATTTAGCTCCATCAACATCATCGGAGTCTTGAGCTTTGGATATCTTTTGAATAGCCTTGAATGATACAGTTCCTCCATCATTTTCAACTTTAAATATTTGTGGTTTGTCATTTGCGTTTTTTGGGTTAAGTTCAACACCATTTATTTCACTTATTCTAACTTTAGCACCAGCATCAGTAGTTACATTTACTTTTATAGTCGCAAGTCTATAAATATAATCATCATCTTGTGTCAATATTTTATCTTGGGAAACACTTGCAGTTAGTGCATCATCCTTACCAGCAGCATCGTATTTATCATTAGTATTTTCTATTGTTTCTGTTTTAGTTGATGCACCATCAGCAGTGGTTGTAACCTTAACTTTTCCTAAGTTATAGTCAGCATCAATGTAGCCACCTTTTGTGTCAGTATAAACATTGAAAACTCGTTTATTTTGATCAGTTATTTCCTTTAGTCCATTAACATTATCATTCACAGCTTTATCTGCTGCTTTATATTGTGTATAATACCATGGAGTTTTATATTTAGCACCTGGAATTATATTTAATTTAGTTAAATCTTCAGTATCATCTTTATTTTCATCTATTATATTATCAGCAAAATCTTCATCATATCTGTCATCAGTGTCATCTTTAATTTTCTTTCTTAGATCTGCTGAAGCGTCATCAGCAGTATCGCCCTTAGTATCATCATCAGTTATACTACCTTTATCTAAATCAACAGTGTAATCACCATCATTTATATCAAGATATTTTTCTCCGAATAGATCAGCGTCATCTCCTGAATCAATATCTTCTAGTTTGTTAAATTTTCCATCAGATACATAGTAGGCTTCTTCGTCATCGTTAATTTCTCCATCAACAAAGAATTTACCATCTTTGTAAGCTACTGCATTGTATACAGTACCATCATCTGAATCAATTTTTTTTACATCCGCAGCATACGCAGGTACTAAAGACATAACTGAAGCTGCTGCTACTAATAAAGATGTAATTTTGTTTGCTCTTTTAAACATAATTTTTCCTCCCTAATAATTAAAAATTTAATATAAAAATAAAATTTGTTAACAAAACTTATAATTTCATCTAAAAGTTTTGAAACTAACAGAAACTAATATAATATGATTTAGTTTATGTTCCATTAAATCATTATATAGTAAAAAAGTGACAAAAATGTTATGAAAATATAAATTTAATCTAAACAAATAATTAAATTTTTGTTACTATTTACTTTTTGTTTTTATAATTAATCTTATTTAACAGATTAGTTTATCTGGCATTAATAAAGGACAGGCTCAAGTAAATATACTGCATAAAGTGTACATAATATATTTCATATGATATAATAATTTAGTTAATAATGAAGTCGTATAAGTACATATAAATGAAGTTATAAATTTTAAATAAAACCATATGGGGTTTGTCACTTAAAAATAATGATATATAAAATTTAGGAGGACTTGTCCGATGTAGATAAAGTACTTTTAATAATTTCCGTAGAAATTTTATGAATTAATTGATTATAAATTTAGGAGGATTTAGCGTTGGCTGATTATATAAAAGAAATAGAGAAAAGAAGAACCTTTGCAATTATATCTCACCCTGATGCAGGTAAAACTACACTTACAGAAAAGTTTTTATTATATGGAGGAGCTATTAGACTTGCAGGTTCTGTTAAAGCCAGAAAGGCATCTAAGCATGCAGTTTCTGACTGGATGGAAATCGAAAAGCAAAGAGGTATCTCAGTTACTTCTTCAGTTATGCAATTTAACTATAATAATCACTGTATTAACATATTAGATACCCCAGGTCACCAAGATTTCTCAGAAGATACATATAGAACTCTTATGGCTGCAGACTCAGCAGTTATGGTTGTAGATGCTGCTAAGGGTATAGAAGATCAAACAAGAAAGTTATTCCACGTTGCTTCTTTAAGAGAAATGCCAATCTTTACATTTATAAATAAGATGGATAGAGAAGCTAAAGATCCATTCCAATTATTAGACGATATTGAAAATGAACTTGGAATTAAAACTTATCCAATGAATTGGCCAATTGGTTCTGGTAAGGAATTCAAAGGAGTATACGAAAGAGACAATAACAGGATTATAGCTTTCAATGGTGGAAATCACGGTCAAAATGAAGTTGAAGCAATAGAAGGTTCACCAGATGATCCTAAGTTTAGAGAAATATTGGGAGATGCTCTTCATGATAAATTAATGGAAGATATTGAGCTTTTAGATATTGCTGGAGATGAATTAGATTTAGATGTTGTACGTCGTGGAGAATTAACACCAGTATTTTTTGGATCAGCATTAACTAACTTTGGTGTGGAACCATTCTTGGAACATTTCTTAGAAATGACTACATCACCACTTGCTAGAAATTCAAGTGGTGGAACTATTGATCCATTTGATGATAAGTTCTCTGCTTTTGTATTTAAAATTCAAGCAAATATGAATAAGGCTCATAGAGATAGAATCGCATTTATGAGAATTTGTTCAGGTAAATTTAATAAAGGTGAAGATGTATACCACATGCAAGGTGGAAAGAAGATTAAATTAGCTCAACCACAACAATTTATGGCTCAAGATAGAGAAATTGTTGAAGAAGCTTATGCAGGAGATATAATCGGTGTATTTGATCCAGGTATATTTTCAATTGGAGATACACTATGTGCACCATCAAAGAAATTTAAATTTGAAGGAATTCCAACTTTTGCACCAGAACATTTTGCAAGAGTAAGGCCAGTAGATACTATGAAGAGAAAGCAATTTATAAAAGGTGTTTCTCAAATCGCCCAAGAAGGAGCAATTCAAGTATTTAAGGAAATTCACATTGGTATGGAAGAAATAATAGTTGGAGTTGTTGGTGTGCTTCAATTTGAAGTATTAGAATACAGATTAAATAGCGAATATAATGTTGATGTTAAAATGGATAGATTAGATTACAGATATGTAAGATGGATTGAAAATAAAGATGTTAACATGGATTCATTGAACTTAACTTCTGATACTAAGAAGGTTAAAGATTTTAAGGATAGAAATCTTCTTATATTCCAAAATGACTGGGGTATAAGCTGGGCACTAGAACATAATAAGGGATTAATCTTATCTGGTGTAGGAAAAAGTGAGGACTAAAAACTATGTATTAACAGATTTATATTACAAGTAAATATGTAAAAATAATGAGAGCTTAGGCAGATTAAAGAAAATAACAAGTCCAAAATGTCATGATTATTTTTTTTATGTGCTTTAAAAGCCCTCATTATTATTATATAAATTCTAGGAACTAAAAGCCTTTATAGGAACCATATAAAATCACATCTTCTGCATCACCAGATTGAATAGGAGGGCTTACAGCAATATTATACGTTTTATCTATAGGAAGAGGAGTATTATTTAAGGAATTATCATACTCATCTGATACATAATAATGATTTACTTGTCCACTAGAAGCGCGAGTTACTTGTAAATCTACAACTATATAATAAACTGATGTTGGAGCTACAGTTCCTGTCACTCGTACCGTTCTAGTAATGGAGGTATTTGAGGGGAATGGATTGCAATTACCTCCGCAAGCTTCTTTACAAACTTTAAATAAAATCGATTCAAGTTCTTCTTTGCATATTTTTATATATTTCTCACAACAATCATCTTTGAAGTATTCATCGTTATATTTTTTTTTACAACAATCCTTAGAATATTTATTAGTACATTCCTTTTTCAAACATTTATTGGGGGAATATGGATCATAATTTACTATTATAAATGGCATAAGATAGTTGTCTGAACTTTTTACAGATCCGAAGCTTGTGAGTATATCTTTATTTCTTCCATATAGTATTATACCTTTATTTTTCAAACTATTTTTTACCCATGACGAAACTATTGTTGTAATATCTATTGTTACTGATATATTATCTGTCAATGGATAAAAGTTTATTACAGTATAATGATCATAATTAGGAGAATTATTATAAGTTGTATAAGTACTGAAGTATTCATAGAGCGGACTTATGGAGAATTTTTTACTAGTATCATAATAAAAATTATCAGTTTTGAAAAGCGTAAGCTTTGCATTATGAACTGTAGCATTAGTAGGTATTGATGAGATATCCCAAAACAAATAACTGTAGTAGTTATAGTTACCATCAGCGCCTACTATTATTTTATCTTCATTTAGACTTTTATCAGAATATTTATTTGTAATGCTTAGGCTTTTAATAGCTGGAATTGTAATACTATTCATTATTAACCTCCATTTCTCCGATACTATTGCAATATTATAGTATTACTTCACATTACTTAAAAACAGGTTCCACTTTAATATAGTATATGAGATCTATAAAAAGGAGTGAATAAACATACTATTCAAATTTTATACAAATAGCTGAGTACTTTATGTGGAATTATTTTCAAAGATAATTAGAAGATTAAGATATACTGTATGTTATATTTAACACAATGAAAAAATAATAAGTTCATCAGTCAAGATTATTTAATTCTTTAGAGAAAATTATAATACAGTCAAATACGTGGATGACTTTTAGAAGTATGTTAAACTCACACCTTGCGAAGCAGATTTTTTATAAAAATTATATAGGCATATTAAAAACATGGAGTCGGATATTAGACTCCATGAAATTTATATTATGGTTCTTATTAATGTTTGAAGCTATTTATAACGGTTGTCGAACTAACTGATTGGGTACCAAATAATTTAGGAGTAATAATTATCTGATAGTTACCAGCCCCAGCCCATACTTCAGCAGTAGCTCTTGTAGCGCTAGCAGCAACTTGAAATGTTTTATAAAAAGTTTCATGACCACCATTACGAGAAGCAACGGCTTGTATTTCAATAAAACCTGCATCATTGTGTGCAGGGATAGTTCCTGTAGCATAAATTGTTTGAATAGTGCTGTTTTGAGGCGTATCAAAACTTGCCATTAAATAACATCTCCTTTAATTGATTCCTTAGATTTTTTGTATATTTATAGTATATTATATTATTGTTTTTTAATTGTGATACAGCAATACATAATTTAGTGGGGGAAGTAAATTATCTTAAATTTATGATTAAAAGAATTCTATTGATCAATTTGTATTAAGTTAAGGCACGTAAAAATAAATAACAAGTCCAGTTTGTCATGGATATTTTTCATCAGATAAATTGACTATTATTTTTTTGAATACGCTAACATTAAATTCATTTAGAAGTAAGATTCAAAAAAAGTCAATAATAAGAAATAATAAATCATAATTTAAATCAGCAGAGAGTAGAATATTATAATCAGAATTTTGGAGTGGTTTAATGAAAGACAACTTGGTTAATATTGTAATGCAATCAAAGGATGAATTAATTAATGATACTGAAAATTTAAAAGAAGATATTTCATGTGTCGTAAAAGATAAGATGAAATTGGCGTTTTTTGTAAGGCTAGGATTAGATAGTTTTTTAGGCGATATTATTGAGGGTCTGTCACAAGAATATGAGATAAAAAAAATTATAGTAACAGAATATAAGCAAATTGAAGATGGTATGCAATGGGCAGATATTTGCTGGTTTGAATGGTGTGATGAATTAATAGCATATGGAAGTAAATTAGAGTTAGCTAGAGAAAAGAAAGTTATATGTAGGCTTCATAGTTATGAAGCCTTTACAGATTATATTAATAATGTGACTTGGAACAGTATAGACAAGCTAATAGTAGTAGGAGCACATATAAAAGATTTCATTGTTCAAAATTTTAACATAGATGAAAAAATAATTAGTGTTATCCCAAATGGAATAGATGAAAAAAAATGGACATATAAAGAGCGAGAAAATGGATTTAATATAGCTTATGTAGGATATATTAATTATAAGAAAGGTCCTATGCTTTTATTGCATACATTTAAGGCTATTTATGATGAGGATAACAGATATAAATTATATATTGCAGGAGTTTTTCAAGATAATAGAGATGTACTTTACTATAATCAAATGGTTAGAGAATTAGGATTAGAGAATAATGTTATATATGAAGGTTGGCAGAATGATTTAGATAAATGGCTTGAAGATAAAAATTGTATTTTATGTACAAGTGTTCTTGAATCACAAAATATAAGCGTAATGCAGGCCATGTGCAAAGGAATAAAACCAATAATACATAATTTTGTAGGGGCTAGAGTAATATATCCATCTCAATATGTATGGAATACGATAACTGAAGCTGTCGAAATGATTTCTGATAAAAATTATACTTCAAAAGTATATAGGGCATTTATTAAAGAAAGATATTCATTAAATGATCAATTAATAAAAATTAAAGATCTATTGATTAGTTCGTCCGAAAAAGGATCTAAAGAAAATTTGAATTATATAAATCCAGATCATTTAAGGAAAAGTAGTGACCAAGTTGATTTAATGAAAACAAAATTTATGGTAAATTCAGATGACATGACTAATACAGAAGCATTATTTGATTATTTATTAAGCATCAATGATGAAGAAAGCTATATGAAATATTTAAGTGAGTGGTTTATAAGAAGTAAATATGAATTAACATTCAAATTCAATTATTATTATGGAAATATGTATAGGAGATTTACTAGTTATTCAAGATTTAAATATATGCAACAAAATGTATACGAGGAAATGGATAAAATCGGGGAAAGAATTTTAGATGAGAATTATTTGACTTATTTTAATAATAAAAAAATGAGTTTAAAAGAAAATAAGAGAAAGATTTTATTTATATTAAATGGTTTGGATATACATCAGAGTGTAACACAATTCTTTATAAATTATTTAGAAAGTTCTGAGAATGCTAAAGATAGATATTCAGTATTGAGTCTTTTAAATAAGAATGAATTTAATAACAGTAAAGAAAGTATAGAATATTTTAATAATTTAAATGTAAATTTACTTGTACCAATTAGCAATTCTATTGAGGATAAAATTAAAGAATTCTACACCTATATAAGTGAAGAAAATTTTGATTATGTAGTATATCAAAGTTTATATTTTGCACCGATAGGAATATTGTTATACCCATTATTAAAAAAGGTTTGTAAAATTATTGGAAAAATTCAATTTCAACAGCCGGAAGATTATTTTGATAAGAAATTAGATTTTTGTTACACGTATATTAAAAAAGATAATTGCTGTGAAAATATATTTGAATTAATTTCACCAATAAATACTGAGTTAGTGGATAAAAATCTTAATATAAGAACTTTATTTAATATTGATAGGAAGAAAAAAGTAGTAATTTCAATTGGAAGGTCTATAAAGTATAAAAACAATGAATTTTGGAATTTTGTAATTAAGCTTATTAATGAAATAGATGACATATGCCTTGTTGTATTTGGAGGCGATTATAGCGAGTTTGAAGAATATGTTCCAAGTAAATTAATCCAGGAATGCAATGTGATTTTTGCAGGATTTAATTTAGAAGCATCATCATATCTAAAAAGTTGCGATTTTTATTTGAATTCATATCCTGGTGGAGGATACTCTTTAGAAGAAGCTTATTATGCAGAATTGCCTATTATTACTTTTTATAAAGAAGAAAATGATGAAGCATTTGATGTAATGAATGCTAGCTATATGGCTCCAGCATATTTATATAATAATGCAAAAACTATTTTCCCTAAAACAGGTGATTTTGATAAATTATTAAGTTATTCTAAAAAATTAATTCAAGATAAAAGCTTTAGAAATACTGTGAAAATGAATAGAAAAATAGAAAGCAATAATTTGAAATTTGAGTATTTTGTAAAAGAGTTTGAAAAATATATAGATAATATAGCAAATAATAATGGGAGAAATAATAAATGATAAAAAGTAAAAAAATATTTCTAACAGGTGGTGCAGGCTTTATAGGCACAAAGTTGTGCGAAAAGCTTAGCAGTAATAATGAATTATTAATATATGATAATTTAAAGAGAAACTCGATTAAAAATACAAAATTATTAAATAAAGATAATATAAAATTAGTTAAAGGAGATATTTTAAATTTTAATTTTTTAAAGCATGTCATAGATGAATTTAAACCTAATATAGTAATCCATTTAGCTGCGATTGCAGGAATAGATACTGTTATAAAAAATCCAGTGAGTACTATGAAGGTCAATATGATTGGAACTTATAATATTCTTGAATCATTAAAAAATCAAAAAATAGAAATATTTATAGATTTTTCAACTTCGGAGATATTTGGATCTTATGCATATAAAGTTGATGAAGCTCATACAACAAATTTAGCTCCTGTAGGGGAAGCAAGATGGACTTACTCAGTCTCAAAACTTGCAGGGGAACATTTAGCTTATAGTTTTTATAAGGAGTATGGACTTCCAATCGTAACAATAAGGCCTTTTAATATATATGGAGATGGTCAGGTTGGTGAAGGCGCGATTCATCAATTTGTTGTAAGAGCCATCAAAAATGAACAGATACAAATTCATGGCGAAGGAAATCAAATACGATCTTGGTGCTATATTGACGATTTTATAACAGGAGTAATGTTATGCTTAGATAATGAGAAAGCAATAGGACAAGCGTTTAATATTGGAAATCCAAGAGGAACTATTACTATAGCTATGCTTGCAAAATTAATAAAGAGAATAGCAAAGTCTAAATCTGAAATTGTTTATATACCAAAGAATTATGTGGATATAGAACTTAGAAGTCCAAGCATAGAAAAAGCTAAAGAGATTTTGAAATTTGTACCTAAGTATGATTTAGATGAGGGGTTAGAAAGAACAATTAAGTGGTATAGAGGTGTTCTAAATGATTAAACTCGCTTCTCCAGATATAGGGCAGGAAGAATTGGATGAAATAAAAAAAGTTTTTGATTCAAAATATTTGGTGCAAGGAGATAAAGTAGAAGAATTTGAAAATCAATTAAAAGAATATTTAAATGCTAAATATTGTTTTGCTGTTAGCAGTGGAACTGCTGCATTGCATTTAGCTTTGCTTGCTATTGGAATAAAGGCAGATGATGAAGTTATAGTACCTGATTTTACTTTTCCAGCAACAGCTAATGTAGTAGAAATTGTAGGTGCTATAACTAAGTTTGTAGATATTAAACTAGATAGTCTATGTATAGATACAGATAAAATAGAGAATGCAATTACTGATAAAACAAAAGCAATAATACCTGTTCATGAATTTGGACAGTCAGCAGATATGGATAAAATAGTGACCATAGCTAAAAAATACAATTTAAAAATCATAGAAGATGCTGCGTGTGCACTTGGAGCGGAATATAAAGGGAAAAAGGTCGGAACGATTGGAGATATTGGTTGTTTTAGTCTTCATCCAAGAAAAGCTATAACAACGGGTGAAGGTGGAATCGTAGTTACAAATAATTCTAAATTAGCAGAAAACATTAGAATACTCAGAAATCATGGACTGAACTATAAAAACGGGAAAATAAGCTTTGTAGAGGCAGGTTTAAATTATAGAATGACAAATATCCAAGGAGCTATTGGAACAGTACAAATGAAAAAATTAGAATTAATAAATGAGAGAAGAATTGAATTAGCAAATAAGTATAATAATTTGCTTAAAAATGTGAAGTTTATAACATTACCAGAAGAAAAAAGTTATGAAAAATATGTTTGGCAGACATATCATATACTTTTAGATAAAAGAATTGATAGAGATAAATTAATTATAGAGTTAAAAGATAAAGGAATAGAAACTAATTTTGGTGCTTATGCTGTACATGAAGAGCCTTACTATAAAGAGAAATATGGGTATGAAAATTGTCAATTTTACAATTCTGTATATGCTCATAAGCATGGAATAGCATTACCTTTGCATAACAATATTTTGTCGAAAGAGATAATTTATATTGTATCAGAATTGGAGAAAATATTAAATGAATAATAATATAATAATGTATTTCAAAGAAAATGGAATGATAAATCCAAAGAGAAGTATTAATCTAATATGCAAAGCGATAAAATTTACTAAATTGGATTTAAGTGGACTTATAGTTTTTACTGAGGCTGCATGTGGGGAGTTTATATATACGCCTATAATAGCAGCAATGGCTGGGGCTAAAAAAGTGTATGCAATAACTAAAGACTCAAAGTATGCATCTAAGGATGAGGTGAAAAAGAAAACAATGCTATTTGCTGAACTTTGTGATGTTGTAGATAAAATAGAGATAGTATTTGATAAGAGGAATATCAATCAAGCTGATATAGTAACTAATTTAGGTTTTGTAAGACCTATTGATAAAGAAACAATAGATATGATGAAAGAAAATGCAGTGATTCCATATATGTGTGAAACATGGGAATTAAGAAATGAGGATATAGATATAGAGTATTGCAAACAAAAAGCTATTAATGTAATGGGAACAAATGAAAATTATCCAGGATTAGATACATTCAAATTTAGTGGTCCACTTGCAGTGAAGATGTTATTTGATGTGGGCATAGAGATTTATAAAAGTAAGATTGTAATTGTAAGTAATGATAATTTTGGACAGATTATATACACCACATTATCAAAATTGTCATCAGATGTAGTTGTGATAAAAAATTTATTAGAAGAAAACCATGATTTATTAATAAATACAGATGCTTTAATTGTAGCAGATTATACTTCAGAAAAATGTTTTATAGGCATGAATAATTCAGAAATAACATCAAAGAAATTGAAATCATTGTCAAGTTTTATAACAGTGATACAGTATTCTGGGATAGTGGATATTGACGATTTAAAAGAAAACTGTATAAATTTTTATCCAGATTATAAAGTTGGAAATTATAGAATGGGCAAAACATTAGCATATTTAGGACCTAAACCAATAATTGATTTACATTGCGCTGGACTTAAAGTTGGAGAAATCATGTATAAAAATAGTAAAAAACATATTAGAAATAAATTGTGTCAAGAATTTTTATAAGTAGGAGGAAGGTGAAAAATGAAATTATCTGAATTAGTTAATAAGATAGAGAATATTAGTATTTATAATGATGGAGAATTTGATAATCTTGATTATTCAAACTCTAAGACGAGAAGTAGGATTTTAACATTTATTAATGATGAAAAATATATACACACATTATCAGAATCTGTAACTTGTATAATATGTGATGCTAAAATAGCTAAAATACTTCCTAATAAATATGGGATTTGTTTATCAGAGAATCCACGTTTAAGTTTTTACTTAATCCATAATTGTTTATGCAGAGATCTTAACTTATATAATAAAGAAGAGTTTGAAACTATTATAGGAGATAATTGTATAATACGTGATAGGAAAGGTATAAGCAGAAAAAATGTAATTATTGGTAATGGTGTAACTATAGAGGAAAATGTTATTATTAGAGAGAACGTTAAAATATTGGATAATTCAGTGATTAGATCTGGAGTTATACTCGGAGGTGAAGGATTTCAGTTTAATAAAGAAGGAAGAATTTTTTTTATTGAGCATTGTGGCGGTGTAGAAATAGGTAGGAATGTTGAGGTGCAATACAATACCTGTATTGATAAAGCAATGTTTCCATGGGATAATACTGTAATTGGAGAAGAAACAAAAATTGATAATTTAGTACATGTAGGACATGGAGCAAAGATTGGTAAAAGATGCTTAATCGCAGCTAATGCATTAATTGGTGGGAGTTCAATCATTGGAAATGATTGTTGGATTGGTGTAAGTGTAACTATATCAAATGGACTTATTGTAGGTAATAATGTGAGTATTAAAATAGGAGCTGTTGTTACTACCAATATAGCAGATGGAAGCGCTGTTTCAGGAAATTTTGCAATAGAACATAGCAAATTTATTAAATTTATTAAGAGTATAAGATGAATTGTATATTTATGCTTTATGTGTAGTTATAGAGTTAACGTTCAAGATAAATGATGTAGTAGTAGTCAAAAATCTAGATAGCAATGTTGTGGTTGCTGGAAATCCAGCTAAACTATATAATAACAGTTAAATAATAATAAAGAATAAGAATGGGATAACATATACTTTTCTTTAGTATATGTTATCCCATTCTTATTTTTTAAATATACTGCAAAATCAAAGAACTAATTAATAAGAAAAACATATTATATTATTGAACTTAGGCACATTCAAATAAATAATAGATGCATTTGCCTTAACTGAAAAAAATTGACTAACCAGGGGAGAATTTAATGTTAAATAAGGATAACTTGAGTTATAAGATTAATAATAAAACAGCAACTATAGGTATTGTTGGGTTGGGATATGTAGGTCTGCCTTTAGCGGTTGAATTTGCAAAAAGTGGATATAAAGTATTGGGATTTGATATTCAAGAGAAGAAAGTTAATATGATTAATAATGGTGAAAATTATATTAGCGATGTTATGACTGAAGAATTAAAGTTTGTAATTAAAAATAGAAGATTAAAAGCGAGTAATGAAATTAAGTTTTTGAAAGACACAGATGTAATATTAATTTGTGTTCCTACTCCATTAGATAAATATCAACAACCTGACATAAGCTATGTTAAAGAATCTACAGAATCAGTTGGAAAGTACTTGCATGAAGGGATGCTCGTAATTCTAGAAAGTACAACCTACCCAGGAACTACTGAAGAATTAGTATTACCTACATTAGAGAAAATGTCTGGTTTAAAGTGTGAAAAAGATTTTTACTTAGCGTTTTCACCTGAAAGGGTGGACCCGGGAAATTCAATATATAATACTGCTAATACAGCAAAGGTAGTCGGAGGAGTAGGGAGAGATAGCACGAAAATAGCAGCAGCATTATATAGAAAAGTTTTAAACAGCGAAATTTTTGAAGTATCTACGCCAAAAGTAGCTGAAATGGAAAAAATTCTTGAAAATACTTATAGAAATGTAAATATTGGATTAATTAATGAAATGGCAGTTATATGTAATAAGATGAATATAAATATTTGGGAGGTTATAGAAGCAGCAAAAACTAAGCCTTATGGGTTTCAAGCATTTTATCCAGGTCCCGGGCTTGGCGGGCACTGTATACCATTGGACCCATATTATTTAACATGGAAAGCTCGAGAATACGATTATCACACAAGACTTATAGAAACCTCAGGAGAAATCAATAATTTTATGCCTCAATATATAGTGCAAAGGTCTGCTACTATATTGAATAAATTTAATAAAGCTTTAAATAAGGCAAATATCTTGATATTAGGAATCGCCTATAAAAGTGATATAGGCGATTATAGAGAAAGTCCAGCGCTTAAGATAATAGAAAATTTTCAAAAACAAGGTTCGGAAGTAAGATTTTATGATCCATATATATCATCTTATATGTATAAAGGCGAAGAGCATTATGGAATAAAATTGACACAGGAAGTATTAAGGAATGCAGATTTAGTTATTATAACTACTGCCCATAAAAAATATAACTATAGTTTTATTCAAGAAAATTCTATATTCATATTTGATACAAGAAATGCAACTAAAAATGTTCAAAACAAAGATAATATTGAATTGCTATAAGATACTAAAAATATCTATGGAATTAAGAATATATTCCATAAGATAGGAGGATTGCATGAAGAATCAAGTAAGTTTGTGTATGATTGTAAAAGATGAAGAAGAATATTTACCTAAATGTCTCAAAAGTATTAAAGATATTGTTGATGAAATAATAGTAGTTGATACAGGTTCTACAGATAAAACAGTAGAAATTGCCCAAAATTATGGTGCGAAGATTTATTACTTTAAATGGAATAATAATTTTAGTGAAGCCAGAAATGAATCTTTAAAATACGCCACAAAAGATTGGATATTCATATTAGATGCAGATGATGAGTTGAGTTTAGAGGGAAGAGAAGCCTTTAAAGTATTACTAGATATGGAATTAGATGAAAAAGCAATTTATCATTTTGAAACATTAAGTTACTATGGAAGTGTGATAGAAAATGGTAATATTGCTGTAAATTTAAATCCACGGTTATTTAAAAATTATCGTGGTATCCATTATGAAGGGGAAGTTCATAATCAATTAATTAGGGTAGATGGAGATTATAATGCTGTTTGCAATGATGTAAAAATATATCATTATGGATACCTTGATAAAAGAATCATTTCTAAAGATAAAAGAAATAGAAATATACCTATTTTGAATGAGCAAATTAAAAAAGATCCTAATAATAAATTTGCTTATTTTAATTTAGGAAATGAATATGGGGCAGAAGATGATACGAATAAAGCGTTGGAATGCTACTATAAAGCCTATGAAAATTTTACTCCCAATATAGGTTTTGGTTCCTTATTGATATTACGAATAATTGTCTCTAATTTAATATTAAAAAAATATGATGAAGCTTTAAAATTTATAAGTATAGGGAATTCGAATTATCCCAAATGTACAGATTATTATTTTTATGAATCGATTGTTTGGAAAGAGACCGATAGACCTACTCTTCAAATAAAGGCATTGAAAAAATGTATTGAACTTGGTGAACCGCCTTCTGAATTTAAATTTATATTTGGAACATGGAGTTATAGAGCTTATTATGAGTTAGGTAAGGCCTATATGAAATATAGGGATTATTATACTGCTTATAATTATTATGTTGATGCGTTGAAATCAAAACCTGATTATATTGAACCTTTATATGATATAGCAGATGTATTAAAAGCACAAAATGTATCACTGGAAGAGATGAAAAGAATAATGGAAGAGTTTTTTCCAGAAGACAAAAAGGTTCATTATGGAACTATTGCTGATTTATTTTATTATATTGGATATTACAACATAGCATTAGAATATATAAAAGAATATGAAGAATCAGTAAATGTTACTGAAAATACAATCATGTTAAAATCAAGATGTCTTATAAGAACTGGAGATTTTAAAGAATGTACTAGTATAAATTATAATGATAAAAAAAGCTCAAATTATGTAATTTTGTCTATGTATAAAGTTTTAAGTTTCGTATTACTAAATAGATATGAAGATGCATTATTTATAGTAAATAGTTTTAACGCAAAGAATTTATCTAATTATGATAAAAAGTATTTAGGAGTATATTCTGAGTTAATAAAATTAGTAACCCAAAAATCAACAAGTATGTTGTCAGAGGATGAAAATGATAAAGAATATATGAATATAATTTTAGAAGTTATAGAAATATTGCTTATAAATAATGAATTTGATGGATTAACAGTAGCAGTTAATTTGCTGAATTTAGTAAACACTAAATATGCATTACTTTATCTTGGGAAATTATATTATAAACATGGGTATGTTGATCTTGCGAAGAAAGAAATATTAAGATCAATAAAAGAAGTAGATATATATGATGCAGAAGGATTAGATATATTAAAATACTAAATTAGTTAATAGAGGTATTCAAACCATAGATCATACTTATGGGATAGTTAACCGAAATTGAATAAACTTTTGTTCCATAGGGTTATGAAATTTTTAATAAGAGGTTTCATGTGCAAGGTTGTGCCAATTTTTGCATAATTCTAACATAAAATTAGGACAAGCAAAAAAACGCATAACCTTGTATTAGGAATTCTCACAGTTCAGATTCAATGATTGTTTCACGAAATGCATGTAATTTCTAGTATGGAAACACATTCTAATTAGAAGTCTAATTAATTGTTTATCTATAGAAATTTTTTTAAAATTTATTGTATTTATTAGATAATAATGGTGAATTGTCATTCTTTATGTGATATTTATGTTTTGTTGAATTATTATATTACAAAGGAATGACTTAATTATTTTATACAATAAAGCAAAAGGGAATCTTTACTTTCGGTAAGTTAACACATAACTTGGAAGTTATAAGCTACATTTTAATACAACATCTTTGCCTCCAGAAACTTGTTTGCTAATAATGGGATTTAATGATTTTAATTTATCATGATTTACTATTATAACTGGAGTTATTAGTGATAATCCTTTGGATTCTATGAGTTTTCTATCTATTTTTAAAATAGGTGTGCCAGCAGTTACTTTAGTGTTAACAGACTTTAGGATTTCAAATCCTTCACCGTTTAATGAAACAGTTTCTAAGCCTACATGAACTAATGATTCAATTCCATTGCTAGTTGTTATTGCAAAAGCGTGTCCACTATCCATTATTAATGATTATAGTACCATCACAAGGTGCAACAACTATATCACCAGTGGAGTTAATTGCGATTCCATCACCTGCCATTTTGTCTGCAAATACTGGATCAGGAACTTCGCTTAGATCTATAGTTCTTCCTGAAATAGGAGCAATTATAGTTAATGGTTTCTTAAAAAAATTAAACATAAATATATGACTATATTAAAGATATTTTTAGATATATTCTACTTTATTGGGATATATAAGGAGAAAATGTTTCTAAACGATAATCTTCAAAAAGTCATTCACCTCTCTTTCGTGTATTATAATTACATAACGTTGACATAATTACAATGAATTATACTAGTCAACTTTCTTATTGATATGTGTATTCTTAAGTAGAATGCGTAAAATAAAATCACAAGATTCAACTAAGGTGTATTAAGTATAATATAGGTTAATTTTACTTATATTTTATTTAAAGGCAATAGTATTACATAATAGTGTGAAAATTCACGTAAAAAGTGAAAAGTTTCATAAAGGTGTAGTATGGCTTCCAATAGGAATGCCTCCATGCAAAATGCAAGATGTTGCATGGAGGCATTCGTATTATATTTAACATTTCATTATTTTCTAAGTACTATCATTTCACAGTGGGGCGAATTTTTTGGAGTTGATTTCTCTGCTCAAGTAGTAGGAACTAGAGGTCTCACCATGATAGCCGATATTAAGACATTGGACATGGGAATGATTGGTGCATTACTCATTTCAGGACTTGTAATTTATTTACATAACCGTTTTTTTGATACTGAATTACCAGAATAGTTGGAAACGTTTAGCGGATCTACATTTGTATTTATGATTGGATTCTTTGTTATGATTCCAGTAGCAGTTCTTGCGGCATTTATATGGCCTAAAATTCAACTTGGAATGCATAGTTTTCAAGGTTTTGTAAAAGGTGCAGGGGCATTAGGTGTATGGGTGTTCATTTTCTTAGAACGTGCTTTAATTCCATTTTATGTGGTTGAAACTTCGAATCCAGAATATACTCGTGCAAATGAAGTAATGGATGGAAGAGAAAAACATGTATTTGGAATATGTAAAAAAATTATTGAAAGTGCTACAAGCAAAGACAGAGGTTTTGAAGTGGATGCACATGCAACATATATTGTAGATTTAGCATGTGCAATAGCTGAAAATACAAGGGAAAGATTCTTACTTATAGTTCTAAATGAAGGTGCTGTAGAAAACTTCGATAGGACAGCAAATGTAATGTTTCTCATACAACTATTTTACGCTTTACACATAAATTAGGATTACAAGGGCATAGTGAAATGAAAATTCATTTCAAATGGGAAGATAAGCAACAAAATTCATTCGATAATAAAGAAATTGAAAAACATATAAAGATATTGAGAAGACCATGGAAATTATGAAAGAAAGAGATTTCTACGATGTATTTGAATTAGTTGAGAAGGCAGATAAAAATTATGTTTATGGATCTGGAGCAGTACAAAAAAATGCAGCAAAAGATTTAAAGCGTAGTATGATTTTTGGCAATAAGCTAATCTATGTCATAGAGGGAAGGGAAGAAACTAACATTATTTTAGATGCTTTATCTTCAAAAGATATTTTTTTCTTATTATCTTTATCCGGAAACAATTTATTTATGAATGAGTTTGCGCAAAAGTTAAAGGAAAAAGATGTGAAAATTATTTCTATTACTCAGGTTGGAAATAATGAATTAGCTTCCATCAGCGATATTAGCCTTCAATTCTATACACATCCAATTTCAGTAGGAGAAAATAAAACAAAACTTTATTCAACTACACAATTTTTTCTGATAAATCAAATATTGCTTTTAAAATACTTAGAATATAGATAATGCTTTTAAATCTAACGGCAGATTTATTACTTAAATAAAACTGAGATTCAGGTGAATTTAATCTACACCTGAATCTCAGTTTCATTTTAGCATACTTTATTTCTTCCTGTGCGCTTTGCTAAATATAATGCATTATCAGCTTTGCTTAAGAGAGTATTTATATTTTTTGTTATATCAGGATAAGAACTAATTCCAATGGAAACTGTTATTTTTGCTGTGGCATTATTGTCAAGTTTAAAAGTATTGCATTCTACATTTTTTCTTATTTTTTCGGCAATATCAACTGCATGTTTGTAATTGCAATCTAGTAAAACTGCAGTGAATTCTTCACCACCATTTCTTGAGATAATATCGAAAGTTCTACAAGAATCAATTAAAAGTTTGCTAAGTTGTTTTAATACTAAATCTCCAGAATGGTGTCCATAGGTATCATTAATATGTTTAAAAAAATCAATATCTATCATGAGAATTGATAAGTTTTCTTTCTTTTGTAAGGTGTTTCTAATTGTTTTATCTAATAGTCCATTAAATGCTCTTACATTATTAAGCCCTGTAAGAAAATCTTTTCTCGAGTCGAATTTGAGTTTTTTATACATTTTATTAGTTTTAGAGATGTAGTTTAACTCATAATAAACTACAGTAGAAACCATTATTATAGAAATAACAAAGTTTCCTAGAACAGGGAGTATAAGATTCATATCTTTTAAAACTAATGAAATCCAAATTATTGTTGATATTATGTTAACTATAGTCATCAAAAAATATTTCTTTGAAAAGTTTATCTTATATCTTGATATAATAGTAAAAATTATTAGTAATATAAATAAATTTACAGAAGTAATTAAAGAAGAATAATTTATTCCAAAGAAAGTAAGTCTAAATAGTATTATTATAAATACACTTATAAAAGTTGATATAAATCCTCCATAAATTGAAGTGATTATAACAGGAATAATTCTAAAATCTATTATTGTATTGTGAGTCAAATTAATTCCATAAAATATAAGTACACATCCAGATAAACCAGATAGCATGCCAAAGCATAATTTGAATTTTACTTTAGAATTTGATTTTATAAATTCATCATTTAGTATGTGGCTCCCTAAATATAAAAAAGATATAAGCATTGCAGCGTTCGCAAATAATAATTTAAGCATAAATTCTCCTTTCGATCTAACATATCTAGCAGTTATAATCTATACTTCTGATAAAATATATTGTTCAAATTATTATTATGTATTTATTAAATAATAATACTTTTATTTATAAAGTAACAAAACGACAAGATTACTCATATTATTATTATATAAAATCTTTGTACATGGAGAGGAAGAGAATGAGTAACTGTAACTATTGTGATCCTGGCTTTGAAAGTCCCGGAGCAAACACTCTTGGAGCAAATTGTAATGAACCAATTAGTGACCTAACTTTGTCTACAATGGTTGTAGGAAATCAAGAAGCCGTATTAAGTCGTTTAGTAACGGTACTATTATTTCTATATGCATTTACTAACCAAAATTTTATTTGTCATTTAATCAATACTAACGAAAAGCTGTTATGTAACCAAATGTGTCTTACAGATAAATTAGTAGACAATTTAATAGACAACCTAAATGACTGTAAGAGCGATCTTGCAGGTTGTAGGAGACACCATAGTCACTAAAAGAGAGCACTAAAACAGGCTCTCTTTTAATTATGTGCAATAAAATATTTTTGTTTGAAGATATATATACATTATAATTCAGCTTATATATTCTAAGCATATCTGATAATGTGTTTTATTAGAACTCTAGATATAATTTTACTATAAAACAGATATATGATTGTAATTAATTAACACATTTACATATTAAAAATTGATTAAAGCTATGAAATTTATTGATAAAAAACAATAACTGTGGTTTTATTCTAAAAAAGTCCACATTTTTTCAAATTTGCCTTTAATGCCATGACGTTTTTTGTTAAAATCAAATGTAAGGAGGTGGCACACTGTTTTGAATATTAAAAAGAAATTTACAACATTTGCTTTAGCATTTGCAGTTGTATTAAGTTTAATTCCAGGATTAAGTGCACAAGCGGCAACTACTGATTTTAAAATAATTTCAGAAAGTAAGGTTACTGCAAAGCAAGCAAAAAGTTGGGCTAAATCTAAAGGAGCAACAGATACTTTTGCTGATTTAGCAGATCTCTACTTCAAATACGCATCAGAACATGGTGATGTAAATCCAGCAATCGCATATGTACAAGCAGCAAAAGAGACTGGATATGGTAATTTTGGTGGTGTTCTAGATGAAAGTTATCACAATCCATGTGGACTTAAAAATCCATCTGGTGGAGGCGATACTGATAAAAATGCACATCAAAAATTTGAAAGTTGGGATGAAGGTGTACAAGCACATTTGGATCATTTGGCTCTATATGCAGGAGCAGATGGATATCCAAGAAAAGATACGTATGATCCAAGACATTTTGTGACAATTAAGGGTAAAGCAACTACGGTAAATTCTTTGGGTGGAAAGTGGGCACCTAGTGCTACATATGGAGAAGAAGTTAATGCATTATACAAAAATTTAATGGATTATGCTGGAATAGATTATCCAAAAGATAATGGTAAAACTCCAGATAATCAACCATCAAATGCGTCACCAAATCCAGCAACTCCTGAAAGTAAGCCTAGCGCACCAAATGCATCTGATATTATTACAGAGAATAAACCTCAAAGCTCAAATGATACTGTAGACAATAGTGTTAGTATAACATCAAATATTGGTTGGAAGTATGAGAATGGAGCTTGGTATTACTACAAATCAGATACTACCAAAGCAGTCGGTTGGATTAAACCAGATAAAAATTGGTATTACTTAAATGATGAAGATGGTAAAATGACAACTGGCTGGATAAAAGATAATGGAACATGGTACTATATAGATAAATCAGGTGCTATGGCAAAAGGTTGGAGGCAAGTAGATAATAACTGGTATTTACTAAAGGATTCAGGTGTCATGGAAACTGGATTTCAATTTGATGGATCAGGATTATATTATCTAAATGATTCTGGAGCTATGGCTACTTATAATGGTTGGACAAAGATAAATAATAAGTGGTATTACTTTGAGAAAAGTGGAAAGATAAAAATTGGATGGTTCAAGGAAAATGCTAAGTGGTATTATCTTCAAGGCGATGGAAGCATGGTAACTGGTCTTAAAAATATAGACAATAAGAAGTATATGTTTAATGATAACGGAACCATGACTACTGGTTGGATGAAATTGAACAATTACTGGTATTACTTTAATACAGATGGCAGCATGGCATCAGGATGGATTATTGATAATGGAACTTACTATTATTTGTATGAAACCGGAGCTATGGCGAAAGGATGGATTAATCTTGGTGGAGCGTGGTATTATTTAAAAGACAGTGGTACAATGGCGACAGGATGGGTTACATCTAATGGAGATTCGTATTACCTAGATACTTCAACAGGAAGAATGGTTACTAATACAACAATAGATGGATTTAAGATTGGCTCTGATGGGAAAAAGCAGGCTTCATCTAATCAAAATGATGAAGATAGTTCAGGAAATAATACTCCAACAGATCAAGACGATGAAGATAATTCAGGAAATAGCCCTTCAGCAGGAAGTAATTCTTCAAATGGTAAAAAGACTATAGTAATAGATCCAGGACATGATTATGGCAAAGATTACGGTGCTGAAAGCACTATTGATGGAGTTACTTACAGTGAAACAGTTCTAAATATGCAAGTTGCAGATAAGTTAAAGACAGAACTTCAAAATAGAGGATATAATGTGATAATGACGAGAAATCTTGGTGAGCAGCCTTCATATGGCTCATTAGTTGCGAGTCTTACTCATAGGGTTGATGTTGCAAATAATGCTAATGCAGATTTCTTTATAAGCGTACATCATAATTCAGCTGGGGAGACAGCGAAAGGCGTTCTGACTCTTTATAGTTCAGAATCCCAGGACTCTAAGTTTGGGGGAAAACTAGATAGCAATAGAATAGAAAGAAGTAAGCAAATGGCAACTCTTATAAATAATAATATTGCTAATAAGCTTGGCTTAAATAATAGAGGTGGACAGGAACAAAATTTATTTGTATGTAGAAATACCAATATACCAGCAGTTTTAGTTGAAGTTGGATTTATAACCAATAAAGAAGAAGCAGCAAGATGCGCTGATCCAGCTAGTCAAAAAAAGGTAGCTCAAGCAATAGCAGAAGTTATCGCTGGTAATATTTAAAATGTAATTGTATTAAATTAACTAAGATCCAGGGAGAAAACTAAAGTTGGATATAGTTGAGTTCATACCATCAATATGTATATTATAATTACAAAATTTACAGTAGATAAGTATTAAATAAATGCTTTGAAGTGTTATTCAATAACATTTCAAGGTTTTTATCTATTTATCAGAGTATGTATTAGCAAAGTCGTTGGTTTTAGTAAAAGCATTTATTATTAGTAAGACTAATATTTAGCGAATTGTATAATTAAAGAATATAAAAAATGTAAATTTATGTAGCCTTGTTGCTAAGTTTATGATTATATTCGATAATTTTCCTTAAGATAGTGCCATATAATTGGATATATTAGTACCTAAAATAGAATAAAAGCTTGTACTATATAATAGGCAAACTACTTTTAGGGAAAATTTGTCTATATAATTTTTGTTCTTTAGAACTAAATAGAACGGGGGAAAGCTGTTTTGAAGGCTATTAAGAGATCGACTACATTATTTTTTGCTTTTGTGATAGTTTTAATATTAATTCCTATTACTAGCGTAAAAGCTGCTATCACTGATATTAAGATAGTATCAGAGACGAAAGTAACAGCAAAACAGGCTGAACAATGGGCTAAATCAAAAGGTGCAACAGATGCGTTTATTAATCTGGCAAAGTTATATTGGAAGTATTCGCCAGAGCATGGAAATGTTAATCCAGCTGTGGCATATGTGCAAGCTGCAAAGGAAACAGGCTATGGTAAATTTGGAGGAGTTATAAATGAAAGCTACCATAATCCATGTGGATTGAAAATAAGTGCTGGTGGATTGGATAATGATCCAAATGCTCATCAAAAATTCAACACATGGGATGAAGGTGTTCAAGCTCATTTAGACCATCTAGCACTTTATGCAGGTGTAGATGGATATCCAAGGAGTGATTCATATGACCCAAGGGATTTTATTACCATAAAAGGTACAGTAGTAACGGTAAATGCTTTAGGTGGAAAGTGGGCTCCAAGTCTTACATATGGAGAAGAGGTTAATCAATTATATAATGATTTATTAGTCTCAGCAGGAATTGTATCAAAATCAGATAATGACACTTCTAAAAATTCTGGTAGTGATAACGACTCAGGCAAAACTGTAGGAACTGATAAGCCTCAAACAAATACAACAGTTCCAACTGGAATGGAAGCAACCAAGCCAATCCCAGCATCGCCGGATGGTAGTAAAGGTATTTCTTCATCAATAGGTTGGAGATTTGAAAATGGAAATTGGTACTACTACAACTCAGATGGATCTAAAGTTACTGGGTGGATTAAGCCTGATGGTAACTGGTATTACTTATATAGTGATGGAAGTATGGCAAAAGGCTGGAGCCTTTTAAGAGGAAAATGGTATTACTTTAAATCAAGTGGAGCAATGCAGCTTGGATGGATAAAGGATAGCAATAAGTGGTACTATCTTCAAGGAGATGGAAGTATGATTACTGGATTTAACTTGATTGATGGTAGGAAATATTTTTTAGATTCAAGTGGAGCAATGAAGACTGGATGGGTTTCAATTAGTGGACAATGGTATTATTTCAATAGTGATGGAAGTATGCTGACTGGATGGGTTAAACCAGATGGAAGCTGGTACTATTTGTATTCTAATGGAGTTATGGCGACAAATTGGCTTCAGCTTAATGGAACATGGTACTATTTAAGAAGTAATGGTACTATGGCAACAGGCTGGATTTTATCTGGAAATGCTTATTATTATCTATTACCTGTTTCAGGGGCAATGGCTAAGAATACAGTTGTAAATGGATGGCAGATAGGTGAAGATGGAAAAAGAGGAGATAGAATGCCTGGAAGCACAAATGGTAAAGTCATAGTTATAGATCCTGGACATAACTTTGGTGGTGATGATGGCGCTTATTCAACCAATGATGGTATTACATATTCCGAAAGAGATTTAAATATGCAAGTTGCGGATAAGCTAAAAGAAAAGCTTGAAGCAAATGGATACACAGTAATAATGACTAGGAAATCATCTGATAGAGAAGTATTAGGAGTTAATCAAAGCCTTACTAATAGAGTTAATATAGCAAATAATTCAAAGGCTGATCTATTTATAAGTTTGCATCACAATTCAGCTGATGCAGAATCTGCAAGAGGAGTTGAAGTTTATTACAGCTCAAAATCACAAGATGAAAGTTTTGGCGGGGGATATAGTTACGATAGGCTTTCTAAAAGTATGAATATAGCTTCATCCATAGCATCAGCTCTTACAAATAGTACGGGTGCCATAAATAGAGGTGCTAAAGATGGTAATTTATTTGTATGCAGAAATACTACAATGCCAGCTGTTTTAGTCGAATTAGGATTTATAACAAATACAAATGAAGCTAAAAAATGTGCAGATTCATCATATCAAGATGTAGAAGCAACAGCAATTGCTAATGCAGTTTCAACAATAATTTAAATGATTTTACTGCTGAACAGAATTGGTAATTTAATAGCTATAAAAATATAGTGAGAAAAGTTTTAATACAATATACTGATATAATATTTGGTATATTGTATTATTTTTTATAATAATACTTACAGTAAAGAAGTGAGTTCATATTTAAACTAATAGGTTGTAAAATTTTGCAGGATTTGATTACGAATGTATATCATAAAAAATTAATGGATTATTAATAATATAAATGTTGATAGATCTTATTAATTATACTATATTTTATATTAATAGAATTCAAGAGAGGTGAAGTCCATGGATAGGTTAAGAAGATTTATGTTTGGAAGATATGGTGGAGATGAATTATCTAAAGCATTACTTGTTTTATCTTTTATACTACTGTTGATAATGAATTTCGTACCAAAGGATTTAAGATTTTTAATAATATTAGCATATATTCCTGTTATTATATGTATGTTTAGGATATTTTCAAGAAATATATATAAGAGAAGAAATGAGAATTATAAGTATTTAAAAATTAAAAATAAAATAGTAATGTGGTTCAAGAATAATATAAATAGAATAAAAACATTAAAAAACTATAAATATTATACTTGCTCAAATTGTAAGCAAAAATTAAGAGTGCCAAGAGGAAAAGGAAAAATTTCTATTACATGTCCGAAATGTAATAGTTCGTTTAAAGGAAAATCATAAAGTGTTTCACTTAGGGAATATGAATAAGATTATAGAAGTTTAATAAAAGTACCTTCCATAATATATAACTGCTGTATTATATTATGGAAGGTTATTTTTTATTTAGATATTAATATAAGATTATTCATTATTTTATATTATATGATTTTTAGGTAAATTTAATGAATACGCCTTAATACATTCATATAAAGGATATAAATGTCTAAAGGCACAAGGAAATGATTCGATAATAAATAATGGAATGTATTTAAAATTAGTAAAATAATAGTAATTTATTATAACATATTAACACATAAGGGATTTATATAAATTTAGATATTTTTTATTTAATATAATTCTAAGATATGTCTTAATATGATGAGATAAATAGGCGAGCGGCTATATATAAACTAAATTTTGAATTTAAAGCACAATTTAAGGAGGACGAGAATAATGAGCAAGATTAAAAAAAGGTTTATAGCGCTAATAGTGGTATTTACAAGTATAATATCACTTATACCACTTGGATTTAATTCAGAAGTGGCAAAAGCGGATGATATACCTGCAGAAGCTACAGCCAGCAGAGTGAATTTAGATGGAACTATGACACCTCTTCCAAGTAGAATAGATAGTAATACTCAGGAAGAGATACATACTGCTAATTCTCTTGAGGATAATTTCGATATATCTCTTAAAAATATTCAAAAGACTCAAGCTGAATTGATACAGCAGGCGAAAGATTCAAAATCATCAATTACCGGAGTTACAAAGCAGGAAATAGTTGTTAAGGCTATAAATGAAGCTATACTAATCAATGATGATGGGACTGCAAATGCAGATGGACAAAATGCTGTAGCAGGGATGGGGATAACTCTAAGTTATAGTAACAGCACTGGAAATGGTGGGCCAACTCCTGTAGAAAATGATTCAGAAAGAATAGGGGTAAAGATAACAGGGTTACCAGCAGGTGTTAATAAAATTAAATATTCAGTTAAAATAACAACTTTGTCAATAATATATAAAGAAACTAAAAATTCTGACGGAACTGTAACACAAGATGCAACTCCGGATCCAGCTGGAGAAAAGACAGTTACAAAATATGAAAAAACAATAACAATAGAGAATGGTAAGGATTATGCAACTAACCAAATAAGTGAAATGACATTTAAAGCTTATGTTGGTGATGCAGATGCATTTAATGATAAAGATGAGATTTTAGATGCCACAAAAAATGAAAATAATACAGTGCCATTTTTATATTCGACTACGGTGACACCAGATCCTAATATGAAATTAAGATATAATTTTGATGTGCCAGATTCGCTTTCAGCATTAAAATATATCATGACTTTTGGAGATATGATTAATTTAGATAAAGGTGTTGAATTATATAAAAATGGTATACGTGCTGTTGATGGAAGTTTCAGTCTTAATGGACAGAAATTATCTGGAGATTTATCAAATCGAAGTAAGTCAGATTTAATAGTAATTAAGGTAAACTCAGTTACTAATGACAGTAGCTCTACTGTAAAGATAGCGAAGGCATATGCAGTAGAAATTAGATACAATAAATTAGATGCAGAGAAAGATTATAGCTTAAAAAATGCAGGTATAACAAAGCTTGATTTTAATGACGATGATGATGTTAAAGCGTATATTGGAAAGGCGTTTACTGTCACAAAAACTACGTCTGGTTTTTCAGAATATAAAGGAAAAATATACGTAGATTCAAGGGCAGGAATGATAAGTATAAATCCTACGTTAATAAGATCTCAATCCAGTAATAATGTAGCATATACTGTGACCAATAATTATAAAGATTCATCAGGGAAGACTAAAACTGAACAGTCGCAGCTCAAAAATGGAAAACAATATGTTAATTTTGATACGAGCTCAGATTATAATCAGATACAGATAGATGCCTATGAGGGGAAAGATGGAAATATAACCAATTCATCACAGATATTAGCGAGATATCTATTAGATGTCGTTGTTATAAATAATGATAATAACTTTACAATGAATTTAGAATTTAGTAAAACTACAGATAGTAATAGTGATGTGGTGTTAACACAACCAGGAGTAACTAAAGCGAATAATGGGGAAGTTAGTTTTACTTCATCTAGGCGTAGTTATGATTTGTATTATGGATCACCTAATGCAAATTCAGTTATAGTTTCTTTTACGGGGCATCAAAGTGATAAGCATGAATATATAAAAGTATTTTTTGCCGATGATGTAAATAGTACTAATCTTGAGGAGGCCACTGAATCAGTGAATAATACACCTGATAAGGATCTTGTAAGAAGTACTAGCCTTAATGTGAATATTGCTCATAGTAGAAAGAAAATGGTTGTTCAAGCCTACTACGATAAAGTAGAAACAAAGAAAGATGAGAACGGCCAGGATGTAAAGGAAATAACAGGTACGTATACTGTAGGCGATAGCTATGTGCTTTATCTTCCGGAAAATTTTACAGGTGAAGTGACACCAGATCCAGGAGCAAGTTCAAGCAATGCTTCATTAAATTCATTAAAAATTTCAGGATATACTTTAACTGATAGTGATGGGAATTCAGGATTTTCAAGTGATAAATTAGATTATACAACTACTGTGGCAAAAGAAGATACAACTGAAAAGATAACAGCAATAGCCCAAGATGATAATGTTAAGTCAATTATTGCAAGTATTAATGGAAGTGATGCAACTTATGATTTAACTTCTGGAGAATCAAATGAAATTCCTTTAAATACAAATGGGAATACAACTATAACCATAGTTGTAACAGCACAAGATGGGAAAACTAGTAAAACATATAGCATTGTAATTAAGAACAATTCAAAAGGTAGTAATGCGAATTTGAAAAATGTTATTCTTAGCCAAGGAGACTATACATTTGATCCTAAAGAAGATATAACTAAAGTTCGAGTTGATCAAAATGTATCTAAGATTAATGTAACTCCAATAGCAGAAGATTCCAAATCAACAATTAGTGTTAATGGAGAGGAATATTCAGATTCTGCAATAAGTGTTAGCCTTAAAGGAGCTCAGAAAACGGAGATTGATATAGAGGTTATATCTGAAGATGGCAAGGAGACTAAAACTTATACTTTAGAAGTTTACAGAGTTGACTCTTCTGATTGGAATAACGATGATAATAATAATGATAGTGGCAATGATGATGATCAATTTTACGATGATTACAATGATTGTTGGGTAGATTTAACTAAGTATGATGAATGGGGAACAGTAAATGGGAAACCAGTATACTTTGATAAAAAAAGCAGACAAGTTAAAAATGCATGGGTATCTACTGGCGGAAAGTACTACTACCTAAATAATTTAGGATACAGAGCATCAGAGTGGAAAGTTGATGATAAGACTGGTCAGACATATTACCTAGATCCAACAACCGGAGAGATGAGAAAAGGATGGATGAATCTAAATAATAGCTGGTATTACTTGGGGTTAAATGGAGTAATGAAAAAAGGCTGGTTAAATTTAAATGGAAAATGGTATTACTTTACTCCGAATGGACAAATGGTTGTAAATCAAAGTATGTATATTGATGATGGTGTATATAAATTTGGACAAGATGGAGCTATGTACTAAAAATATTTATAGTTTTTAAGCTATGATTTCTAATTATACATATAGCTTATCGAAATAGAGATTATGCTATTTCTACAGTTTCCAATGATTTATGATTGATGGATGTAAGGTCATATTTACAAATCAAATATGTACTGTATAGTAGGGATTTAGAAATTTATATACAAAAGGCACTAAGAGGGGAGGCTTTTCAACTTTCGCTTGTCTGATTAAAGATTTAGGCAAGCGAAAAGTGAGTTTAGCTTTCCTATTAGTGCTTTTTTTTAATATTAAGAGTTCAAATTAAAACAAATGTATTTGATTTTAAACAAGTATCATATAGAGGCGAACTTTGGGGCAGAAATATACAAGGGAGTTTTTATTGACAACTGAAATTTTAGGGAATATAATAATTATAGTTCAAAATTCGAACAATAAATGCTATGTTTAATTAAAGGGGAGTTAGGTGTAATATGTTAGAAGATAGGATAGAAATTTTAAAGACGCTGAATGATAATTTTAATATTAATCAAAGAGAATTGGCTAAAAGAACTAATATATCACTTGGGAAGGTTAATGCGGTTTTAAAAGAATTTACCATGGATGGATTTATTGACAGAATAACAAATAATAGAGGAACTTTATATAAAGTAACTGAAAAGGGCATGAAGTTTTTAGAAGAAAATATTGCTTCTGCAAAAAGTACTAGATTAAAGATTCATGAAGAAGAGAAAAAAATAGTTAAACAAGCTGTAATACTTGCAGCAGGTAAGGCAGAGGAATTTGGGAAACCTGTAGGAATGTTGGATATTGAAGACTTTAGGCTTATTGATAGAACTCTAAATATTTTAAAAGAAAATGGAATAACTAAGACCGTTATAGTAACTGGATATGAAAGTCAGTACTATGAAGAAGCTTTTAAAAATAGTAAAAATATAATATTAGTAAAGAGCGATACTTATAAGTGGACAGGAACAATGCATTCATTATCTTTAGCTAAAGATTATATAGATGATGATTTTTTACTTATTGAAAATGATTTGATTTTCGAAAAAAGAGCTATTAAGGAATTAGAAGAAAGTCCAAATCGTGATTGTATTCTTTTTACAAATGAAAGTGGATCAGGTGATGAAGCCTTTGTTGAAATAAGGGATAATCATTTATTTAAAATGTCTAAAGATATTCATCAATTTAATAGAATTGATGGAGAAATGATAGGACTTACTAAGATATCACATAAATTATATACAATGATGCTTGAAGAATTTAAAGGGAATGTAAATCCGTATTTAAATTATGAATATGTACTTTTAGATGTTGCTAGAAATTATAATATTGGTTTTGTTAAAATAGATGATCTTGCATGGGGGGATGCAGATAGTTCTAAGGAATATGAAAAAATCAAGAATTATCTTTATCCAACTATAAGAAGAAGAGAGTTAAGTTATGAGATAAGTAACATAAAATCTATTGTTAGAGAATCATTAAAAGTAACAGATGAAGATATTACAGAAGTTGAGCCAGCAGGTGGTATGACAAACAAAAATTATAAAATATGTGTTAAAGGTGATAGATACATATTAAGAGTCGCAGGTGTTGGAACGGAACAAATGATTAATAGAAACACAGAAATGTTTAATTCGGCGATTGCTTCTGAGAAAGGCTATAATGTAGAAGTACCTTATTTCAATCTTGAAACTGGAGTTAAAATATCTAAGTTTATAGAAAATGCTGAAACTTTAACTCATAGAAGTATTAAGAAAGAAGAAAACTTAAAGCAAGTTACAGCTATCTTAAGAGACTTGCATGAATGTACTGATTTTCATATGGATAATGAGTTTAGTATGTTTAGGGAACTTGAAAAATATGAAGGGATTTTAACAAAAGATAATGGAAACTTTTTTGAGGATTATGCTGAAGTAAGAGAAAAGGTTATGGATCTTGAAGAAGAATTAAATAGATGCAACAGAGTCTATGTACCATCTCATAATGATTTGGTTTCGGAAAACTTTGTTAAGGATACTGCAGGCAGAATTTATTTAATCGACTGGGAATACAGTGGGATCAACGATGATATGTGGGATTTGGCAGCTCTTTCTTTAGAAAATGAATTTTCAGAAGATGATATAGAGTTAATGTTTAGATTATATTTTAAAGGAAAAGATGCTGATAAAGATTCAAGAAGAAGATTATTAATTCATCAAATATGCCAAGATTTCTTATGGGCTGTTTGGACACTAATCAAGGAAGCAGAAGGAGACGATTTTGGTACTTATGGATTAGATAGATATAATAGAGCTAAGGAATATTTAAATAAACTTTAATTATAAATCAAATTTATAATTCTGGTTAGATATCACATAAGCCTAGGATATAACTTGTTTATTTATATGTATTGAAATTTAAGATGATTTATATATTTTTAATTAGCTGAGGAGAAGGTAGATATGAGAGCAATTTTAATGGCAGCGGGCATGGGAACAAGATTAAGACCATTAACTGAAAATACTCCAAAATCTTTAATAGAAGTCAATGGGATGTCTTTACTTGAAAGACAAATAATAAATTTAAAGGAGATTGGTATTAACGAGATTATAGTATTAACTGGATATCTCCATGAAAAGTTTGATGATATAGTTAAGAAATATAATTTAATCAAAGTGGTTAATGATAAATACGATATCTATAATAATATATATACTATGTATTTAGTTAGGCAATACCTTAGGGATGCATTTGTAATTGATGCAGATAACTATATTACAAGGAACTTCTTACCTAAAAGTAAACCAAAAACATCATTATATTATTCAGCTTGTAAAGAAAATATAATAGGTGAGTGGATTTTGAAATATGATGAAGATGGCAGAATACATAGTGTTGAAATTGGAAAAGAAGGAGATAAACCTGATTTTATAATGTCAGGAGCATCTTTTTGGACTGCTAAAGATGGCGAATTTATTTCTAATAAAGTTGAAGAAGCAATAAACAAAGGGGACTTTAGAGATTTATATTGGGATAGTATTGCTGTAGATAATCTTAAGGACATGGAAGTGCATATTGAAAAGATACAATCAAATGATATATTTGAAATAGATTCATTGGAGGATCTAGCATATCTGAAAAACGCACTTAAATTATAATTTAATGATATAAAAGCAAAATATAATATGGAAATATGAAAAACTACACTAAAATATACTTATTTTGATAAAGGTATATTTTTGTGTAGTTTTTTATGTAAAAATATATGTTTAAAAGGCTACTGAATATGTCTATTATGCAAATGAGATTGATATTTCCAGGAACTTAATTGTATAATATTTGGGCTGCTATCTATAAGAGCGTTATTATCTTTTGAAAAAATCACTTTCCTTAAAATTAATCTTTTCTTATTGTATGTACGATTATGTAGGCCTAATATTTTGTAGGAAAGTTTGAAAATATCCTTATGTATTCTCATTTTAGTTTTTAAACTCACATCTTCCCAACTTATCTCATAAAGAGTTCTACAAAACTTTAAAGTGTTTTTTATTCCTAATGAATTAAGATTTCTCTTTAGAATTTTAGATGTATAAAAAAGACCAGCACCAGAAGTCGTTGATATGGACAGTCCTATTTTATCATTTATCTGGGATCTTGAGCTACTTAATAGGTAACAACAAGATAGTCTGTGCAAAAACAGTTTCATTTCATTGCTAATATCACATTTTGATACTGGAGAAGCTATTATAAGTAAATCAGAGCTATCTAATGAATTTATGATGTACTCCATACCATTAACAGTTTTTGAATCAATATCGGGATAAGAAAGACGTCCATTGTAAATATAATCTTTTGATAAGAAAAATTCCGTGACTTTTAATTCAATATTAAGTTTAAGAGCATTTAGCAAGAGTTGCACACAATTATATGTATTTGTCTCGCTTGAGTTATCATAAATGACAATTACATTCACAAGTGATCATCCTTTCACTATATATGTGTCTTTGAATTCTGAAATATGATTTTCTAAGAATCTACGTTCTTTATCAGTTAAGTTTTCGTGCTTATAAAATAGTAAGAAAACTGGGGAGTAGAATTGAAGTGCTAATGTATAAGGGTCTTTTTTTATAAATACGTTTGAACTTATTAATTTTGAAAATACGTCAGCTTGAAAATCTAATATATCATCAATAAATATCTTATTATATAAATCTGAAAGTTCAGAGTTGTTGCATTGCTCTATTGTCAGCAATTTTCTGAATTTAATCATATTCTCGTCTTCTAAGTAAAAATTAAAAATGTATGAACTTTTTTTGAAAAAGTATTCGTCAGATAACCAATTTGTTTTATTAGGAAGATTCTCATCAGAATTATCCCTAATTTTTATACTGTTCAAAAATTTATTTACTAGATCTGAATATTTTTGGATTATAGTATCAAAAATATCTTGCTTATTTTTGAAGTGATTATAAAGAGAACTTGCTTTTATGCCAACTGCTTTGGCGATATCTCTAACAGATATTGCATCAAAACCTTTCCTTGAAAAAAGATTTAATGATTCAGATATAATTTTTTCTCTTGTATTCATAAAAACTCCTCACAAAAATATTATTGCATAACCTTAAAGTGCTTAATTTATATTAATATATATCAAACACAAATACATATAAATTATAATTAGAGTTTGAAAAATAAGCATAATATCGCACTACTATTATCTTATAATTTAAAACTAACAATCGTTAGTTTGATTATAACTCAAAATAAGGAAGAAGTCCATAAATTTTCAACACTTTCCATAGAATTTCTATATGAATTGACAACGAATAAACTAGAATGTACAATTGAAAAAGCGAAAAATATACACATATAAAAAAAGCGCGAAGCGCAACTAAGAACTTATATAAAAAAAGCGGGAAGCGCAATCAATAACTTATAAAAAGGCGGCAAGCGCTAAAAACTGATATAAAAAGTGCGAAGCGAAGTCAATAACTTGTTAAGTAGAAATAAATTTAATTGGAACTGTGCATTTTAATAAAATAATTTCTAATTTATCACAGTGCGCTCAAATGTCATTAAATGTGCATTATTGATTAGAATACATATATGGAGGGCAAACAAATGGCTAAATCTATTTCAAAAAATGCGATATTCAAAGCAATGCTTAACTTATTTAACATAATATTACCGATTTTGGTAATTCCATTAGTTACCAGATCAGTTGGTAAAGAATTGTACGGTTATATGGGATATGGAGATTCTCTAACTGCATATTTTTTAATATTCGCAAGCTTTGGAATTTACCAGTATGGACTAAGAGAAATAAGTAAAGTTCGTGATGACAAGGCTAAACTTAGACAAACGTTTACGAGCTTGTTTCTTTTTGCAAGTGTTACTAATATCCTAGCTTCAGCTGCATACATGATATTTGTAGCTATTTTTTATAAAAATGAACCGTATTTTTATACATGTATAGTTATGGGATTTAATTTGGTATTTAATCTTTTTTATGTGGAATGGGTTAATGAAGCATTAGAAAATTATGATTTCATTGCTATTAAAACAATGATAGTTAGAATAGTATATTCTGCATTGATTTTGCTATTTGTTAGAAAACAAGAAGATTATTTGTTTTATTTATATTTAGTTATAGGATTTAATTTTATAAATAATATAATAAGTTTTGTATATGTAAAAAGAAAAGTAAGGTTTGATTTTTCTAATCTTGAATTTTTTAGACATTTAAAACCTATGTTTTACGTTGTAATTCTATCTAATACAGGAGTTTTATATACTCAGCTTGATAAAATTATGCTAAAAGACAGTATTGGAGGAACTACTGATGTTGGCTATTATTATATGGCCCAGAGAGTAACTACTATAGTAAGTACACTACTATTAACAGTTATTCAAGTTACTATGCCAAGGCTCTCTAACTACTTGGGAAATGAATCTAAAGGTGAGTATTTGGTCTTACTAAAAAGGGTTATAAAGATATATTTTCTGATTTTATTTCCAGCATCTATAGGTCTTTTGTGCCTTTCTAAAGAGGCTATATATATCTTTGGAGGACCAGAATTTTTAGCAGCAGTTCCGGTTATGGTTATATTTTCAATCCATATGTTAAGTGTTGGAGTGGAAGGGGTAATAGCGAATCAAATAATATATCTTCACGGAAAAGAAAAGTATGATGCAATGTTAGTATTAATTGGAGGAATACTTAATTTAATTTTTAATACAACATTATTTCTAACAGGAACATTTAATATGGTTACTGCTATAAGTACAACTCTTTTAGCAAATCTTATTGTAATAGGTTTAGAATATAGGCTGGTTAAGAAAGTTATAAAATTAGATATACATTTGTTCGCTTACGAGAATATAAAGTATTTCTATTATTCTTTAATATTCATTCCTATAACGTTTGGAATAAAGCTTGTTATACATAACATACTTTTTGGATGCGTAGTGGAGGTTTTTGCATGTGGCTTAATATATGCTGGAATTCTTATATTCACTAAAGATCAGGTGTTTTTTGAGCTGACAGACAAATTACTTTTGAAATTCAAGCTTAAAAGATAATTAAGAATTGAATAAGGTATAAAGGGGATATTATTTATTATATAACTCTTAAGTTAGAATCATGCGTTTATGAGTGCTGTTGGGGATTGACATGTAAAATGTTAAAGATATAGCGCTTTCAAAGGCATGATTTTTCATTGATCCCTTAAATATGAATGAGAATAAATCAGTTTGAATCTTTTTATGAGAATTTATAATATTTTTTGTGTGAACATATTGATTTGAACGATGAACAATGATAATATAATTTTGTTCACAAAATGAACTTAAAATTAAGGCTTAAATAAGTTTAATATATATTCATTTTGTTTATTATATAGTATAAGAAATAATTTAGTTTAAGAAGATTATTATAAGGTAGAAAACGCTAAAATTATACGAATAAGAAGTTATATTTAAGGGGGAGATTTTTGATGCAAAATATTATAAAAAATACCACAGTTAATGAAGCTGCGGTTATTGCAAAAAGGAAATTATCGGCACAATTTTTTAAAAAGGGTATTACAATAGCTTTATTTTCAGGTCTCATGTATGGATTCTACTCAGCATTTCTAACTTTGGGTATGACTAAAGGAGTTTGGGGAGATTGGACAGGAGTAAATTCAGCTGGTTTATCAGCTTTTGTTATTACGTATTTATTGGGGGCACTTGGAAGTGCAGTAAATGATGTTTGCAGCGCTGTATGGGCGGTGATTTATGCAATTATTAAAGGTAAGTTTGGGGATTTCTTAAGATGTATTAATACTACTCCAGGTCGTGTAATGATGTTAGCAGCTCTTATAGGAGGACCTATTGCTAGTACAGCTTATGTTATTGGGCTTCAGATGGCAGGCTCAATAGTTATTCCTATTACTGCTCTTTGTCCAGCTATTGGCGCTATTTTAGGCAGAATTTTATTCAAGCAGGAATTAAATAAACGTATGATATTGGGTATTGCTATTTGCGTTTGTGCAAGTTTTATGATCGGAAGTACAGGTATTACAGGGGATGCACCAAAAGGTATGCTATTAGGTATTTGCATTGCTTTCATCGCGGCTCTTGGATGGGGTTTTGAAGGTTGTGTAGCTGGCTATGGTACATCTATGATTGATTCAGAGATAGGTATTACCATTCGTCAGGCAACAGCAGGTCTTTCAAATTTAATTATATTCATTCCTATTTTAGGGATGATAGCAGGTGGAGTTAATATTTCAGCAGGACTTGTGGCTCAAGCATTTACAAGTGGTTCTGCTATGATTTGGTTTGCTGCAAGTGGCCTTTGTGCATTTATTTCATTTATGACATGGTATAAAGGAAATAGTATGTGTGGTGCTGCACTTGGTATGGCTTGTAATGGTACATATTCATTCTGGGGACCATTTTGCTGCTGGATATTACTTGGTGTAATCTTTGGAATAGATGGGTGGTCTCTACCTCCAATCGCTTGGGGAGCAGCAGTACTAATGATAGTTGGCATATTAGTAATTGCAATGAATCCGCTTGATTTATTCAGAAAAAAGGAGGTAAGATAGTATGAAACCACTTAATTATGCTATTTTAAAATACTTTACGAAAGTTCCTGAAGCTTGTGCAGAAGACGTTATTGAAGCTTTAAAAGGTGAGTATGGTAAATTTAAAGCCCTTAAAAGAGATGCCGTAATTTCAGCACTAATGACGGCGGAAGCTAATGGACTTTTAGAAGAAACAAGGTTTGATATGGATGAATCAGGCAACTTAAGAGTTTATTATCATGCAAATGAAGAAGGAGCAGCTACAATTAATAAATATATTAGAGACTAATGACTATATATTTGTGCTAAGGAAAAAATGAATAATAGCGATTTAATCATAGAATAAAAGACAATAATATATTTTAAAGTTTAAATATATAAAATGCACAACTCATACTGAGTGGTTAGGAATAAGGCACATAAACTTTTATTGTGCTTAAGGTTTATTAAAACCAAGATCTCTAATCATCCAATATGAGTTGTGTATTCTTTTTTTGTTACAGAACACTAGTTTAAGTTGTAAAATTCAGATATAGAACTTTTCGAAATAATTATTAAATGATAAAGAAGAATGCAATATTGATATTAAATTGGTTATAACTACAAAAAAACATAATAATTAATATAATATATATAAAATAATTATAAAATCTGATAAAATTAATATATAATTTGTCTATTAATGATATATTAATGAGGTGAAAGATGAATATTAGAAGAAAGTTTATAGTGTTCTCTATATTATGGGGAATAATTCCTGCAATTATTTCGACAAGTATATGTATTTCAAATTTTAATTCTAGAAATTTAGAATTAACTAAGCAGAATGTTGAAACATTTTCCAAGGATCAATCTATACATTTAAAAGCTTTTTTTGATGAAAATATTAGCAATCTTAATAACGATACCAATATACCAGCGGTCAAGGAATTATTAACTGCGTTAAATAATAAGGAAGATATAGAAGCTAAAAGTCATGATATACAAGTTCTAAATGAAATCTTAGCTGGCAGAAAACAAGGAGAGTTTTTTTTAAGCAGAGAGATACTTGTTGGCAAAGAGGGTCTAATTATTGCATGTGGTGATAGTGATTTCATAAATAAAAAGGTTATGATTTCTAATAATGAAGTGGAGAAGCTTAAGCAAAACGAAGTTGTTGTAACAAACATTATAGAAAGAGAAGATTTTAATAATGGAGCTAAAAGTGCGGTAATTGCAAGCCCAATATTTTTAGAAGGCAAATACCAAGGTTTTATAGCTAATATAATAAATATGAATTATTTTGAAGAACTTGTAAACGATGTTAGCTTTTTTGATACTGGAAGAATACTAATAATGGACCAAAATGGCGCTGTTGCAGCTGGAACTAGCAATAATATAAAAGAAAATATAAAAAAGATAAATGTTCCTAATAATTTGTACGAGCAGTGGGAAAAGATAGATTTTGATAGTACACCTAATGGAATAATCGAATATAAAATTAATAACACTGAAAAGATAGGATATTATTCAAGGATTAGTAATACTGGCTGGATAGTATTAAGTGCAATTGAATTATCAGAATTTAAGACGCCAACTGAGAGAACTATAAAGAATACCGTGGCATTTTTTATAATTATTTCACTATTAATAACAGTATCATATTTATTTATAGTTAATTATTTCTCTAAGCCTATATATAAATTATTGGAGGTAATTAGAAAAATAAAACAAGGTAATATGGATGATCGATTTATATATAACAAGGAGGATGAATTTGGAGAAATAGCAACAGCATTTAATGGGCTGATGGATACTATAGAAAAGAATAAAAAGCATATAGAAGAAAAAAATAGAAGGCTACAATCTCTAACATCCAATATACCAGGCGGAGTATATACGTGCAAAATAGAAAATGGAGAATATATTTTAGATTTTGTAAGTAGTGGGTGTCTAAGCATTTTAGGTTACAAAGAAGATGAATTTACTGAAAATCAAAGGCGTAAAAAATTAATTGAATTAATTTGCGAGGCTGATAGAGAAAGAGTAATGAGGGAGATAAGAGAACAAATAAGTAAATATGGTAAGTACACTGTAGAATACAGGGTTAAAAGGAGTGATGGAGTCAATGTATGGTTATTAGATAACGGTCAAATAGTAGAAAATAGCTATGGTAAATTATTTAGCTACAGCGTAGTAATAAATATAACTGAATCCAAAATAACTCAAGAAGAGCTTAGAATGAGTGAGGAGCGCTATCGTATAATTATGTCTCAAACAGAAGACGCAATTTTTGAATGGAATATCCCAAAAGATACTGTTTATTTTTCTGGAAATTGGGAAAATAAGTTTAGCTATAAATCAGTTGTAAACAATGTTAGTGAGATCATATATAAAACAGATTATATTTATAATGATGATATAAAGAATTTTGGAAAATTGCTTAATGGTATTATATATGGGGATACATATAAAGAAGCTGAAATTAGAATAAAGAAAAATACTAATGAATATATTTGGTGCAAAATAAGAATAACTGCCATGTTTGATGAAAATGGAGATATATTTAAGGCCATAGGGATAATTATTGATATTGATGAAGAAAAGAGAGAGAATGAAAAACTTTTATTTAAAGCACAAAGAGATAGTTTAACTAGCTTATATAATAAAGGAACAGTACAAAATATGATTGAAGAATATATGAAAAGTGCTAAGAAAGGCGATAGTGGAGCGCTATTTGTTGTAGATCTTGATAATTTTAAAGCTGTAAATGATAATTTAGGTCATCTAGCAGGAGATTTTGTTTTAACTGACATTTCACTAATGTTTTCAGAGATATTCAAAGAAGATTCTATTGTAGGACGAATAGGTGGAGATGAATTTGTGATATTCCTTAAAAATATTACATCGGAAGAGTTATTAATTGAAAAAGCAAAAGATCTAATGAATGGTTTTAGGAGTAATAATACCGATGAAGTTTTAAGTCAAAAAGTTTCTGGAAGCATAGGAATAGCAAAATATCCAGAGCATGGTAAGAGTTTTAAGGAACTTTTTACAAATGCGGATAAAGCAGTCTACTTAGCAAAAAGTAAAGGTAAAAATAATTATTGCATTTTTGAAGAAAATTAATTATACGAATAATAAGATAATACTGATGGGATAGTTCTCATCAGTATTATTTTTGATTAGAATCTATTGCTGAGTTGTCGTAGTAAAATCATAAAAGTGCTTTTGAATTATTTAATACTTTAATGGAGAACATAAACTTAGCATTGTTATACTTGTATTGTTTAATTGTGCCTTAACATTAAGTTCAAGAAGGAAGGTATGCAAAAGTTATGAGTACAATATTTAAAATTTACAAAAGGGATATAAGAAAAATAACAACTAATATTCCTCTCATGATTATAATAGTAGGGTTACTTTTCGTACCTGCTTTATATGCATGGATTAATATAATAGCTTCTTGGGATCCATATGGAAACACCAAAGGACTTTTAGTAGCAGTAGTAAATAATGATGAAGGCTCTCAATTTCAAAACCTAGACATTAATATAGGTAGAGAGGTAATAGATAAGCTAAAAGGTAATGAAAGCATTGGATGGACTTTTGTTAATGAGGATGAAGCAGAAAGTGGAGTAAAATATGGCAAGTATTATGCTAGTATAACTATACCTGAAGATTTTTCAAGTAATCTTCTCTCAGTTGCAGCAAATGGGGAACCTAAAAAAGTTAAACTTATTTATTCTGTTAACGAAAAAATTAATGCTATAGCACCTAAAATTACAAAAAGCGGATTAACCAGTTTACAAAATGAAATAACTAGTTCTGTTACTGAAGAAGTAAGCAGTACTGTGCTTAATTATATGAATGCTTATGGTATTGAACTTGAGAAAATTAAGCCTCAGCTAGAAGAACTTATGAATATTATAAATGACATAGATAATAACCTACCTCAAATTGGTGAAGGCATAAATAATGCTTATAATGGGGCAGTAGATCTAAATAACTTTATACAAAATATTCAAGGGAATATACCTAATATAACAAATTCGCTTAACAACGCTCAAAATGCTGTTCAATCCAGTAATGACTTTTTTATTAAGGTTAATGACACAATAAAAAATATATCTCCGTATGTTAGAACAGATTTAGCTACAGTAAAGGCTAATTCTACTGCAACAAGAGATGCACTTAACGGTATTAATAATTCCGTTGATACAGATGCTAAGGGGCAGCAGGATATTCTAAGATTAGCTTCAACTAAAATGAATAATGCACTATCTGCTGTTAATAATGATATAAATATACTTCAGTCTGTAAATAATATTTTACATAGTAGTGCAATATCTAATTCTATAAATAAAATGCAAAATATTAGGGATCAATTAGTTCAAAATAAATTAAATTTAGATGCTTTGATAACTACATTAAGTAATGGTAATAAAATTTCTTCCGATGCAGTAGAATCTCTAGTACAAGGGATAGATAAAACATCACAACTTATTGATGATTCAATAAATAATTTTGACAGCGCTATTTCGCCAGCAATAAATAGTCTTGTGAACAATACAACAAATATGGCAAACAACTCATTAACACTTTTAGAAAGTGCAAAAAATAATATACCTTTAATAAATAGTCTGTTAAAAGATGCTAATATTGGTACTGATTTAGGGGCAGAACAGATTAAAAATATTAAAGATAAATTTCCAAAAACTGAGGAGACTATCCACAGTAATGTTGAAAAATTTAAAAGTTTGAGTAATGATGAAAAATTCAACGAACTCACAGGTCTTCTACAGAAAAATACAAAGGATGTAAGTGATTTTCTGGCAAATCCAATTGAGCCAGTTCAAAATAGGGTATTTCCTATACCTAATTATGGATCAGCTATGGCTCCATTTTACAGTACTCTTGCTATATGGGTAGGTGGATTTACATTACTTTCTATACTGTCTGTCCATGTGGAAGCGCTGGATGATGTCAAGAATTTAGGAACTACAAAAATGTTTTTTGGCAGGTTCTTAACTCTTGCAACCCTTTCATTACTCCAAGCCATTATTATTGTCTTAGGAAATTTATTTTTTATTAAAACTTATTCTGTAAGTCCAGTAATACTTTTAATATTTTCTATGTATGTAAGTATAATTTTCATAATGATTATATACACTTTGGTATCAGTATTTGGGAATGTGGGTAAAGCTTTAGCTTTAATTATAATGGTGCTTCAAGTTTCAGCATCAGGAGGAACTTTCCCAATACAGCTTACGCCTAAGTTTTTTCAAAATATAAGTCCAATGCTTCCTTTTACATATGCCATAGGAGGAATGAGAGAGGCAGTGGGTGGAATTATCTGGAGTTCCTTATATTACAATATTGGAATTTTATCTATATATTTTTTCCTCTCAATAATTATTGCTGTATTTTTAAAAGAAAAGATGAATAAGAAGTCAGAAAAATTTGTTAATAGGATGAGGGAAAGCGGATTAGTAGGAGAGTGAAGATAAACGCTAATCAAATTATGTTCATTTTATGTAAATGTATGAGCTTAATTTAATTGCTTGAGGTAGGTATTTACAAGAAAGTAAAAAAGCAATAAGATAATTTGTAATTGGACTATTAAAAACAAATATTATTATTGTCATTAATAAAGTAGGCGAGACTAATAAATAGTATGTTATTATATTACTATGTATAGAGTCTCGCTTTATATATTTTAAGTTAAGTAGTATATGCAAAAATATTTTAAGTTAATGGGGGGGATTAATGAGATGAGAAGAATTGAATTAATTCTTGCAAAGTTAAGAGAAATAAAAGATTTGTTTCCAAATGGAATTTCTGCATTAGAAATTGCGGATGAGTTAAACCTTAGCAGAGCAAATGTAAGTAATGATTTAAATAAATTAGTAAGTGATGGGAAGGCAGTAAAGATAAAGGGAAAGCCGACACTATTTATTGCAATAGACGAGGAAAACGTTACCTCAAATTTATCAGTCATAAATAAGTTTTCGGAAGTTAACCCTAGTCTATATTCAGCAGTAGAGCAAGCAAAAGCCGCAATATTGTATCCACCAAATGGAATGAATATATTATTACTTGGGGAAACAGGAGTTGGTAAATCGACTTTTGCAGGACTAATCTATAAATATGCCATTGAAATGAATGTGAAATCTAAAGATAGTCCTTTTATAACATTTAATTGTGCAGATTATGCAAATAATCCTCAGTTATTACTTGGGCAATTATTCGGAGTAAAAAAAGGTGCTTATACAGGGGCGGATTTTGACAAGGTCGGTTTGCTAGAGAAAGCTAATGGAGGAATTTTATTTCTTGATGAGGTTCATAGATTGCCTGCAGAAGGGCAGGAGATGTTCTTTACATTTATGGATAGAGGGGTATATAGAAGGCTTGGAGAAACAGAAAGTGAAAGAAATGCAAGTGTTCTTATAATAACGGCTACTACAGAGGATCCAAATACTACATTGCTGAAAACATTTACTCGAAGAATTCCTATGGTTATAACAATACCATCATTAAAGAATAGAGGAATGGAAGAACGATTCAATCTAATAAAACAATTTATGATTGAAGAGTCAGGAAGACTTGGGAAAAGTATTAAGGTGTCAGTAAACTCGATAAAAGCTTTTTTATCATATAATTGTGAGAACAATGTAGGGCAGTTAAGATCTGATATACAATTAGCTTGTGCTAAAGCATATGCTGATTTTCTGTCGAATAGAAAAGATGTAATAAAGATAAATAGTATAGATTTACCGCTATATATAAGGGAAGGTTTATATAAAGAGATAGAACATAGACAGTTATGGAACAAATTGATTGATATAAATAAGAGATATCTAATATTTGATAAGGATGAAGATAGGGAGATATTTGAAGAAGGTACTAATGATAGCAATATCTATGAGATGTTAGATTTAAGGACAAATGAACTTAAAGCAAAGGGAATAAAAGGAGAACATCTAGAGGAAGAAATAGAAAAAGATATTGAAGATTATTTTAAAAAAATATATTAACGATTTTAGTACTAAAGTTGATATGACCAATATAAAAAACATCGTAGAGAAAGATGTTATGGATATAATAGAGGAGATTATTTTATTCTGCGAAGAAGAACTGGGAATAAAGCTAGACAAAAAAATAAGTTATGGGTTAGCAGTTCATATTAGTAATTCAATAGATAGAATAAGGAGAAATAAAAAAATTGTTAATCCTAAATTAAGTAGTATTAGAGAAGAAAATAAAAAAGAATTTAGTGTGGCTTTAGATGCTTTGAAGATGATAGAGAGATCAATTGATATAAGTATGCCAATTGATGAAGCCGGATTTATAGCTATGTTCTTAAGTTATAATTATAGAAACTTAAGATATATACAAAATGATGTGAAGATAATAATAATTGCCCACGGTATTAGTACTGCGACATCAATGGCTGAGGCAGTTAATAGTCTGCTTGGAACAGAAAATACTGAGGGTATTAATGCACCCATAGAAGAAAAGCCTGAGAAGATATTAGAGAAAACTATAGAATATATTAGAGAACAAAAAATTAAATCGGATATATTATTTTTAGTAGATATGGGATCACTTACGACTTTTGGAAAAGAAGTAGAAAACATATTTAATATAAAAACTAGAACCATACCATTAGTTAGCACTTTGCATGCATTAGAAGCAACAAGAAAATCTATGATGGGATATTCTTTGGACGAAATATATAGAGAAACACTAGATGTTAATAGTTTATATGATGATAATGTTGCAGACATAGATTATAAGGAAAACGAGAAAGATAAAAGATTAGCAATAGTAACAGTGTGTACAACTGGTGAAGGTGGAGCTAAGACTATTAAGGGAATATTGGAACGAAATCTAACTTTTGATAAAAATGTAATAGAAATTGTGCCTATAAATTTTATAGGCAAAGAAAATGTATATGAAAGAATAGAAAAATTAAGGAATAAATACGAAATTATTTGTTTTGTCGGACCTTTTGAATTAGATGTAAATAGTCCGCAGTTTTCGCTAGATGATATTATAGATGGAGATTGTGCTAAGGATATACAAAACCTTATTGATGCAGAAGAAACATATATAAAAATGGAGGAAACTTTAGAGCGTGATTTAAAAAATGTTGATGGAATAATGGTACTAAAGAGTATAAAGAAATTCAATAGAACTGTTACTGAAGAATTAAAGGTTAATATAAAGATTAATATTCTAATTGGAATAACACTTCATATGGCGTGTGTAATAGATAGATATAAGGAAGGTAAAATTACCTTAGAATTTGAAGGGAAAAAGGATTATATAAAAAATAATTTAAATTTATATAAAATTGTGAAAAATGCATGTGCACCTATAAATACAAAGTATTCAATTAGTGTTTCAGATGATGAAATATGTTATTTGATGACATTCTTTGATAGTAATAACATTTAATAAATGAATCATGGAAAAATAAGAAATATATAAATATCTATTCTGTGGGATAACTAGTAATCTTACTTTATAGATATTTATATTTTTTTTTGTTTAAATTTATAGACCAAGTTTTATAATTTAGTGCAAAATATTTTCTTGAATCTATAATAGCTAAAAAATTGGGTATAAAACATATAATAAATACACAAAATAAAACACATTGACCATTTGTTTTAAAAAAATTGTGAAAAAGTAAAACACATAATAATTGTTTTTAAAGTGTTTTATTATCCTCAAAAGTGCATAAATGCTACGATTGAACTCATAATCACATTTTTATTTCTGCATCAGAAACTTGGCACGGTTATTGCTTTATATATAAGCATAAGAAAAACAAAACAAAATTAATATAAAGTGTAAAAACAAAAAGTATTAAAAGGAGAGAGCAAAATGGAAGAATTAGAATTAGCAATCATGAATATTATAATAAACGCTGGAGACTGCAAAAATCATGCTTATATGGCTCTTAATAATGTAAACGAAGGAAATTATAAGGAAGCTGAAAAAGAAATGCAATTAGCAAATGATGCATTAGCTAAAGCTCATGAAGGTCAGACAATGTTTCTTCATAAAGAAGCTAATGGAGAAAAAGTTGATATATCGGTTTTATTTGTACATGCACAAGATCATTTAATGACAGCAATAACTGAAAAGAATTTAATTGAACAAATAATGGAATTAAGGAAAATTATAAATACATTAGTAAAACAATAAAAGAGATATAAATTTAATTAATCAACAACTATAATTCTTATTTTAATAAACTATATATATTTAAGGAGGAATCAACTATGATGAAAATTAGATTATTTTGCGCAGCAGGAATGTCAACAAGTCTTTTAGTTAGTAAAATGAAGGATGCAGCTAAGGTCAAAGGTGTAGAAGTAGATATAGAAGCTTTTCCAGAAGGACAAATGGATAAACATCTAGAAAATGTAAACGTTGCGCTATTAGGGCCACAAGTTGGATATACATTAGGAAAAGCAAAAAAGATATGTGAACCACTTGGAATTCCAGTGGATGTAATACCAATGGTTGATTATGGAATGATGAATGGAGCAAAAGTGCTAGAATTTGCACTAAATTTAGCTAATAAATAAGAACTGAATTTATATAGAAAAATGTAATGTAAAACTGAATTATTGTACAAAGTTCTATATAGTTATTTAAGATATTAGCAGGCTATATGGAAAGTTGTAACTTTAATATAAAAGATAATATTAAGCCTAACATATTTATTATTATATATTCTGACTATCATATTATATTTAATTAAGGAGGAATCATTATGTCAATTGGAAATACCCTAAATGAAAAGGTTATACCAGTAGTTATGAAGTTTGTTAACCTAAAAGGTGTTATAGCATTAAAAGACGGTATTTTATTTACATTACCTTTTATTATGGTAGGATCAGTATTTTTATTACTTGCACAAATACCATATCAGCCATTTAACGATTGGATGGCTAGTCAGCTTGGACCGGGATGGACAGAGCCATTATTTCAAGCTTATGGAGCTACATTCTCAATAATTGCATTTATTGCGGCAATAGGTATAGCATATACCTATGCGAAAAACGAGGGACATGAACCTCTATCTGCAGGAATAATATCATTTGTAGTATTTTTATTAACAACTAATTCTTATGTGATGACTAAGGGCGGAGAAAAAGTAAGCGATGTTATTAGTAAAGAATTTGCTGGTGGAAAAGGAATGGTTACAGCAATTATTATTGGTTTAGTTGTAGGCGCAATTTACTCATGGTTCATGAAAAGGAAGATTACAATTAAAATGCCAGCTGGTGTACCACAAGGGGTTGCAAACTCATTTGCATCATTAATACCAGCAGCAGTTATAGTACTTGGAGCAACAATACTTTATAGTATTCTTAAGTATGGAATGAATACAACATTTATAGAACTAATATATAAGTTAATACAAACACCATTACAAGGAATGACAGATTCTCTAGGCGGAGTTATTGTTATGACATTTATAATCCCATTCTTATGGTGGTTCGGAGTACATGGATCATCAATTATAAGTGGTATAATGACAGGAATACTAACATCAAATGCAATGGAAAACCAAGCTATAGTTAATAGTGGAAGAGCACTTACAGTAGCTAATGGCGGTCATATAGTAACACAACAATTTTTAGATAATATGATTGGTATGACAGGTTCAGGTGTAACAATAGGACTTGTAATATGTATGTTATTGTTTGCGAAATCAGCACAAAGCAAAGAATTAGGTAAATTAGCTATAGTACCAGGATTCTTCAATATAAATGAACCAGTTTCATTTGGAACGCCAATAGTAATGAATCCATTTATGGCAATACCATTTATACTTACTCCAATGGTTACAGGGTTAATAACTTATTTTGCAATGTATACAGGGTTAGTTCCATTATTTACTGGAGTATTAGTTCCATGGACAACACCACCAATAATAGCAGGACTTATATTAGGTGGATGGAAAATGGCGTTATTGCAATTAGTAATTATGGCAATATCATTTGTTATTTACTACCCATTCTTTAAGAAACAAGATGCTTTAAACTTTAAAAATGAACAGGCAGCACAAAATGCATAAAATTGAAATTTAATATAGATTAAATCAAGAACATTTTTAAAAATTAATAGTCGTAATTTAATTAAAGCTAAATTATTATTACTTTTGCTATAATAAATAGCCTCCATATAAAATAGTTATTTTCAAAGACTATTTATATGGAGGCTTATTTATATCAATGTTGTAATTTGAATTCAGAAATTTGCTCATGCATAATTTGCGAGTGAGATGCTAATTCTTCAATAGATGCTGATGTTTCCTCTGCTGTTGCTAGGTTAGTTTGGACAATATCTGATATAATATCCACTTTTAAAGTCATTTTTGATATTGCACTTGTTTGCTCTTCAGAAGCAGTAGCTATTTCCTTTACTAACTCTGAAGTAAATTCAACATTTTCGACAATGCTATTTAAGGCTATACCAGTTTCATTTGCTATCAATTCGCCTTTAGATACAGTGTTTAATGAGTTCTTTATTATTTGAGTAATATTTTTAACAGAATTAGAGGATTGTTCAGCTAATTTTCGTACCTCATCAGCAACAACGGCGAAACCCTTTCCAGCATCGCCTGCTCTGGCAGCTTCTATAGCTGCATTTAAAGCTAATAAGTTAGTTTGTTCAGATATTGACTGAATTGTATTTATAATTGCTGAGATTTCATTGGAGGCAGTAGCAATCTCGTTTATAGATTCCATTAATTGTTTCATTTTATTATTTCCATCAGCAACAATCTTTGTTGTTTCATTGTAATAATTATAAGCTTTTTCAGAGTTATTTGTATTCTTTTTTACTTGATCAAGTATTATATTAAAGTTTCCCTGAAGTTCTTGCACTGCACTAGCTTGATTAGAGGCTCCCTCGGAAAGTACCTTTGTAATTGAAGAAATTTCTTTCGCACTATTTGCAGTAAAATCAATTGATTTATCTATATCTAAAAAGCTAGAATTTAAGTTAGCTATAATTTCATCTAAAGATTTTTGTATTGGCGCAAAATCCCCAATGTAATGAACTGATTCCATTTTGTTAATATCTAAATTTCTATTTGATAATTCCTCTAATGTATATGTTATATCTTTAATATATAATTTCAGCATATCTATAGATTTCTTTAAATCATTGAACATATCACCCATTTCATCTTTTGAAGAATATTCATTATCTATGTTTAATATTCCATTTGATAAATTTGTAGAAACTTTTTTTACATTATTTATTCCTTCAAATATAGAGGATTTTAAAGTTTTACCTAGAGATCTTGGAATGAGTATTAAAAATATAATTATTAAAACAAGAATTACGGTAGCCAGATTTCTATAAAGAATGGATTCATTTACAAATGTTTGTGCATTTTCTTTAGAAGATTCGTATAATTGAGAAATATAATTTTCAACAATATCTATTTGAAAGCTATATGTATCCAACTTAGAAGTTATTGTACTTTTAGGATCATTATTTTTGATTGAATTGCATAGTTCTTTTCTATAGGTATCAGCAATACTTAAATTTTTAGTAAGTTGATCAATAGCAGATTTATCACTTGTATTTTGCTTCAATAAGTCTATCTTACTGGTGAGTTCTTCAAGAGCTTCATCGGAATTTCTTATAAAGTCTTCCTTATTTTTAGGACTATTTTCTATTACAGCTCTAGAAATATTTGTATCGGAAACCTGAAATGCAAGCCTAATATCGGATAATGCTTGAGAAATATGATAAGGACCATTATATAGAGAAAAAGTTCTAGCAGATAATGATAGTAGTACACCTATAGATATAACCATACTCAATAGTGTAAATATAAGTATAAAATTAAAGGTTGTATCTATTTTTTTACTTATAGAATAGTTTCTGAATTTTTCGTTTAATTTGAATGATTTACTTATGAAGGATTGTTTATCTTTATTAAAAGCTTTTTTAATTTTATTCATACCGAATCACTCCTACTAAATTCAAAGTGAAAACATTAACATATATTATTATATCAAAGTTTACATATTACAGCAATTGAATAAATAGATAAAAATTTATGCATTTTACAGTATATAACTATTAGAAAAATTAATTATGAAAATGTATACAAAAAGGTATTGACTAATTAATATAAAAGCTTTATTATAGACTTATCAAACAACATTTAAAAAGTTATTTTAAAATATATTTAAAGTGAAACATTAACAAGTACTAAAGCTAAATTTAAAACTCGGACAGGCTATGTAAAATAATAGCTAGATTCAATTATTTAGGAATAGGATATTAATTAATACCTAACTTAATAAATCTAATTTGTAGCATTAAAATATCGAATAATATACTTCGTAAAATTTGTCAAGATCTGATTATAAGAATTTAAAATTCATAAAAAATGGAGGAGTTAAAAATGAATAATATACCACAAGTAAAATTAGGAATTGTTGCAGTAAGTAGAGATTGTTTCCCAATGGAATTATCAGAAAATAGAAGAAAAGCAGTAGTAGAAGCTTTTAATGGAGAAATTTTTGAATGTCAAACAACTGTTGAAAATGAAAAAGATATGAGAAAAGCTTTAGCTGAAGTTAAAGAAGCTGGAGTAAACGCATTAGTTGTATATTTAGGAAACTTTGGTCCTGAAACTTCAGAAACTTTACTTGCTAAAGAATTTGATGGGCCAGTTATGTTTGCAGCTGCTTCAGAAGAAAGCGGAGATAATTTAATAGGCGGACGTGGAGATGCATATTGCGGAATGTTAAATGCAAGCTACAATTTAGCTCTAAGAAACATTAAAGCATACATTCCAGAATATCCAGTAGGAACAGCACCAGAAGTTGCAGGAATGATTTCTGAATTTGTACCAGTTGCTACTGCATTATTAGGATTAAAGAACTTAAAGATAATTTCTTTTGGTCCAAGACCTCAAGATTTCTTAGCTTGTAATGCACCTATTAAACAATTATACAATTTAGGTGTTGAAATAGAAGAAAACTCAGAACTAGATTTATTTGCTGCATTTAATGATCATAAAGATGATCCAAGAATTCCAGACATTATAGCTAGCATGGAAAAAGAATTAGGTGAAGGAAATAAAATGCCTGGTATCTTACCAAAGCTTGCTCAATATGAAATTACATTATTAGACTGGATGGAAGAACATAAAGGTTCAAGAGAATACATTGTATTTGCAAATAAATGCTGGCCTTCATTCCAAACACAATTTGGATTTGTACCATGTTATGTAAACAGCCGTCTAACAGCTATGGGAATTCCAGTATCATGTGAAGTTGATATTTATGGTGCATTAAGTGAATACATCGGAACTTGCATAAGCCAAGATGTTGTAACATTACTTGATATAAACAATACAGTTCCAGCTGATATGTATGAATCAGAAATTAAAGGTAAATTTAACTATTCATTAAATGATACATTTATGGCATTCCACTGTGGTAATACAGCAGCTTGTAAATTAACATGTGGAACAATGAAAAACCAAATGATTATGGCAAGAGCTCTTGAACCAAATCAAGAACCAAATATAACTAGAGGAACACTTGAAGGAGACATAGTACCAGGAGATATTACATTCTTCAGATTACAAAGTAATGCAGATGCAGAACTTACAGCTTATGTAGCAGAAGGTGAAGTATTACCAGTTGCAACTCGTTCATTTGGAGCTATAGGAGTATTTGCAATTCCTGAAATGGGAAGATTTTATCGTCACGTATTAGTAGAAGGCAGATATCCTCATCATGGAGCAGTTGCATTTGGACACTTTGGAAAAGCTGTTTACAACTTATTTAGATATTTAGGTGTTAAAGAAGTTGGATTCAACCAACCAAAAGGTATGCTTTATAAAACTGAAAATCCTTTCAAATAGTATTGGATATTTACCAGAATCAAAGGGTTATAGATAAATATTCTTGGCAGTTTTTTTATCTATCTTTGTTTTTGAGATAATATATTTCAAAGGCTGAAGGCAGGTTCCCCTCCAGCTTTCAGCCTCAATTTATAAAAATTTAATATATGAATAAAAATATAAATGCCTTCATTATTTAGATAGTATTTTAGAGAACTATTTAAAATGGAGGTTATTTATGCGTTTAATAAAGAAAAATTATAATAGGATATAAAATTATATCTAAAAGACAAATTATTCAATTTTTATTAAACGTTATCAATGCTAATATATAAGTATATCAAATATATGAAAATTCTAGGGGGTAGAAAGGTATATGAATAAGAATTTGAAAAGGATAGCATCAATCATAATGACAGTAACTATGGTTTCTGCATCAATGATTGGCTGCGGAAACAGCACTTCACAGACAAGCAGTGGATCTGCTTCAGGAAAGACAAAATTGACATTATGGCATATCCAAACATCAACAGCAGCAGATGCAATTAAAGCATCAGTTAAAAGATTTATGGAAGCTAACCCACAATATGACGTAGAAGTTGTTGATCAGGTTAATGATTCCTACAAACAGAAATTATCTATGGCAATGAGTTCAAATCAGACTCCAGATGTATTTATTCAATGGGGAGGATCAGGATTAATTGATTATGTAAATTCAAATAAAATTGCTGATCTTACAGAATTCATGAACAAAGATAACTACAAAGATAAATTTATAGATGCTGGAATTAATCAATGTTCATACAATGGAAAAATTTATGCCGTTCCAGTTGAAAACGTATCCGTAGCAGGTTTCTTCTATAACAAAGATGTTTTTGCTAAATATGGAATACAAGAGCCAAAAACTATTTCTGAATTAGAAGCTGCATGTGATAAGTTAAAAGCAAACGGAGTAGCGCCATTTGCTTTAGCTAATGCTACAAAATGGACAGGATCTATGTATTATATGTACTTAGCAACTCGTTTTGGTGGGTTAAATGCATTCGCAGATGCAGCATCAGGAAAAGGAAAATTTGAAAACCCTGCATTTGAATTTGCTGGAAGCAAAATTCAAGATTGGGTTAAAAAAGGTTACTTTATAGATGGATTCAATGGTATGGATGATGATAGTGGTCAAGCTAGACAAGCATTATACAAAGGTGATGCAGCTATGGATTTAATGGGTTCATGGTTCACAGGTACAGTACTTGGTGAAAATCCAGACTTTATGAGTAAATTAGGATTCTTCCCATTCCCAGCATTAGACGGTTCAAAAGAAGATCAATCGCTTTGTGCAGGAACAGTTGGAGATAACTTATATTCAATTTCAGAAACATGTAAAGATAAAGAAGGTGCTTTTAAATTAATTCAATCTTTATTAGATGATCAAGCATTACAAGATCGTAAGAAATTAGGTAAGATTATTCCACTTAAAGATTTCAAACCAGACGATGCATTAACACAAAAAATCTTAGACACAGTTAACCAAGCAAAAGGAGTTCAATTATGGTATGACCAATACTTACCAGCAGAAGTTGCAGAAGTACACAAATCAACTTGCCAAGAAATATTTGGGCTAACTAAGACTCCACAAGATGCAGATAAGGAACTACAATCTGCTATGGATTCATATAAGGCAAAAAATAAATAATTATAGCAGCATTAAAAAATAATGTAAAAGCTGTTGCAAAATAAAAATTCTATTATATATAAACAATTGCAAATTTAGATTTGAGTTATAGCTTATCTTTGAATGAGAATGTGCAAAGCATTTATGATTTCTGAAAAAGGAGTACAAATATGATATATCAGAGATGTAAATATGTTTATATTATAAGTCAAATGCAGAAGTTGAACTTATGCGGTGGAATTAATTTTGTAACAGCTCAATAATTATATAAAGGAGAGAGAGAAAAAGTGCAATCACAAACTAATAGTTTAGCTAAAAGACGTGCCGCGTCAACGAGAAATGCAGCAATTATATTTCTTGTGCCAGCATTTTTATTCTTAATAATATATATAGCATATCCAATTGTCTACTCTTTTAATTTAAGTTGCTATAATTGGAATGGATTTGCATCAAATAAGGTATTTGTAGGATTAAATAACTGGAAAGAACTTATTGCTGACCAAATTTTTAGAAAAGCGTTTCTAAATAATATTGTTATTATGGTTCTATCTATAGCTGTCCAATTACCAATAGGTCTTGCTCTTGCAACATTTTTAGATTTTGGTGGGAAAAAATTTAATATATTTAAAGTAATTTGGTTTATACCAATGTTAATGTCATCTGTTGCAATTGGTTATTTATTTAAGTACGCATTAGATGCAAATTCTGGTATAGTATCAGGAATATCAAAGTTATTAGGTGGGCATTCAGTAGACTTATTAGGTAACCCTAAGACAGCACTATTAACCATCACAATAGCTATTTGCTGGCAATTTATTCCCTTCTATATGGTGTATTTTTTGGCTGCATATAGTGGAATACCATCAGATTTATATGAAGCAGCAATAATTGATGGAGCAAAAAAAAGTCAGTATTTTTGGAAAATAGCACTTCCACTTATGAAACCAGCTATTAAAAGTGCAATTGTATTATCAATGGTTGGATCATTAAAATATTTTGATCTTATATATGTTATGACAGGTGGAGGACCAGGTAACGCGTCAGAACTTATGGCAACTTATATGTATAAGAATGCGTTTTTATCTCAAAGAATGGGATATGGTTCAGCAATTGCTTCAGGAATGTTTATTCTTATAACAATAATATCATTAATCACAATTAAAACATTAAATAGAAAGGAAGATTGACTATTATGAAGCAGAATTCATTAATAAAAAAATTATCTATAAAAGCTATCGTTGGAATACTAGCAATAGCATGGCTTTTAATTACAATAGTTCCTTTTATATTTATGTTATTAGCAGGATTCAAACAGCAATTTGAGATGCTTATGGGAAGTGTATTCGATTTACCAAAAAGTTTATATTTAAAGAATTTCATTGACGTATTCAAAGGAAACATATTTATTTACTTTAAAAACAGTATATTAGTACTTATAGTGTCGCTAGTAATTTTACTATTCTTAAGTGCATGTGCATCTTATCCATTATCTAGATTCAAATTTAAGTTAAATAAACCAATATATGCTATAATAGTAGCATGCATGTCAGTACCAGTTCACGTAACACTACTTCCAATATTTTTGATGACTACTAAGATGGGATTGTATGATAGTCCTTGGGCATTAATAGGCCCATATGTGGCTTTTAATTTGCCAATCTCAGTATTTATATTAGTTACATTTATGCAGGCAATTCCTAGGGAATTAGAAGAAGCAGCTGAGATAGATGGGTGCAATAAATATAAAATCTTTTCAAATGTTATGCTTCCATTAGTGAAGCCAGGGCTAGCAACTTTAGCAATTTATAATGGTGTTGCTATATGGAATGAATTCAGTTTTGCATTAGTTTTAACTCAAACATTACCTAATAGAACATTACCACTTGCTATTTGGGAATATCAAGGTCAATATACAATGAATGTTCCAATGATTATGTCGGTATTAACTATTTCTATGTTACCAATGATCATAGCATTTATTTTTGGACAAGATAAATTAATAAAGGGTATGATGGCAGGAGCCGTCAAAGGTTAATAATATATTTATGGTGGGTATTAATTCTTATATATAAGAATTACAAAAAGGGATACAGGTATGTATAAGGAATTGAGAAAAGTTATAAATAAGCTATCTAAAATGAAATTTAATCAGAAGATTACTACATTTTTTATATTGGCAGTCTTAATTACTAATAGTTTTGTAATTTTTGCTGTTTATCAATTAGCAGGAAAGCAAATTACTGAAAAATCCAGTGGATTAGTGCAAGGACAGTTTGAAACAATAACGGATATTTTAAATATAACATTAAAAAATATTATTGAGACATCGAATATGATTACAGGAGACAGTAGGGTTAAAGAATTCTTAATGAATAATAGGTTGACTTCAAAGAATTATAACAAAGATACAAGTGATGCATATTCGTCAGTAAGATATCTCTTGAATACAAACAGTTATATAGATTATATTGGATTGGTGAAATTTGATGGCCCAGAGTTAATATATGTTGGAGAGTCTTGGACAAGCAGCGATTTCAGGACTCAAACTTTAAAAGATTATCAAGATGCTATAGGCACAAAGTTTGGTAACTGTAAGATAAGCATGAAGAAAAAAGTATTTTATCCAGATCAATATGTACTAAATATATATCAACCGATCAATGATAAATACAATTTTAATAAATATACTGGATTTTTAGTAATAGGAATTGGAGAAAAAAGTATAAAAGAATTTTACTCTAATTTGGATAAAGGGTTAAAAGTACAAACATATTTAACAGATAAAGATGGAGTTATTATATCTAATGAAGATAAATCTCTGATTGGAACAGAAAGTCCTTATAAAAGCGTATTACAAGGAAAAAGTGGCCAACAAAAAGTTGAAGATAAGATGGTTATTTATGAGAAGCTTGATAATTGGGATTGGTATATGGTTGGTGAGATACCCACAAGGTCAATGTTAAGGGATACCAATGCAGTAATAATTTTAATAATAGCTTTAGTAATAGGTGCCGGAGTATTAATTAGTATAGCTTGCTATAAATTAAGCAATAACTTATATAAGCCAATGGATGACATTGTAAGAAAGATGAGAGAGGTTTCGATGGGAAATCTCGAAGTTAGAATGGAACATGATTATGATGGCAAAGATTTTAGGCAACTAGCAAGTGGCTTTAATATCATGATTGAAGAAATTAATATACTTATGTATAGGATAAAAAAGGAGCAATCTGAGATTAAGCAAATCGAATTAAACAGACTGCAATCTCAAATTAAACCACATTTTTTATATAACACACTAGAGTGTATACATTGGCAGGCTTTATCTGATGGAAATAAAGATGTATCAAAAATGGTGAAAGCGTTAGCTAATTATTATAGATTATGTCTAAGTAGAGGGAAAGATGTTATTCCTATTTCGCAAGAACTAGAAAATGTAGAAAATTATTTGATCATACAAAATATGAGATATAGTGGCATTGCTGAGTGTGAAATAAATGTAGATGAGAATTTCAAAAATGTACTAATACCCAAGCTTACACTTCAACCTTTAATAGAAAATTCCATTTATCATGGAATAAGGGTGAAAGATGGGTATAAAGGTAAGATATTAGTTACCGCAAGAGAAATAAATAACAAGATAGTTATATCAGTTGCTGATAATGGAGTTGGAATGAGACAAGAACAAATTGATGAAATAAATAGCTCTATATCAGTATTTGATGAAAAAACTGGATATGGCTTAAGGAATGTTCATAAGCGAATTGAAATATTATTTGGTAGTGGGTATGGATTATACTACAAGAAAAATGAACATGGTGGAACTACGGTAGATATTATATTACCTAAAGGAGAGAATAATTAATGTATAAAGCTATAGTTGTAGATGATGAGGAAATGATTAGAAAAGGAATATGTAGTGTGATTCCTTGGGAGAAACTCAAGATAGATACTGTTAAAATGGCATCCTCAGGAATTGAAGCTTTAAAAATCATGGAAGAAGAAGCATTTGATATCATGATTACAGATATATGTATGACTGAGATGAATGGATTATCTTTAGTAGAAAAGATGAATTATCTAAATCCTAGGTTAAAAATTATTGTTTTAACAGGATATGATAATTTTGAATATGCTCAAAAATGCTGCAAGATGCAGGTGGAGGATTATCTCTTAAAGCCAGTAGATGAGATAGAACTTGAGAATGCTATCGAAAGATTAATAGAAGATTTAGAGCATGAGAAAACTTTAAGCCATGAGCAAAAGATAAATAGCAGGATACAAGGTGTAACAGAACAATTAAAGCTTGAACAGATTATGCAAAATTTACTTTATGAACGAGTGAAGACAAGTGAATTTAAAAAAGTATTGAGGGAGTATTCTTATGATAAGGAAGAGATGCTTCAAATTGCTTTGGTATGTCCAATTATAGATGATAATTTAGCTTGGAAACAACATTTTGAATTATTAAATTTATCTATTAAAAATATTTGCATTGAATTATTTGATTCTAAGAAACAAGGGATTACATTTGAGGACAAAAATAAAAATATAGTAATCGCCATATTTATAAGAGAAGAGTTAGAAGAAGTAACATTAAGAGTACAACATTTAATTGAGTATTTGAAAAATGAGTATGATATTAATCCTAAAGTAATTCTTGGAAGCGTTGTAGGAGGATTTAATAAGATCAATATTTCATATAACGACGCATGTGTTTTATTAAATAATAAGAGCACATATGGGAAAATCATAACGAAAGAACCTAGAGAAATACGTTTGACTTTATTTAACGAGAGAGTCCAGGAATTTAAGAAGAATATGATAGATAATATAGATGACCTTGAGAAAGTAATGAGTATTTATGAGGCTTATTCAGAGGCTATAGAGTTTTATAATTTATCGACATCATTAGTTAAGAAAACATGTTTTGATATTGGAGGAGGAATATATTTTTCCTATGCAATGGAAAAAGGAGATATATCAGATAATAAGTTAAATTCTTTATTAATTTCATTAAAAAATTGTAGTAGAAGTGATGCGTTGAGAATTACACGAGATTTCATAATACAAATACTTCAGACTGATATTGGAGAAAGCCATGAAATTATAAGAAAAGCAAAACAATATATTAATGACCATTTAAATGAAGACATTTCAGTATATAGTATAGCGGAAATGCTTTATTTAACTCCAACCTATTTTTCAAAGCTATTTAAACATAGTACAGGAGAAGGCTGTAATAACTACATTATACGTAAACGAATACAGAAGGCTAAATCCTTATTAGAAACAACTAGTATGAAAACAGGTAAAATAGCAACTTTAGTGGGATATAAGGATACAAATTATTTCTCTTTAGCTTTTAAAAAACAGACAGGAATGTCACCAACTGAATTTAGAGAAAAAGGAGGAAGTTATAATGAGGAAAGCAACTTTGATTTCAACAACAAAGACTGATCGCTTAGTAAGCAGTACTATAAATATTAGTAAAGATAAATCGTACCATACATTAGAGCTAAATGGAGAATCTTATCAAACTATTGATGGATTTGGTGGATGTTTTAATGAGTTAGGATATATAGCATTAAAAAAGATTCCAAATGATAAGAAAGAAGAGGTGCTTAGAAATCTATTTGATCCAGAGGAATGTAATTTTACTTATTGCAGATTGCCAATTGGAGCAAATGATTATGCAGAAAGCTGGTACAGTCTAAATGAAACTAAGGGCGATTATGGAATGAAGAATTTTAGCATTGAAAGAGACAAAGAATGCTTGATTCCGTACATTAAAGAAGCAGAAAAATATAGTGGGGAGCTTAATTTATTTGCTTCTCCATGGAGCCCCCCAACTTGGATGAAGTTCCCGGAAGTATACAATTTCGGAACATTAATATGGGAGGAGAAAAATCTAAAAGCATATGCTCTTTACTTTAAGAAATTCATTGAAGAATACCAAAAAGAGGGTATTAAAATTAATCAGGTACACATACAAAATGAACCTATAGCAGATCAGAAGTTTCCATCATGTGTTTGGTCAGGAAAACAATTACGTGATTTTATAAAAGAATACATCGGGCCATTATTTGAAGAGAATAAACTTGATGCTGAGATATGGCTTGGAACATTAAATTCTCCTTATGATGATTATGGAGATGAAAATTGGCAATTTGGTCAATATAATAATTTTGCTAACACTGTACTAAGTGATAAAGATGCAAAAAGATATATAAAGGGTGTTGGATATCAATGGGGAGGAAAGCATGCTTTGCTGCAGACAAAAATTGCTTATCCAGAAATGAAATTGATACAGACAGAAAATGAATGTGGAGAAGGAAAAAATAGCTGGGAATATGCTGAATATGTATTCAATTTAATGTGGACATACTTTATAAATGGAGTAAGCGCCTATACCTATTGGAATATGGTACTTGAAGAAGAGGGAATAAGCACTTGGGGATGGAAACAAAATTCACTTATTACGGTGACAAAAGATAATGATGTTAAATATAATCCAGAGTATTATCTAATGAGACATTTTTCGAAATATATAAAACAAGGAGCAACAATGAAAGGCTTAAAAGGGGACTTTGCAGGAAATGCTCTGGCTTTTGAGAATCCAGATGGAAGTGTTGTATTAGAATTATTAAATCCATTTGATGAATTACAAGAAGTTACATTTAGTGCTAATGGCGAAGATTATAGCTTTAATATTCAGCCACATTCTTTCAATACATTAGTTGTTTAGTCTTATAATTAAAAAAAGTTAGAATAAATATTATGATTATTTTAGGAGATGTGTAATATGGTCGAGGAAAAAAGAATTACTCATGAATATGCGTTAGAAAAAGCAAAAGAATTAGTAGGGAAAATGACGCTAGAAGAAAAAGCAGAACAATTAACTTATAAATCATCAGCTGTAAAAAGATTAAATATACCTAGATATAATTGGTGGAATGAGGGATTGCATGGAGTAGCGAGAGCAGGCACAGCAACAGTATTTCCACAAGCCATAGGATTAGCTGCTATGTTTGACGATGAGTTATTGAATGACATTGCAAAAGTTATCTCAACAGAAGGCAGAGCAAAGTATAATGAAAACAGCAAAAAAGATGATAGAGACATCTATAAGGGAATAACTTTTTGGTCACCAAATGTTAATATTTTTAGAGATCCTAGATGGGGTCGTGGTCATGAAACCTACGGTGAAGATCCATATTTAACATCTAGATTGGGCGTGGCCTTTGTAAAAGGACTTCAAGGAGAAGGCAAATATTTAAAAGCGGCAGCATGTGCAAAACATTTCGCTGTTCATAGTGGACCAGAAGGATTAAGGCATGAATTTGATGCAGTTGTAAGTAAAAAGGATTTATATGAGACTTACCTCCCTGCTTTTGAAGCTTGTGTCAAAGAAGGTGATGTAGAGGCCGTAATGGGGGCGTATAATCGTACAAATGGTGAACCTTGTTGTGGAAGTAAAACTTTATTAAGAGATATATTAAGGGGAAAATGGAACTTTAAAGGTCATGTAGTATCCGATTGTTGGGCAATTGCTGATTTTCATTTGCATCATAGGGTGACAAGCACTGCTACAGAATCAGCAGCATTAGCTATGAAAAATGGATGTGATTTAAATTGTGGTAATGTGTATCTTCAATTATTGCTTGCCTATAAAGAGGGATTAGTAACAGAAGAAGATATAACAACAGCAGCAGAAAGATTAATGGCAACAAGAATAAGATTGGGAATGTTTGATGAAGAGTGTGAATATAACAAAATACCATATGAGTTAAATGATTGTAAAGAACATAATGAATTATCATTAAAAGCAGCTAGAAATTCAATGGTTTTATTAAAGAATAATGGAATATTACCATTAAATAAAAATAACTTAAAATCAATTGCTGTTATTGGCCCTAATGCTGATAGTCAGATCATGCTTAAAGGTAATTATTCAGGAACTGCATCTAGATATATAACTGTGTTGGAGGGAATACATGAAGCCGTAGGAGAAGATGTAAGAGTATATTATTCTGAAGGTTGTCATTTATTTAGAGACAGAGTTGAAGAATTAGCAGAACCTAATGATAGATTAAAAGAAGCAATATCAATAGCAGAAAGATCAGATGTTGCAATTCTATGCCTCGGATTAGATTCTACAATTGAAGGTGAGCAAGGAGATGCAGGTAATAGTGAAGGAGCTGGTGATAAAGCAAGCTTAAATTTACCAGGAAGGCAGCAAGAATTATTAGAGAAAATAATAGAAACAGGTACACCTGTTATATTAGTTATTGGCGCAGGAAGTGCATTGACATTTAATAATGCAGAGGATAAGTGTTCAGCTATATTAGATGCTTGGTATCCTGGAAGTAGAGGTGGCAGAGCTGTAGCTGACTTAATATTTGGAAAGTGTTCACCAAGTGGAAAGTTACCTATTACATTTTATAGAAATACTAAGGATTTACCAGAATTTATAGATTATTCAATGAAAGATAGGACATATCGCTATATGTCTTGTGAAAGCTTATATCCATTTGGATATGGATTAACTTATTCTACTGTAAAATTATCAGAATTGCATGTACCAGATGTAGAAAGTGATTTTGAGGATGTAGAGGTAAGCGTAAAGATAACTAATACAGGAAATTTTGACATAGAAGAAGTTGTGCAATGTTATATAAAAGATATTGAATCTAAACATGCTGTTAGGAATCATAGTCTAGCAGGATTTAAACGTGTTGGGTTGAAAATAGGAGAAAGCAAGATTGTAAAAATGAAAATCAAGAAATCATCATTTGAAGTGGTAAATGATGATGGAGAAAGGATATTAGATAGCAAAAGGTTCAAATTATTTGCTGGTATATCACAACCAGATAGTAGAAGCGTTCGGCTTGTTGGAATATCTCCTTTAGAAGTTGATATCAAGCTAGTATAAATTTTTATAGTATATTATGAAGCTGCTCCAGTCAGAAAATACTTATCAGACTAGGCAGCTTTATTTAATATATTACTTATAATTTTTTAAAGCTTCAATTATTCTGTCAGAAATAGCTTGATAACCGGTGCTATTGGGATGAAAATTATCAGCAGCTAGATAATCTTGTAAGTTGTATTTGAAAAGATCATATGTTGGAATAAAAAGCGCATTTGAATCTAATGATAAAAGCTGTTGACTTTGATAATTCCATTCATTTAATATGCTTACCTTATCAGATGTAAGATCTTTTCCGAATGGGTTATACAAGCCAATGAAAACTACCATAGATGACGGATTATTGGTCCTTATTATATTAAAAATAGATTTTAGATTGGCTAAATAAGTATCTTGAATATCTTTTATCTTTGTTGTGGATGAGCTTATATCTGTATTTTTAAGCTTACTTATTTCATTGCCACCTATAGATATAAATATCATGTTTGATCCTTTAATGTCAGCTAATGTTTGTGACTCTTGAACTGCATTTAAAAGCCCATTAGATACATCCCCGTTTATGGCAAGATTATTTATTTTAATCTCCTTTGAAACTTTAGTTTTCCAGTATTCTGAAAAATAGCCTGAAAAGCCAAGTCCTTTTTCATCTCCAGTTCCTTTAGCAAGGGAGTCACCAAGAACTAATATGTTGTAATAATTTTGATCTAATTCTTCACTCTTAGGTTGTTCAGATTCCTTATCTGATATCTCTTTAGGAGGGCGAGAACTTATTGATAATGCTGATATAAATCCGGTAACTAAGGTTATGGTGGAAACTATGGATAGCAATAAAATAAATTTCCATTTTATATTTTTAAACATTTTAAATCCCTCCTTTTTAAACTAATACATCTTGTTTTAAAAACACAACAAAACTAACAATAAAGGCACCTATGGCCCAAGCTAGAAGTACTAAAGTGCTAAAACTTAATGACATTCCACTTATTGGAGTATATGATCCTGTAAGATACTGAGGTAAGTTTAGATTGATGGCAAAAAAGTACTTTATTGAAGGCCAATCATTTAGAAACAATCTAAGAAAGCCTCCCCCAACTAATGTAGCCATCATTATACCTATAGAGGTAGCCGTATTTCTTACTAAAACTGAAATCATAAATGAAATTGTACCGATAACAATTGATACAAACCATCCAAGAGAGTATACGAGAATTAAATATTGCAATTCGGTTACTTTGATTACATTGGAAACATCTAAGGTTCCGGAAGCAGAGCTAAAACCTGTAGCTACAGGCTCGTTAAATCCCCAGTTATTAAAAAATAAACCAGAAATTAAAATTGAAAATAGAGCCATCTCTAGAATTACTATAGAAAACATGATTAGAAGTGCTATATATTTACTAAGTAATATCTTCCATCGAGGAACAGCTCTTGTTAGCAGTACTTTTATAGTTTTAGCAGAAAATTCTCCACATACGCTATCCCCAGCCAATAGAATTATTAGTAAAGGTAGTAATACTGATATGGACTGTTCCATTAGCTTAACTGAAAATTTTGCAGCACTTGGAGTAATTGGATTTATGTTGTTATCTAAATAATACTGGTTTTGCTGAATTTGAATATTAATTGAGGGCTTACTTTCGTCAGGGGTATCAGGTCTATTAAGCCTATTTTTTAGGTCCTGAATTTGTTGTTTTTGCAATGACTGCCAAGGAATATCGCCACTTTGAGTAGTTGTCTTTAAATACTTATTCAAAGTGTTTTGATATTGATAATTTTGGCCATATGCAAAAAGCGAAACTAAAATTAGGATTATAGCACTAATAAGTAGAAGTTTCCGCCTATATAATATTTTATTAACTTCATTTTTAACTAATACTAGCAATATATACACCTCCTTAACTAACAATAGAGTTACTTTCTGTAAGTGATAAAAAAAGATCTTCCAAAGTTCTCTGATTTATACTTACGAACTTTATTGCTATTCCTTCTTCGATAAACGAAGAATTAATTTTTTCAATTTTTGATACATCAACTTTTGCTATTATCTTATTATTTATTAGTGAACTATCAATATTCCACTTGTCTTTTAATATTTTAATTCCCTTTGAATTATCACTTAGAACAAAGGAAACTTCCTTATCACTTATAAGTTCAGAGACTGAAGCATATTTTAGTAAAGTACCACTTTTTATTATTGCAACAGTATCACACATTAATTCAACCTCAGATATCAAATGGCTCGAAACGAGAACGGCAATATTTTCTTTTTTAGCAAGATCTTTAATAATATGTCTAAACTCATTTATTCCTGAAGGATCAAGTCCATTTGTAGGCTCATCTAATATAAGAAGCTTTGGCTTATGAATAAGAGCTTGCGCAAGTCCTAACCTTTGTTTCATTCCCAAAGAATAAGTAGACACTTTCTCATTTATTCTATTCTGCATTCCTACAAGTTCAATTACTCTCGTTATATCTTCATTAGTAATATTTTTATTCATAGAAGCAAGCATCTTCAAATTTTCTAAACCACTTAAATAATTATACATATCTGGACCTTCTATAATACATCCAACTTTAGACATAGCCTTAACATAATCCTTAGTAATTGAATAGCCATCGATTAAAATTTTTCCACTAGTAGGGGAAGAAAGGCCGACAATCATTCTTAAAGTGGTAGACTTTCCAGCACCATTTGGTCCAAGAAAACCTAAAACCTCACCTTCATTAATTGAAAAGGTAATGCCTTTAACAATTTCTTTATTTTTTATAGATTTATGAACATTATCTAATAACAATATTTGTTTTGCCATAGTACACCTTCTTTTTATAATTATTTTAAGATTGATTAAAGTATGTAAGATATAATAATCTATTAAAAATTCGATTCAAATCAGTTTCTTGTGGAAAAGAATTCATGGTGAGAATAAATTCATTATAACTCTTATTATCTATTAATTTTATGTTATATATATATTGCAAAAATAATTCTTCATCATAATTATAAAAGTATTGCAAGAATTTTAGGTGTAATTGTGAAATGTGCATTGTGAATTGCAACATATATATTAAATATTACTGAAATTTGTTTAGGTATAATATTCCCATTACTTTGCTTATTGATTCCTAGTAAGTAGTTAGATTAGCTATATTATGAAACAAACTGTTTTATAAAAAAACAAATAACTAAATAGTAGCATGTGTCACTAAATCCGAAAAAATAAGGTATTTTACTTTTTGGTGTGATATCTTTTAGGTAAAGGATTACTTATATATTTTATAAGAAAGTAGCTCTTGTATTTTATATCCAAGTAATTTTCAGATTAGGAAAATATCTTAAATTAAAAATTTGCCTGAGGCGAGATCAAGGGAGGAAATAAGTAATGAAAAAAGAAAAAATCAAAATAGTTACTATTGGTGGAGGATCAAGTTACACTCCTGAATTAATTGAAGGTTTTATAAAAAGGAAAGATGAATTGCCTATTAAAGAAATATGGCTTGTAGATATTGAAGATGGAAAAGAGAAGTTAGAAATAGTTGGAGCAATGGCTCAAAGAATGGTTAAGGCAGCAGGGTTGGATTGGAAAGTTAATTTAACTTTAGATAGGAGAGAGGCCCTTAAGGATGCGGATTTTGTGTCGACTCAATTTAGAGTAGGACTTTTAGATGCAAGAATAAAGGATGAAAGAATTCCTTTAAGCCATGGAATAATTGGACAAGAGACTAACGGTGCTGGTGGAATGTTTAAAGCATTTAGAACAATTCCAGTAATATTAGACATAATAGACGATATGAGAGAGTTATGCCCTAGTGCATGGATTGTTAACTTCACAAATCCATCAGGAATGGTGACTGAAGCAGCTATAAAATATGGCGGATGGGACAGAACTGTTGGATTATGCAATGTTCCAATCAACTGTATAGAAGATGATGCAAAGATGCTTGGAGTTCCTTCAAGTGAATTATTCTTTAAGTTTGCTGGATTAAATCATTTCCATTGGCATAGAGTATGGGATAAGGAAGGTAATGAAAAAACTGCAGAAGTAATTGAAAAATTGTACAATCCATTATTAGCAGAAGAAAAGAAAGATGCAGGAGTTGCCAATATTAAAGATATCAAGTTTAACTATGAGCAGATTAAAGACTTGGGAATATTACCTTGTCCGTATCATAGGTATTACTATATTACAGATGATATGTTGAAGGAAGAACTTGAAAGTTACTCAAAAGGTGAAACTAGAGCGGAGGTTGTAAAAAGAACAGAGGCAGAATTGTTCGAACTATATAAAGATCCAAAGCTTGACTATAAACCAGAACAATTGACTAAGAGAGGTGGAACTCACTACAGCGATGCTGCCTGTGAATTAATTGCTTCAATCTACAATGACAAGAGAACAACTATGGTAGTTAGCACAAAGAATAATGGCGCATTAGAGGATCTTCCATATGACTCTATAGTAGAAGTTTCAAGTACAATCACGTCTCATGGACCAGAACCGATTAATTTTGGAAAGTTTGACCCAGCACCAAGAGGTATGGTTCAAATAATGAAGGGAATGGAAGAAACAACAATTTCAGCAGCAGTTACAGGGAACTACAACAAAGCTCTTCATGCATTTACAATAAATCCATTAGTTCCAAGTGGACAAATTGCTAAAGATTTATTAGATGAAATGTTACTTGCACATAAAAAACACTTACCACAATTTGCTGAAAGAATAGAAAAACTAGAGAAAAATAAGTAATAAACTTTGCAAAATCAGAAGAACAAAGAATGTTTAATAATAAATTTCAAGGATTGCTAAATGATTTCTTTGAAGAAAGTGGGGATAAAAATGTTAAATAATAAATTTCAAGGATTACCAAAGGATTTTTTATGGGGGGGAGCAACCGCTGCAAACCAATTTGAAGGTGGGTATAGAGAAGGTGGAAAAGGCCTTAGTACATCAGACGTTATGACAGGTGGTACGCATACTACACCAAGAAGAATAACTCCAGAATTAGAAGAAGGAACGTATTATCCAAGTCATGAAGCTATAGATTTTTATCATCACTATAAAGAAGATATTAAATTGTTTGCTGAGATGGGGTTTAAGACCTTTAGAATGTCAATAAATTGGACTAGAATTTTTACGAATGGTGATGAGCTAGAACCAAATGAAGAAGGATTAAAATTCTATGATGATGTTTTTGCAGAATTAAAAAAATACAATATTGAGCCATTAGTTACAATATCTCATTATGAAACACCTTTTGGTTTAACTAAAAAGTATAACGGGTGGGCAAGTAGAGAAGTTATTGATTGTTATGTTAGATATTGTAACACAATATTTAACAGATATAAGGACGTTGTAAAATATTGGCTCACATTCAACGAAATAAATTGTTTAACAATGCCATTTGGTACATTTATGGGTGGCGGAATTTTATTGGATAAAGGTGGTGAACTTGAATTTAATAAAGAGATTGACGATAGTAGACAAATAAGATTTCAAGCTCTTCATCACCAATTCATTGCAAGCGCAAAAGCTGTTAAACTGGCACACCAAATTAATAAAGATTTTAAGGTAGGATGTATGATTGCATATATGACAACATATCCTTATACATGTAATCCAGAAGATGTACTTTTAGCTCAGGAAAGAGATAATTTGAATAATTTTTTATGTTCTGATGTTCAAGTAAGAGGAGCTTATCCTGGTTTTGCAAAGAGATTTTTTAGAGAGAATAATATAGAAATAAAGATGGAAGAAAATGATGAGCAAATTCTAAAGGAAGGTTGTGTAGATTTCTATACATTTAGTTATTATATGTCAAACTGTTCAAGCACAGATCCAGAATTAGAAAGAACATCTGGAAATATACTTGGAGGTGTAAAGAATCCATATCTTAAAGCAAGTGATTGGGGATGGCAAATTGACCCTAAAGGATTAAGATGGACATTAAATAATATTTATAATAGATATCAAATTCCTTTAATGGTTGTGGAAAATGGTTTAGGTGCTGTGGATAAAGTTGAAGAAGATGGATCAGTTAATGATGAATATAGAATTGATTATTTAAGAGCACATATTGAAGAGATGAAAGAAGCAGTTAATGATGGAGTAGAATTAATAGGATATACTCCTTGGGGATGTATTGATTTAGTTAGTGCATCAACTGGAGAAATGAAAAAAAGATATGGATTTATTTATGTTAATAAAGATAATGATGGAAATGGAGACTTAAGTAGATCAAGAAAAAGGAGTTTTTATTGGTATAAGAAAGTAATAGAAAGTAATGGAGAAGAACTTTAATATAAACTATATTTAAATATAGAATTACTGAAATGAGCATAATACTTTTATTGTGGTTTCTAACGAAACATTTAATAAAAGTATTATGCTCAATTTTTTTATAAAACATATTACGGTAATTAGAAAGAAAAGCCTAATGTTGATTTTAGAGGGATACATTTTTTTATAATGAAAAATGTAATAACTAGTACCATATGCAATATAGCAAGATTTATGAATAATAATAATTAATATTAGATTTTAGATATTATTGACATATTTAAATGTTAAGCGTAATATTATTAAATGCAAATGCAAATCGTATGCATATGGAGGTGCAGATATGAAAAAGAAAATTATTTCAGGAATTTTAGCTTTACTAACTGGTGTTATGCTAATAGGTTGCGGAGCTAATACAAAAACTACGACTGAAAATACGAAAGACACAAAAGATGATAAATTAAAAATTACAGTTTCAATTTATCCATTAAAAGAATTTACAGAAGAAATAGCTGGAGATAAGGCAGATGTTACTTGCTTAGTTCCAAATAACGTGGAACCCCATGAATATGATCCGAAGGCTCAAGACCTTGAAGGATTAACTAAAAGTGATGCATTTATCTATAATGGACTTGGAATGGAAAGTTGGATAGATAAGGTTAATGATGTAATTAAAGATAAAAATATACCTGTTGTAGATTCGAGTACAGGTGTAGAAGCTAGAAAAGAAGAAGATGCTATTGATCCTCATAGCTGGTTAAGTTTAAAAAATGCAGAAATACAATCTGAAAATATAAAAAATACTCTTGTGAAATTGGATGAGAAGAATAAGGATTATTACGAGGGAAACTACAGCAAATTCAAAGGTGAATTAGAAAATCTATATGGTGAATACAAACCTAAATTTGAAGCATTAAATAAAAAGAACTTTATAACAGGACATGCTGCTTTTGGATACTTATGTAGAGATTTTAGGTTAACACAGAAATCAGTAGAAAATTTATTTGCTGAAGGTGAACCGACACCCAAACAATTAGAAGACTTGGTTAGCTTTTGTAAAGAAAGTAATATAAAAACTGTTTTTTCAGAATCACTTGCAAGTCCTAAGGTTTCAGAAACTTTAGCAAAAGAAGTAGGTGCAAAAGTAGTACCAATATTAACATTAGAATCTAAAGAAGATGATAAGAGCTATTTGGAATCAATGAGATACAATTTAGATGAAATCTATGGATGCCTAAAAGATGAATAGAAGTATGTAAAGAAGTTGCTGATAAAAATGAGCAAGAACAAATGAAGAAAAGTTTGGGTGACTTTGTTTATGGTAAAGAAAATAATTATATGGAGATGAGTTTTATATGACAAAAGTGGATATAATTTCAGGTTTCCTTGGAGCAGGAAAAACAACACTTATCAAGAAGCTTATACAAGAAGAATTAATAAAGGAAAAAGTTCTATTAATTGAAAATGAGTTTGGAGAAATAGGAATAGACGGTGTTTTTCTTAAAGATGCAGGGATTGAGATTAAGGAAATGAATTCAGGATGCATATGCTGCTCTTTAGTTGGAGATTTTAAATGTGCGTTGAAAGATGCTTTAGAAAAATATAAGCCAGATCGTATCATTATTGAACCATCCGGGGTAGGTAAGCTATCTGATGTAATAGAAGCGGTTTCCAATATAAATGAAGATGATAATATCTCATTAAATAGTTTTGCAACAGTAGTGAACTCGATTAAGTATAAAACCTATATAGATAATTTTGGAGAATTTTTTAATAATCAAATTGAAAATGCAAGTGCCATTATTTTGAGCCGTTCACAAAAATTATCAGACGAAAAATTAGATATATGTGTTAAAGAGATAAAAAAGCATAATAATAAAGCTAGAATTATTACTACTCCATGGGATGAATTAAGTGGAAAACAAATCTTAAGTGTAATTGAAGGGAGCAATTCTTTTGAAAAAGAGTTGATGACTAATGAAAGTTTAGAGAAACATAGCCGCAATTGCAATCATAATGAGAAGCATAAACACACTGATAAAGTTCATAAATGCCACTGCTACAATCATGAAGAAGATAATAATGAAACTCATGAATGTCATTGCCATCATCATGAGCATCACCATGCAGATGAGGTATTTGTAACCTGGGGAATAGAGACTCCTAAAAAATATAAGTACAATGAATTAGATAATAAATTAAGAAAATTGATACAATCAAAAGAGTATGGAGAGATTTTACGTGCTAAAGGTATTGTTCAAGATATTGAGGGAAAATGGATTAACTTTGACTTAGTTCCGGAAGAATATGAAATTCGTTATGGAAATGTTGATTACACAGGCAGGATATGTGTTATAGGAGTTAACTTAAAGAATAATAAATTAGAGAAACTATTTTGTTAAAGAGATTTTAATTATGAAGTATTGATAATGTAATATAAGAATAGATGTATTAGATATAATAATGTAGTTTATTTAAATTATAAGTTTTATTTTGGATAAAAGCATGTAATTCTGATGTAAATTGGGAATTTTACAATTAGCTTTTATCCTTTTTATATTAATGCGTAAATATTTCCAGTTTAATATTATATAAGTTTAGTGTAATTTATTAATTATAAAACTGTTTAATTGTAGTATTTAATATTATAAGATAAACTTTGATTAATTAAGCTGTTAAGCGTCGATAAATTAAGGAAATTATAAAATATTTAATAATAATAAGTAATTTTAAACTTATGATAATTAGTAATAATGATTTATACTTTAAGTAAGATTAATATTAACATTAAAATATTGTAATTATCTTTTAATAAAATTATATTGGTAAAAGATAAAGTTTGAGTTATAATGTAGGAAGAAAAATGGATATTAATGGAGAATGAAAATGGAAACAAAAGAAAGAATGAAAAATTTAGTTCGAAAAAATTGGTTATTTATATTTATGGTAGCAATGTTACAAGCTAAATCAACATTGCTATTATCTATGCTAAGGACACAAGATTCATCAAGTATAAGTTTAGGAAGTGCTTATTTTGATAGTCCAGTACTTTGGGTGCATATAGCAATAATAGTATTAGTATGCAGTCCAATATTTCTTTTTAAAGAAAGGGGGAGGCTTGGTGCTGCCTTAATAATAGATATTTTAGTGACAATTCTTTTTGTTGCAGATATCTGGTATTATCGTTCAAATGAAACCTTTTTATCTATAAGACATTTAATGCATACCGAGATATTTAATCCGGAAGGCAAAAATTTATTTAATTTTAGAATAGTGGATTTAGTATTTATCATTGACTTTGTAATGCTCTTCTTAATACATAAGTTTATTAAAGTTAAAGAAGCGAATGAAAGTCAAGCATATTTTAGGATAGCAAAGACCTTGTATGTATTTATCGCAAGTGCACTTGTTATATGGCTTGGTTATTACACAGTAGATGTCAAGCAAATGGATCAAGGGAAAAATGTATTTAGATTGTCTTGGGCGCCATTTCAGACTTTTGGAGATATGAGCCCACTTGGATATCATGGTTTTGATATTGAGTTCTATAAAAATAAAAATAAAACTTTAACAGATGAAGATAAAAAAGAAATAGAGAATTGGTTTAACGATAATAAAGAAGATTTACCTGACAATAGTTACAAGGGAATGTTTAAAGGAAAAAATGTAATTGCACTACAAGTAGAGTCTTTGGAGAACTTTGTCATTAATCAAAAAGTGTATGGACAAGAAATAACACCAAATTTAAATAAGTTATTGTCAAATAGCTTGTATTTTAATAATATACGTGAACAAAATAATTCTGGAACAAGTTCAGACTGTGATTTGATGGTTAATGCATCAGTACTCCCTATAAGAGAAGGTACTACAGTATATTCTTATCCTTGGAGTCAATATAATACACTTCAAAATATTTTAGAAGGTAAAGGATATTCTACAGTTTCTACTCATGCAGAACCACCTGGAAATTGGAATTGGACAGAAATGCATAAAAGCTATGGGGCTGATAAAATATTAGATGTAGGAAAGTTTAATCAGGATGAAATTATAGGTTTGGGACTTTCAGATGAATCATATTTAAAGCAAGTAGCTCAAAAGTTAAAAGATGAAAAACAACCCTATTATGCATTTATGACTACGTTGACAAGTCACGGCCCTTTTGAGATGCCAGAAAATAAAAAATATTTAAACCTACCTAAAGAACTTGATGATAATATGCTAGGAAAGTATTTTCAATCTGTAAGATATACCGATGAAGCTATTGGAAAGTTTATAGCAGAATTAGATAAGGAAGGTTTATTGGATAATACGGTAGTTATGATTTACGGTGATCATTGTGGTGTTCATAAATTTTATGAACAAGATATAGAAAATGCGCCTTTAGAAGGAGATTGGTGGAAGGATAATCAAAGAAAGATTCCCTATATGATTTATTCAAGGAACTTAAAATCAGAAGTTATATCAACAGCTGGTGGTCAAACAGATTTTAAACCGACAATATTATACTTGCTTGGCGAGGATAGAAGTGAATTTGAGAATAATTCAATAGGAAGAGTATTAGTGAATACGAATAGAGATGCTACAATATTAAATGAAGGTCAAATTGTAGGAAACCCAAAAGATGAAAAAGAAGTAAAGCATCTAAAAGATGAATTCAAAGTTTCGGAAGCCATTATTGAAAAGAATTACTTTAAAAATAATAAAGAACATTAAAAAACTATAAAATACATAATTAATACTGATTTTTAATGATAAATTTTAATATTAGATTTAACTTTTTAAAATCAGTATTAGTTATTTAGTCTAATAACATTTTTTATTAAGAATCAGTTAAAAGGAAGTGATGGATTACTTTGAATATTAAAAAAGTACTTACAGTTTTATCAGCATTAATTGCGCTAAGTTTTATTCCAACATTAAATGTACAAGCTGATGTTACTGATACAAATATAACATCAAGTATCGGTTGGAAAAATGAAAATGGATCTTGGTATTATTATAAGTCTGACAACACAAAAGCAATTGGATGGATTAAACCGGATAATAATTGGTATCATTTAGATGAAGATAGTGGTAAAATGACAACTGGATGGTTAGAGGATAAAGGAAACTGGTACTATATGGATGATAATGGGGCTATGGTAAAAGGATGGAAACAGTTAGATGGTGACTGGTATTTTTTAACTGATTCGGGTGCTAGAGCAACTGGAATTCAGCAGGATAATTCTAATTTATATTATTTCAAAGATTCAGGGGTTATGGCTACAAATACTGGATGGACTAAGATAAATGATAAATGGTACTATTTTGATAAAGATGGAAAGATACATACTGGATGGGTTGAGAATAATGATAAGTGGTATTACTCAAACGATGATGGAAGTATGGTAACTGGTACTGATAAAATAGGAAATACAACATATGTGTTTAGTGATACTGGTGAGATGGAAACTGGATGGGTTAATGTGAACAATAACTGGTATTATTTCAATACTGATAGAAGTGTTGCTACAGGGTGGATAAATCTTGATGGAGTATGGTATTACCTAAATGATAATGGATCAATGGCAACAGGATGGGTTACATCAAATGGAAGCGATTATTACTATTTAGATCCTGCTTCAGGAAAAATGCTAACGGATACTACCATAGATGGATATAAGATTGGATCGGATGGAAAAAGATATAAGCCGCTTAATCAAATTCCTTTAAGCACTAGCTCGAAGGGATCAAGTGATACTATGAAAAAAATATATAACTCAGTAAATGATTCGGCAAATAAATATGGACTAGATTCAAAATTGATACTAGCTATAATTAAGGCAGAGTCAGATTTTGATCCAAAAGCAACATCAAGTTCAGGTGCTACTGGATTGATGCAGATTATGCCTCAGAATTATACATATCTTGGAATGACTGACGGATATGATATAGAGCAAAATATCGATGGAGGGTCAAAATTACTAAAAGAATATCTAAACCAATTTAATGGTGATGTAAAAATAGCAATAGCAGCTTATAATGCTGGACCACAAAATGTAAAAAAAGATGGAGTCTTATCAGATGATGATTTATGTAAGATGTCACAAGGGGTTCAGGATTATGTTAAGAGAGTAATGCAATATTACAAGGATGGAAGCATTGCTATAGATGGAAAGAATCTTATTGAAGCATAAAATTAACTTCGTATTCAATTTAATTATATTTTAGCTAAAAAATAAAAAAGGGAGTGACAGGTTGTTTTGAATATTAAAAAGAGACTCACAATATTATCTGTATTAATGGTACTAATTTTAATTCCAGGATTAAATGTACAAGCTGCAACTAGTGATACTAGTATAACATCCAATATTGGTTGGAAGAATGAGAGTGGAGTTTGGTATTATTATAAGTCAGATAATACAAAAGCGATTGGATGGATTAAACCAGATAATAATTGGTACTATTTAAATGAAGATGACGGTAAAATGAAAACTGGATGGGTAAAAGACAAAGGTAACTGGTATTACATGGATGAAAGTGGAGCTATGGCAAAAGGATGGAAACAGTTAGATGGTGATTGGTATTTCTTAACTGATTCAGGTGCTATGGCAACTGGAATACGAGATGATGGTTCAAATTTGTACTATTTCAAAGATTCAGGAGTTATGGCAACCAATAGTGGATGGAGTAAAATAAATGATAAATGGTATTACTTCGATAAAGGTGGAAAAATTCATATTGGATGGATTAAGAATAATAATAAATGGTACTATTTAAAGAACGATGGAAGTATGGTAACTGGTATTAATAAGATAGATGGTACAACATACGAATTTACTGATAGCGGAGATATGGAAACTGGATGGATTACTATAAACAATAACTGGTATTACTTTAATAATGATGGAAGCATGGCAACAGGATGGGCTTATCTTAATGGAGCGTGGTATTACTTAGATAAAGACACAGGAAAAATGCTTACTAATACTACTAAAGATGGATACAAGATTGGATCAGATGGCAAGAGGTATGAAGATTCAAGCCAAAATACTTCTGGACCAAGTGGCAGCGGAAGTGCGTCAAATCAAAATACTTCTGGATCAAGTAGTAGCGGAAGCACTTCAAGTCAAAATACTTCTGGTTCAAACAGTAGCGGAAGCACTTCAGGTCAGAGTCCTTCTGGATCAAGTAGTACCGGAAGCACTCCAGGTCAAAGTTCTTCTGGTTCAAGCAGTAGTGGGAACACTTTAAGCAAATATTATGGTATAGATATTAGTAATTATGATGGGTACATAGATTTTAATTCAGTAAAAGCAAGTGGAGTTCAATTAGTGTATATAAAAGCAACTGAAGGAACAACTTTTATAGATCCGTATTTACAGGCTAATTATAATGGGGCTTCATCAGCTGGATTAAAGGTTGGTTTCTATCACTTCTTAGTTGGGACAAGTGCTCCAGAAACTCAAGCCGATAATTTTTATAATAGTATAAAGGATAAAAGAAACGATTTGAAACCAATGTTAGATATAGAAGCTACAGGATTTGACATTATGGATTATGCTTTAAGATTTATAGCCGAATTCAAGAAAGTAAGTAATATGGATATAGGTATATACACATATAGTAGCTTCATTAGCAATCTAGACGGCAGATTATCTAACTATCCTTTATGGGAAGCAAATTATAATAATACTCCATTTCAAAACCTGCCAACAAATAAAATATGGTTTTCAAGAGTTGGACATCAATACAGTGAGACAGGATTTGTTAATGGAATAAACCATGATGTTGATTTAGATGAATTTACACAAGGAATTTTTAAATAATTAGCTACAAATACTCAGTATATATGTTGCAATAGTATACTTAGCCTTGAAAGTTCTAATAAGACGAATATTTAGTTAAGGTAAATTATAGAATTCAATTGCAACATATGCTTAATATGCTGCTATCTAATAAAGAACTATTAAGACACACATAGATAAGACATAAGAGGGATGAAAAATGAAGTATAACAATAGGAATAACCCAAATAAAAACATTAAAGTAGCAAAGATCACAATTCTATTTATTATTATTTCCATATTGGTTATAACAGTAGGTAACATAGTAATGCAAAGATTTTCAAATAATACAAAAACTGTACAAGCACTTGATGGTAACCAGAATGCAAAATCTGAATCAAGTGATAATCAGAGTAAAAGTGAAACGGATAGTGACGAACTTAAATCAGAAAGTAATTCAGAAGTAGAAAACTCAGCATTTGTAGAAAAATATTTAAATCAGCAAATGAAAGGACAAAGGCCTGATGGAGCTGATGGTAAGAAAGTTGTTTATTTGACTTTTGATGATGGGCCATCAGAAACAGTTACCCCTCAGATATTAGATATTCTTAAGAAAGAAGATGTACATGCAACTTTCTTCCTTATAGGAAAATATATAGATAAAGATCAGGCAAGCAAAGATTTAGTAAAAAGGGAGTTTGATGAAGGTAATGCAATAGGTAATCATACTTATTCGCATGATTATAACTACTTATATCCAAATGGAAAAATAAATTTGGAGAATTGTATGTCCGATTTTGAGAAAACAAATCAATCTTTGAAAAATATTTTAGGACAAGATTTTGTGGCAAGAGCTGTTAGATTTCCAGGAGGACAAATGACTTGGGACAAGAAAGATCCGTCAGGAGCAGAAGCTATGGACAAAGCATTGCATGACAAGGATTATCATCAAATTGATTGGAATTCGTTATCTGGAGATGCAGAAGGTGCTCCTAAAAAAGCAGAACAGTTAAAACAAGAAGTTATAAAAACTGTGGCAAACAGGGAAAAAGCAATAATATTAATGCATGATACGTACGGAAAAGAAGAAACAGCAAAAGCTTTGCCAGAAGTTATAGAATATTTAAAGGGACAAGGATATGAATTTAAAATTCTAAAATAATTATTAGGCAACTGGACTTGTTGTTTTGGGGATTATGCCTTATATGACTATGCTAATTTTCATTTAATGTTTATATAGCTCTTTATGCTATAAAACACTAAATGAAAGTGGCATAGTTTATTTTTTTATATAAAGATAATTTTTTAATAGTTATATTTGGCACAGTTTATGACATATTAAATCTAGATAGTTAAGGATTTTTAAAATGGATATAAGTATTCAGTTTTGGGATTAGGATCTTTTTCTATATGTTCGACTACTATAAACGGGTTCACTGCATACTTAACTGTTTCAGTTTTAAGTTTGCCCCTTATTTTTACCCATGTATCCTTACTGTAGATTTCTTGATTATTACTATCGCATTTAATTCCTACAACTTGTAAATCAGCTGCACAACACGCCATTACAAATCTACCCACTAAGAATTCATTATCGTTAAGGGTTGTGTCTTTATAAACAAATCCTGTTATTTCTATTTCTTGTCCATCATAGTTATTTGCGTTCTCTGTAAGTTCATCGAAGGAGTGCAGAAAATTGTTCACATCTACTTCTATAACATTATCTTTAATATATAAATCATCATCATATTTACCCTGTTCAACATTGTTAATCTTTTGGTTTGAGGGATTAGGCTTAGAATTGTCATAAGTTAAATTGGTGCTTAATGATCCGCTAAAATTTGCACTGGTACTTTGCATGAAAAATACCATAACTAAGGGAATGATGAAGACTACATAATTCCTTAACTTGGTATTCTTCTTTTTGGTTCGACGACTGTCTGTAATTAGAAATAACGCAATTGCAAACATTGCTAGCATTCCTAAAATAGCAAATGGAATAATTCTTGGATGTACATACATTATTATTTCATTATTCTTAATTATCTTAAAGTAAAATATCCCAAAACATAGCAATATCAGTATTTTAATAATTATATCTGAACTAATTCTTTTCATATGCTACCTCCTTCAATTAATTTATCTATAATAGCTATGGAATATATGATAATATATTGAGCTATTTTTCAATATTATCAAGCTAATTTGCAGTTAATCAAAATGCTAAATGACACTAAAATAATAGTAAATATTAATTTTATTACAAATTTCTTTTTAAAGCTTCCAAAAAGCATCATTGTATTTTTTACATCTAACATGGGTCCAACTACTAAAAATCCAAGTATAGAGCTTATTGGAAAGGCTCTTAAAAAACCTTTGGCAACAAATGCATCTGAAGTTGAACAAACTGAAAGTAAGAAAGATAATAAAATCATTACAAGAAGAGAAACTCTACTATCATTAGAAATGTAAGTATTGCTACTTATAAATGTCATACTTTGAAAAATACTAGATAAAAAAGTTCCAATAATCATATATTTACCTATATTAAAGAATTCATCTCCTGCATGAACGAATATTGCCTTGACTTTTTGTAGATTACTTTCTGAATAATCCTGTTTACCATCACAAAAACCGCAATCACATGTATCTATATCAGAATTATTTTTTAAAATTTCTTCATCCTTCTTAGTAGTAAACTGCATAATTAAACCTACTAAAACAGAGATTAATATTCCAGCAGCTAACCTGTAAATTACGACAGATACCATACCTGGAAAAGCATAGAGAGTTGCAATAATTGCTATTGGATTTACAATTGGCGCTGCAAGCATAAAAGTAATTCCTGCTGCTATAGGAACATTCTTTTTCATAAGGCCTTTAACCACAGGGATTGTCCCACAATCACATATTGGAAATAATAAACCTGCAAAAGCTGCAATTACACAAGATAAAAAACTATTTTTTGGAAATAGTTTAATAAATGTATCTCTTGATATACAAATTTGAATTATTGAAGATACAAAACTCCCAATAAGAATGAAGGGAAAACCTTGAATTAATATGCTTATAAATACATCATAAAATTTTTTGAATCTATCTAAATACGCACTGGATATTTTAATATTTAATGTTGACATCGTAATCAAAAAAATGAATAAAAATAGTACAAAACCTGAATATAAAAAAGTATTAAAGAATGAAAAACCATGCCTTGTAGTTTTTACATATTCTTTTTTATTTGATATTTTATCATCTGTTATGTATAAATGCCTTAGTATATCAGCAGTCTCATTAATATTTTCAATTTCTTTTTGTATGTTTAAAAGTTCTTTTTTATCTAACTCGACTACATTGTTCAAAATTATAGTTTCACTATTTAAAATATGAGTGCTAATAATACTTTTCATATTTCTGAAATACATATTAAAGCTTGTTGTATCAATAGTACTTATTATGTTATCAATTCTACATATACTCTTTATCTTTTTTGTATTAAATATATTAATTACTTTAGTAGAATCTTTCATACCATTTATTTCGATAAAAATCCTATTCGGAGCATGTTTACTTACGATTTCGGTTATATAACTTTCATCAATTTCTTTATTCTTATCAACATTAATTACTACTATTGGATTTTTATTATTCAAGTCATCCTGTATTTGACAGTCTCCAAATTCATCTTGTATAACAACGATAGCTTCATCTTGTAATTCTTTTCTTTTTAGCATAGAATTTATAAACCTCGTTTTTCCAGAGCCAAGAAATCCAAGAACTATTTCTACATTTGCTTTCATATTTTCACCTCAAAAAAGCCTATTCAAATTATTTACGAATTTTTTATTTTAACAAGTTTTGGTGTACATTTAAATAAATTATATATATCTACACAAAAAATTACAAGAATAGTACTTACATATGCTATTCTTGTAATAAATTATTAATAATGAGTTTGTATCTTGTTCATTTAAAATTTATTAATTAGAAAATTAAGTAAAATCCTTAAAGTATTTCGTTGATGTACATATGTTGCAATTAGTTCTCTACATTATATGCCTTGTCCAGTTATTCTCTAATCATATAGATTTTAGCACGGTTTTGTTATTAAAAAAGATATATATAAGATAAATTTAAATATGTTATTTCCTTTTTTTAATAGAAAAAGCTATTGAAATATTTATTATAAAACTATATATCATAAAATTTCTAATGTTTATTATTTCTTCAAATTAGATTCAACCATAAGTTCATAGAATTGTTTAGGGGAAATGCTGTATTCATTCTTAAAGGCTCTAAAAAAATTTGAGTAATCACCAAATCCAGATTGTTTGTAAACGCTATTTATCGGATGATTTTTAAGAATTAATTCTTTAGCTTGTATTAATTTTTTTTGTACGATATACCTATGGATTGTAGTACCAGTATACTTTTTGAATTCTCTAGATAAATGGAATTTACTAAGATAAAATTCTTTAGAAAGCTCATCAATTGTAAGTTCTTCATTAATATGATTATTAATATATTCAACTATTCCATCAATTAAGCTGCTCTTCGTCACATCAATGTCAAAATCAGATTTATGACTTAAAACAAGATTATTTAACTGTATTATAAGTTCTATAATATAGGCTTTATATAGCAAATCTTTACCTAAGCCTTTGTAGTTTTCAAGTTCAAGTAGCTTGCTAAGTTGTGCCCTTACATTCTGCTGAATTTGAAAATCAGCTCTTATAACATTTGATTTCTCTATGTTTTCAAAGCACTGTGTAAGGTCCGTTTCTGGCGTTGACAATTCATGTAGAAAAGATTTGTTGATCCAGAGTACAATACGCTCATAAGGCACTTTCATGCTATTAATAACAGCTCGGTGTAGTTCTCTTGTATTAATTAATACTATGTCACCTGATTTTAGATTGTATGACTTACCTTCTATCAAATATGTAACATCTCCAGAAAGGTATAGATAAAACTCATAAAAGTCATGATTGTGTAGGTATTGAAATGGCACATCAGTATTTAAGAAGTGAAAGATTTCGTAGTCACTGGAAAGCATATGTTTGCGTGTAAAAAACTCATGTATTTTTCTTTTCATTGATATCACCTCTTCGACGAATTGTATAAATTGCGATAAAATTACTGAATTATTAAACAATTAAACGTTTTAAATTGCGAAAGAGATTATTTGAATAAGTGATTTTTAATAAAACTGAGATACATTATATTTTACTATAGCAATTTTTGCAAGTTTTGAAGCAATTAAAACATATTGTTTATGTATTTATATAGCTATAATTTAATCATAGCAATTAGGGAAAAGCAAGTGAAAAAATTTACTATACAAGTCTTTGTAAACGATTCTTAGATAGTGAGACTATACTCATAATTACCATACAAGTATGGTAAAACACGTCAATGGGAGAGAATATAAGTATGACTTTTAAAATAAGCAAGAATTCTACGAGTAAGGTTATATATCATAATCTCAGAGAAGAAATTATTAATCTATATCTTGAGCCTGGTACAAGCATTTCTGAAAAAGAACTTTCTGAAAAATATAGAGTGAGCAGAACTCCAGTCAGAGAAGCTCTTGTCCGTTTAGCTCAAGAAGGCTTAGTGCAAATTTATCCTCAAAAAGGTACAGTTGTTTCATTAATTGATTTATCTGCTGTTGAAGAAGAAAGATTTTTACGTGAGCATTTAGAAAGAGCTGTAGTAAAAGAAGCCTGTATGGAATTTCCAAAAGAAAATATATTGGCTTTGGAAATGAATTTAAAGTTTCAAAAAATGTATATAGAAAATAACGACTATAAAAAATTATTTAATACGGACGAGGAATTTCACAAGATAATTTTTGAAGGATGTAGCAAAAAGAGGATATGGAATAGTATTAATGATGGAAGTACCGAATTTCAAAGAATTCGTGTATTAAGATTAACAGTTAATTCTAGTTGGGATAATATCTATCTTCAGCACAAAGAAATATTTAATGCTATAAAAAATAAAAATCCAGAGATGGCAGAAGAATTCATGAAGAAGCATTTAAATATGGTCATCTTTGATAAAACACAAGTAAGAGAAAGTTATCCTAATTATTTCAAAGATTAGGGTTATACAACACACTTAAATATTAGATGCCATGATATTAAAATCATCTGATATTAAAATAAATTTTCAATTTAGGGAGGTGAGGCCTATATAGAGCATTCAATTTAAACTCTTTATATGCTGGCAAAAAAACTATACGGTAAAACCAAATTAGATAGAATGACAGGAGGTATATTATTATGAAAATGGGTTTCAGATGGTATGGTGAAGGTAACGATACCGTAACACTTGAGCAAATTAAACAGATTCCCGGTGTAGAAACGATTGTTTGGGCTCTTCATGATATGGCAGCTGGTGATGAATGGCCGATGGAAAAAATTCTTGAAGTGAAGAAATCAGCTGATAAATATGGATTTAATTTAGATGTTGTTGAAAGTGTTAATGTTCATGAGGACATTAAATTAGGACTTCCAACTAGAGATAAATATATTGAAAATTACAAAAAGACAATAGAGAAACTAGCCAAGGTTGGCGTAAAAGTAATTTGCTATAACTTTATGCCGGTATTCGATTGGTTGAGAACTGACTTGTACAAAAAAACAGAAGATGGTTCAACAGCTCTTTTCTATGAAAAAGCAAGGATTACAGATATAGATCCAATGGAGTTGGTTAACAAGATAGCATCAAATCCAGATCTTACAATGCCAGGTTGGGAGCCAGAAAGATTAAAGAATCTGACACAACTTTTTGAAGCATATAAAAATGTTACAGAAGAAGATTTATGGAATAACTTGAAATATTTCTTAGAGCAAATTATTCCTGTAGCTGAAATCAATGATATTAAGATGGCAGTTCATCCGGATGATCCACCTTGGTCAATATTTGGTTTACCAAGGATAGTTAAAAGTAGAAACGACTTAGCAAGATTATTAAAGCTTGTTGATAGTCCATATAACTGCCTTACTCTTTGTAGCGGTGCTATAGGCTCAAATACTAATAACGATGTGCCAGCAATGATAAGAGAATTTGGAAACAGAATTGCCTTTGCTCATATTAGAAATGTAAAGATTTATGAAAATGGTGATTTTATTGAAACATCTCATAGAACTTGTGATGGCTCATTAGATATATGTGACATAGTAAAAGCTTACCATGAATTTGGATTTACTGGATATGCGAGACCAGATCATGGAAGACATATATGGAATGAGCAGTGTAGACCAGGTTATGGACTTTATGATAGAGCTCTTGGAATTATGTATATCTGGGGAATATGGGATACACTACAAAGAACTAAATAAGGCTTAAGAATAAATAAAATTAGAGATTGCAATAAAATCTTGGATTTATTAATCCTAAGATATAAAAGATAATTAAAATTGGTAATGCTATTAATAGTAGTTTTAAAGAGGTGAAAATAGGAATGAATAATGCCAAATTAATACTAAGCAAAGAAAGTATTAAAAACAGCGAGTTATGGGAAAATGCTGGAATAGAACTTCCAAAGTTTGATCATGATAATATGTCAACTTTAACTAAGGAAAATCCTACTTGGGTGCACTTTGGAGCAGGAAACATATTTAGAGGATTTATAGCAATGCTGCAACAAGAACTTTTAAACAATAAAAAAGTAACTGGAGGTATTGTTGCTGTAGAAGGATATGACTATGAAATAATAGATAAAATTTATGCGCCTCATGATGATTTAAGTTTGTTAGTAATTATGAAACCAGATGGAAGCTTGGAGAAAAAAGTTGTAGGAAGCATAGGAGAAAGCCTAGTTTGTGACTATTCAAGGGGACAAGATTGGAATAGACTGGAAGATATATTTTCAAATCCAGCATTACAAATAGCAAGTTTTACGATAACTGAAAAAGGTTATAGCGTAAAAAATCTATCTAAAGAGGATATAACAGATGGATTAGAACATCCTGTAAGTATTATTGCTAAAGCTACTTCTTTAGCATATGTGAGATATAAGAATGGACAACTTCCAATAGCTTTTGTAAGTATGGACAATTGTTCAAAAAATGGTGAAAAGCTTCATGATGCAATGGAAACAATAGCAAAGAAGTGGACTGAAAATGGATTAGTTGATAAAGGCTTTCTACAATATATCAATGATGATAAAAAGGTATCGTTCCCTTGGAGTATGATAGATAAAATTACGCCTAGACCTTCTCAAAGTGTTAAAGATACTTTAGGAGAAAACGGTTTTGACAGTACTGAGATTATATGCACTAATAAGAATACTTATATTGCACCTTTTGTAAATGCAGAAGGACCACAGTATCTTGTTATAGAAGATGATTTCCCAAATGGACGAATAGCATTAGAAGAGGCTGGAGTATTTTTAACAAACAGAGAAACAGTCGAGAGAGTTGAAAAAATGAAGGTTTGTACTTGTTTAAATCCGCTACACACTTCTTTAGCAGTCTTTGGATGTTTACTTGGATATAATTTAATTGCAGACGAAATGAAAGACCAAACTCTAAAGAAACTAGTTGAAAAGATTGGGTACGACGAAGGAATGCCAGTTGTTGTTGATCCAGGAATATTAAAACCTGAAGATTTTATTAAAGAAGTACTTGAAGTTAGACTTCCGAACCCATATATACCAGATACTCCTCAAAGGATTGCATCAGATACATCTCAAAAGGTTGGTATAAGATTTGGGGAGACAATCAAGGCTTACAGAGATAGAGTAGATTTAGATACTAAAAACCTTAAATACATTCCGCTTGTTATTGCAGGTTGGTGCAGATATTTAATGGGAATAGCTGATGATGGTAATGCAATGGAATTAAGTCCAGATCCATTATTAGATGAACTAAAGAAATATGTAGCTAATATAAAATTAGGAACTATAGAACAATTAGGAGATACTCTAAAACCGATACTAATGAATGAAGAAATTTTTGGCGTAGATCTTTATGTCATAGGATTAGGAGAAAAAATTGAAGGTTATTTCACCGAAATGATTTCTGGAACTGGTGCTGTTAGGTCTACTTTAGAAAAGTACTTAGAATGCAGATAGTTTATGGTGAAATTGAGATATGTAAAAAATAACATTTTTATCATTCCAGTTTATTATATTCTGGCAAATAATATAAACAAAGAATGATAAAAATGCTAAGAAAATTATTAAGAAATACATTATAACACAAATTGCACTAACTAACAATCTTGCTTAGATTATGAAGATTTAAAGAAATATTAGAGTTGGGAACATAATCTAAGTAATGAAAATTTACAAAGATTAGTGTAAAAGAAAACGTTATAGTAGGGTGTTGGATATATAAAGATTACGATAATGTACTCTAATTAGCAGAGTGTGTACCGTTAAAGAAAATCCATTCAATACTTCACAAATATTAAACTTTTATTTGAAAGTAGGATGATGAATTTGAAGAAATTTATGGATGAAAATTTCTTATTATCTAATAAAACAGCTATGGAGTTATATCATAATTATGCAAAGAATATGCCTATTATCGATTATCATTGTCATATTGATCCTAAGGAGATATATGAAAATAAAAAATTTAATAACATAACTGAAGTATGGTTATACGGGGATCACTACAAATGGAGAGCAATGAGATGCAATGGTATAGATGAAAAATATATTACAGGTGATGGCAGTGATTATGATAAATTTTTAGCTTGGGCAAAAACCATACCTATGTCTATAGGAAATCCTCTTTATCATTGGACTCACTTAGAGCTTCAAAGGTTCTTTGGAATATATGAACTGCTTGATGAAGAAACTGCTCCAGCAATTTGGAAAAAAGCAAACGAATTGTTAAGTGGAGAAGGATTTAGAGCAAGAGATTTAATTACAAAATCAAAGGTTGAAACTATATGTACAACTGATGATCCTACTGATACTTTAGAATATCACATTAAGCTTAAAGAAGACGAGAGTTTTAATGTAAATGTTTTACCAACTTTCAGGCCAGATAAAGGAATAGAAATAAACTTAGATGGTTTTGTTTCATGGGTAAAAAAATTAGAAGGAGTATCGGAGATCACTATAAGTAATTATGATGAATTTCTAAATGCATTTGACTCAAGAGTAAGGTACTTCCATTCGGTTGGATGTAGGATAGCAGACCATGGTATAGATGGGACAGTAGTTTATGCAGATACATCAAAAGAAGATGCAGCAGCTATATTTGCTAAAGCCTTAAATGGAGAAGTAGTAAGCCTTGATGAAGAAAAGAAGTACAAAACTTATACATTAACACATGTATTTAAACTTTATCATGAGCTTGGATGGGCTATGCAGCTTCATATAGCTGCGCTAAGGAATAATAATAATAGAATGTTCGAAAAAATAGGCCCTAATACAGGATTTGATTCAATTAATGATGAGAGTATAGCGTACCCATTATCTAGACTTTTAGATTCTGTAGATAAGGAAAATTCCCTTCCTAAAACAATTTTATATACGTTGAATCCAAAGGATAATTATGTTCTTGGAGCTATGATAGGAAATTTTCAGGGAGAGGGGATTCCAGGAAAAATGCAATTCGGTGCAGCTTGGTGGTTTAACGATAATAAAGATGGAATGATTGAACAAATAAAAGTGTTAGCAAATCTTGGATTATTAGGCCGTTTTGTTGGAATGTTAACGGATTCTAGAAGCTTCTTATCATATACAAGACATGAGTATTTTAGAAGAATTGCCTGCAATTTAATCGGAGAATGGGTAGAAAATGGTGAAGTACCAGGAAATATTAAATTGCTAAAAACAGTTGTTGAAGGTATATGCTACAACAATGCAAAGGAATATTTCAATATTTAGATAGAAGATTGCTAATTAAAAATATTAATTAAAGAAAGAGGTAGATTATATGTCTATAAAAGATAAAAAGATTACTTTACCTAGATGTATTGGATATGGATTAGTTGATATAATGGGCGGCGGAGCCTTTACAATAATTGGAGCTTTCTTATTGTTTTTCTATACAACTTATTGTGGACTTACACCTATACAAGGGGCATCTATTGTTGCGGTTGCTCGTTTTGTAGATGCAATTGCCAGTCTTTTTATAGGGAGTATATCTGATAATTTTTATAAAACTAAGCTTGGAAAGATATTTGGAAGACGTCGTTTCTTTTTATTAATTGGAGCGCCATTAATGGCAATTTATGTATTAATATGGACAATAGGAATGAATTACTGGTTTTATTTAAGTTGCTATTTATTATTTGAAATAGTTGCAGCCATGGTATTAATTCCATGGGAAACACTACCGACTGAAATGACAACTAACTACTCTGATAGAACTAAAATTTCTACTTGCAGATTAGTTATTTCTTCTTTAGGTCAGTTCTTAGGGACCTTTGTTCCTGCACAATTGATTGGACATTTTGGCCAAAAGAATCCTTATGCATATTTCTATAATGGATTATTTTTTGCAATATTGTATGCGATTTGTATATTTATAACATATAAAGCGACTTGGGAAAGAGAAATTACACCAGCGATGGAGCAAGAATTATTGGCTGCATCTCAATCTAAAGGGAATAGGAATTTTAGTGATTACTTAAAAGTGCTTGGGGAATATGCATCTACATTTAAGCTAAAAAGTTTCAGGAAACATTTAGGACTTTATTTATTATCGTTTACTGCTGGGGATATATTTAATGCTGTATTTTTATTTTTCTGTGTTTATAATTTAAAGGTTTCATCATCTTTTGGTGCATATTTGCTTTCATTTAGCATTATTGGTATACCAGGAACAATTATAGGTGGAATTTTATTTTTAAAACTTGGACCTACTAAATTATATAAGATTACGTATACATTTATGATATTAAGTGTACTAGCATATTATGGAGTTTATTTAGCTGATCCTGAAGCTAAGACTGCTATTTTACTTGGAATATCTATAGTTTACTTTGCATTTAGATCCTTGGCGGTTCTAACTCCTTGGACAGTGTTCCCATTTATTCCTGATGTTGATGAAATTGTTTCGATGAAAAGAAGAGAGGGACTTTTTGCAGCAGTTATGACTTTTACTAGAAAGAGCACTGTAGCCATTGCTACATTTTTAATCGGTGTTGTGTTGCAAGAAGGAGGATTTGTTAAAGGTCAAGAGGTTCAATCTCCTCAAACAGTACAGATTATTGGATATGTTTTACTTATTGGATGTGTTGGTTTGTTTGCATTATCATTAATACTTGCATTTACTTTTAAGCTTAATAAAGAAACTCATCAGATATTAATAGATGAAGTTGAACGTTTGAAAAATGGTGGTTTAAAAGATGATGTTGACTCAAACACAAAAGAAGTTGTTGAAAGTCTTACTGGATATAAATATGAGGATGTTTGGAAACAGAATTTTACACAAGATAATTTAATGAATAGTATCAGTTAAGTTATTTTGCTACTCTTATAATGTTATATAGATATAGGTTGTTAAATAATTGAGTTTTGACAGTTGTTGAAAAAAATCATAATTGAACAACCTATATAACAAGTTTATAAACGGGCAATCTACGCCTTAATATGTTGTTGATAGATTAATAAGTATAAATTAGTAGTTTAGGAGGAAGTTACATGTTATTAAAGGAATTTATGTCTATAAATAGAATACAGAATGGTTATTTAGTGAAGGGGGATACCGCAGATATAAAAATAATTTTTATGTCAGATGATATTATACGTGTTAGAGCTTCTTTTGATAGAAAGTTTGAGGAAGCATCTTATACATTGGTTACGACTGCATGGGAGGATCGTTTTGATTCTTTACTTGCAGAAGAACGTGAAAGAATAGAAGCATTAGATATTCCTTTTGAAGAAAATGAAAAAGAAATTATATTTTATACAAAAACATTAAAATTAGTACTAGCTAAATCACCATTACATTTTTCTATATATAAATTAAATGGAGAAAAGTTATATAGTGATCTTGCAGATAGAGCTTTTGAATGTGATCAACTAGGAAGAATTTATCATTATAATGAAGTTGATTTACAAAATGATCATTTTTACGGATTTGGTGAAAAGACTGGAAAGTTAGATAAAATGGGTAGAAGAATGCGTATGTCGCCTAAAGATGCAATTGGGCATGATCCTGAATTTGGAGATCCTTTATATAAACATATCCCATTTTATATTAAGTTAAATAACAATAATCATCATGCCATTGGACTTTTCTATCATAATTCCTATGATTCAGTATTTGATATGGGTAATGAAATTAGTGGATACTGGCCTCGTTATAGTTATTATCAAGCTGATGGAGGAGACATTGATCTATTCTTTATCAATGGACCAAAAGTTGAACAAGTCTTAGATAATTACACAAAACTTACAGGAAAGCAGGCAATGCCTCCTAAACAAAGCTTAGGTTATACAGCTTCTACAATGTATTATGCTGAACTTGAAAAAGATTGCGATAAGGAAATATATGAAGTAATTAAAAAGCATTTTGATGAAAAAATGTATATAGACAACTTTAAATTAGCATCTGGGTATTCTTCTGGAGAAGAAGATAATTTAAGATATATTTTCAATTGGAACAAAAAGAGATTTCCGAATTCAGATGAATTTATGGAAAAAATGAATGAAATGGGTCTTAATGTTATACCAAATTTAAAACCAGGGATTTTAGCTAAGCATCCTTATAAAAAAGAATTTGAAGAAAATGATGTATTTATTAAAAATCCAGATGGAAAAGGAGATTATAATGGCCGTTGGTGGGGTGGTGTTGGAAGATTTGTAGATTTTACTAAGCCATCAGGTAGAGAAACGTGGAAGAAGCTACTTAAAGAAAATATTTTAAGCAAAGGAACTATAACCGTTTGGAATGACAACTGTGAATATGATGGAATAGAGGATCGTAATGCTGTATGTGATTTTGATGGAAAACCAGGCACTATGGCGGAACTTAAAATAATGCATTCTAATTTAATGGCTTATGTTGGAAAGCAAGCTGTAGCTGAACTTTATCCAAACCGCCGTCCATATATTATAAACCGTGCTGGATTTGCAGGTATTCAAAGGTATGCACAAACATGGGCAGGAGATAATTTGACAGACTGGCGTACATTAAAATTTAATATAGCAACTATTGTTGGAATGGGGTTATCAGGAGTAGCAAATACAGGTTGTGATATCGGGGGCTTTGCAGGAGGTGCTCCAGAAGGAGAACTATTACTAAGATGGATTCAAAATGGTATATTCCAGCCAAGATTCTGCATTAATTCAGCCAATAATGATAATACTGTTACTCAGCCATGGATGTATGAAGAAAATAATGAATTTGTACGTAATGCATATAGTCAGCGTTATAGAATGTTACCATATCTATATTCTTTAATGTATGAAGCTCATACTACTGGTAAATCGATAATGCGTCCATTACTCATGGAATTCCAAGATGATGTTAATTGTTATGATGATCAATATATGACATTTATGTTTGGGCCATCTGTTTTAGTTGCAAATGTATTGGAAAAGGGAGCGAAGTATAGAAAACTTTACTTGCCAGAAGGCTGTACTTGGTATGATATGAATAACAATATGGCTGCATATAAAGGCGGACAAGAAATAGAAATTCCAGTTACCCTTAACAGCATTCCTATGTTCTTAAGAGGAGATGGAATTTTCATAACAAATGAAGAAGTAAAGCATATTACTACTGATAAGATGAAGACATTAGACATTTTAATAGGAGGAGAAGCAGAAAGAAGCTTCAATTTCTATAATGATGATGGTGTAACTAATGATTTTGAAAAAGGTATATATGAAAATACAGAAATTAATGTAAGCGGTGGAGCACGTAAGAAAATTTCTTTCAAAACAACAGGAAGTTATGAAAGTGGAATATCTGATCTTACAATTAAATTAGTAAGTAAAGATAAAGGTGCATATTGGGCTTCTGTAGATAATGAACAAATACCTCGTTTCTTAAATAAATCATCTTGGGAAAAAGCAGAACAAGGATGGTACTACGAATTATCAGACAGAACAGTATTAGTAAAATGCAAGAAACCAGCAAAGAAAGAATTTGAAATTATAATTTCTTGTGAAAGATTTGACTTAATTGGCATGGGAGACGAATAAGACTTGATACTTAAATCTGGACTTATGCTATGACTCACCGAAATAATAAATATTTTTATTTCGAAGGACTATGAAAATGTCGCTTAAGGTACTAAGTTGCAAGTTGTACCCAATTCATCATGATCCCGCTTTCAGCGTGACAAGCTAAATTGGAACAACTTACAACTAAGAACCTTTAGCAGCTCATTTTAAAATGCCTTCTGCACAAAAATATTTATTATTTCTAGTGAAGATGTCAATTCTAAGAATTATAAGCCATGTAAATATGTTTATCTAATATGTTAAAGTTTAAAATTAGCTATATACCAATAATGAAATAAACATTATTTGTATATGAAAATAATTATTTGGAAATTGAATTGAAAAAATATATAGAATTTAAGGAGGCTTTCTTATGGCATTTCAAGAAAAAAGTTTTGAATCATTTAATAAGAGGGACATGGTACAAGCTTGGATTTATACTCCTTTTTGTAAACCAAGGGGAATTATCCAGCTTGTGCATGGTTATCATGAACATTCACGTAGATATATGCACATGATATTAAAATTGAATGACGCAGGGTTTATAGTTGCTGCGGATGATCATGTAGGACATGGAAAAACCGCTTATGTTTCGGACAATTGGAGTGATTGGGGAGATAAAGGTTATATGACAATGGTAGAAGATGAACATTCACTTCGTAAAATTGTTCAAGAAGAATATCCAGATTTACCTTATTTTATGTTTGGGCATAGCATGGGATCGATGGTTGCAAGATGTTATGCTACCATTTATGGAAAAGGAATTGATGGTTTGATTTTATGTGGAACTTCAGGAGTAATTCCAACAGCAAGTTCAGTAATACCTGTTTTTAAAAATTTAATAGATGAAGGTAGAGGAGAAGAAGTTGATCCTTCTTGCTTAGAGATGCTCATGGGATGGATGTGGAAAACAGAACGTTATGAAGAAAATCCTGTTACTTCAAATACATGGGCATGTGGTGATCCTGATGTAAATGCAGACCATGCAAGAGATATATATAGTGATCTTCTAATGCAGCCTAATATACGTTCACTATATTATTTTGCAAATTTAATGAATGATATTGTTGGTGTTAAGTGGGCAGAGAAAGTGCCGACATCAATTAAAGTTTACAATATTGCAGGAGATAAAGATCCAGTTGGTCTGTACGGAGAAGGTGTTTATGCTGTGTCGAATTGGCTTGCAGAAACAGGGCACATGGTAAAGACAAAAGTTTATTCGGGATATCGTCATGAAATACAATATTATTTAGATATTAGAGATGAAGTTGAAGATGGAGTCATAGATTTTGTGAACTGTATTATTGAGAAGTAGATAAGCATTTCTCAATTCGCTAAAATAGTTGATAAGACGAGGCTTATATTGTAAATAGGGTAAAAATTATAAAATAAATATACTAGGAGATAGCATTATGAAGATAAGTAATAAAATTATAAGTCTAAAAAATATTGATAATTATTTAGAAATCACTACTAATGCAGCTAAATATAGAATTATACTTTTAAATGATAATATAGTAAGAGTTCGCTGTACTTTTGATGAGGAGTTTCAAGAAGAAGCATCATATGCTTTAGTTATGACAGCTTGGAAAGATAAAATGGACAAGTTATTAAAAGATGAAAGAAAACAAGTAGAAGCAATTAGCAGTAGTTATGAAGATTTAGGTAATTATATTGTATTAGCTACAAAAAGTTTAAATATAAATATTTATAAAGAACCTTTTGGAGTAGAGATTACAGATAAGCAAGGGAATATACTACATTCAGATTTAAAAGAAAAATCATATGTAAAAGATAGATTAGGAAGACTTTATCATTATTCATGTATGGATGATGAAGATTATTTTTATGGATTTGGGGAAAAGGCTGGGTATTTAAATAAGAAAAAGAGAAGAATGAGAATGCATAATGTAGATACTATAGGTTATGATTCAGAACATACAGATCCATTATATAAGCATATACCTTTTTATATAAAATTTAATAATAAAAATAGCATAGCTAGCGGAATATTCTATAACAATTCTTATGATTCTACTTTTGATATGGGATGTGAAAGAAGTGGATATTGGAATAAATACAGTTATTTCTGTGCTGATGGTGGAGAATTAGATGCATTTTTCATTTATGGACCTAAAATCAAAGATGTGGTAAGAAATTATACTGATTTAACAGGAAAAACTGCAATGTCTACAAAGTATTCTTTAGGATATATGGGATCAACTATGTATTACACAGAATTAGATAAAGATTCAGATAAAGCTATCTTACGATTTTTAGATAGATGTAAAGAAGAAGGAATCCCTTGTGATGGTTTCTTTATGTCATCAGGATATACTACAGGGAAAGATGGAAAAAGATATGTATTCAATTGGAATTATGATAGATTCAAAAACCCTGAAGATTTTGTAAGACAAGTGAAGGAAAAAGGGGCTTGTGTGGCACCTAACATAAAACCAGGTATGTTAATTTCTAATCCGCTATACAAAGAATTTGATGAAGCCGGGGCTTATATAAAGGATGACGAAGGAGAAAAATCTCAAACAGATAGATATTGGGGAGGTCAAGCTTCTTTTGTAGATTTTACAAATCCTAAGGGAAGAGAATTATGGAAAAAGCATTTAAAAGAATCTTTAGTTTCACTAGGAATCACATCTATATGGAATGATAACAATGAGTATGAAATAAATAATACGGAAGCAATTTGTCATTTCGAGGGCATGAAGAAAGAAATAAGTGGTTTAAGACCAATAATGCCAAATTTAATGGCACTTATGGCAAAGGAAACAGTCGCAGAAGTTTATCCAAATATAAGACCATATATAGTGAATAGGGCTGGATTTGCAGGGATTCAACGTTATGCTCAAACATGGGCTGGAGATAATAATACAAGCTGGAAGAGTTTAAAATTCAATATTCCAGTAATGCTTGGAATGGGACTTTCAGGAGTTGCAAATCAAGGCTGTGACATAGGAGGATTTTTTGGACCAGCACCTGAGCCAGAGCTATTTGTAAGATGGGTTCAAAACGGAATATTCCAACCAAGGTTTTCAGTTCATTCTTGTAATACTGATAATACTGTTACAGAACCATGGATGTATCCATCTTATACAAAATATATAAAAGAAGCTATAAAACTTAGATATAAATTAGTACCATACTTATATTCATTGTTATTTGAAGCATCTAAAGAAGGATCACCAATTATGAGGCCTTTAATATATGAATTCCAAGATGATAAAAAATTACTTGAGGAAAGCTTTGATTTTATGCTTGGAAGTTCTATTTTGATTGCAAACGTCCTAGAAAAAGGTGCAAAAACAAGAAAAGTATATTTACCTGAAGGAGCTGCTTGGTTTGATTGGGATACAAAACAGACATATGAAGGTGGACAGACGATTGAAGTTGAAGTTTCATTAAACTCAATTCCTATGTTCTTTAGAAGTGGAGCAATAATTCCAATTGCTGAAGGCTTAACTAATATTAATAATGATTCAATAGAAACACTTAAGCTTCTAATAGAGCCATCAGAGGAATCAAGCTTTGTATTATATGAAGACGATGGTGTAACTAATAACTACAAAAATGGTGAATACTTAAAGACGTTAATATCAGTGAAGAGAGAAAATAGTGTTAAAATTGCATTTGAAAAAGAAGGCGGATATGACAAGCAGCCTAAAGAAATTAATATAGATTTAATATGTAAGGATATAGCTCCAGTTCAAGTTAACTTAAGAGATAAAAAGCTTGCCATGTTCCTAGATATAAAAGAATGGGAATTAAGCGAAGAAGGTTGGTATTTTGATATAGAACAAAAAACAACTAAAATAAAATATAAGAACATAAATGAAAATTATGATCTTAATGTTAATTTTAGCGTTAAAGATTTAATTTCTATATAAATTGCAATATGCACAGTTATATGTAAATATACATGAGAAAAAAGTATGATATAGATGCGTTCATCTTACTTAAGATAGTTTATGTTTGTAAGAAATTATGGCACTAGTTATAATAAAATAAATGAAAAAATAATATAAATAAATAGAAGAGAATAAAATTAATAATTAATTCTATTTAGAATTTGAGGCTAGAGAAGAAGTATCTTTAGCCTTATTTTTTTTGTATTATAGTATATAATAGAAATTATAGGTAAATATTTTACAAGAAAATTTTGAGTAAATACATGTTGTAGAATATATAAACGAGTATGGAGGGATTAAGGGATGATAAAACTTATTGCAGCTGATATGGATGGAACACTGCTTAATAGCAATCATAAGATATCAAAGGAAAATATAGAAGCTATAAAAGTGGCTGAGAAAATGGGAGTGAAATTTGCAATTTCTACTGGAAGAATGTATGAAGATGTTAAACCCCTACTTGATGAATCTAATTTAAAATGTCAATGTGTCGTTCTAAATGGCGGAGAATACATAGATGAGAATGGAAAGGTATTAGAAGGAATTTACATTGATATTAAGCAAGCAAGAGAAATTATAGATATGATATTAAAGGAAAAAATTATAGCTGAAATTTATACTAATGATGGATTATATAGTGTGAATACAAGAGAGGAAGCATTAACTGAAGTTGCATACAGAATTATGGTATTCGACCCAGAAACAACTTTTGAAGATGCTATGGAAATGGCTAAAAATCATCCTCATTTTATTAATTTAAAATATGTTAAAGATATAAACGATTTTTTGAATAGTAATGTTAAGATAGGAAAATTTGTTGCATTTTATAACGATGAAGAGACAACTAAAAAGGTAAAGAACAAATTGGAATCAATAGGGGAACTTGCTATAGCATCAACTTTTACTAAAAATATAGAAATAAATAATAAAAATGCACAAAAGGGATTAATATTAGCAAGAGTTGCGGAAAAAATGGGGATAAAAAGAGATGAAGTAATGGTTATTGGGGATAGTTTTAATGATTACTCAATGTTTACTGAATTTACTGAATCCGTTGCTATGGAAAATGCAGTACCGGAAATAAAAGAAATAGCCAAGTATATAACTGATACCAATGACAATGCTGGAGTTGCTAAAGCTATTTATAAGGCTTTGAATTTAGAGAACAAAAAATATTAAAAGTAAATTTATATAATTTGTATGGAGAATATTAAACCGCTATGTTCTGGAATAAAGCCTTCTAGAACTATAGTGGCTTTTTTATTATACAGATAATTGATTTTAACTTTTTATAAATACTACTTGACATCTTTTGGTGAAAGCGTTAACATTATATTAAGTTTAGAAACCGGTTAACTAAAACGATAAACTAAAGCTAAAGCATAAAAAATATTGAAATTTAAACTTAAGTTTAAAAAGTCAAAAATATTTGAAGTAGCGTAATAAGCATAGGGGGAATGTAAGAAGATAATCGATATTATTATAAACTCGCTGAAGGAATAATAAATTTTATAAATTGAACAAATGATTGGCACAATAAAGCTAAAATTGTTTTTAATTATTAAATTATATGGAAATTAAAATGATTATTATGGGAGGATATGAAATGGATAAATCAAGTATTCAATTAACTTCTAAAAGGTGGAAAAGATTAATACCAGTAGCATTTATTACTTATAGCCTAGCTTACTTGGATCGTGCAAATTATAGTTTTGGTGTTGCAGGAGGTATGGGTGAATCTTTGCATATTACAGCATCGATAGCATCACTTCTATCCGCCTTATTTTTCTTAGGATATTTCTTTTTTCAAGTACCAGCAGCATGGTTTGCAGAAAAGAAAAGTGCTAAAAAATTAGTTTTTTGGAGTTTAATATTCTGGGGGATATTAGCTGCTTCAAATGGCTTGATAACGAATGTAAAAGTTTTAATGGTTACTAGATTCATACTTGGAATAATTGAAAGTGCTGTTATGCCAGCTATGTTGATTTTTTTAAGTAATTGGTTTACAAAAAAAGAACGTTCAAGAGCAAATACATTTCTAATTTTAGGTAATCCAGCTACTGTTTTATGGATGTCTATTGTATCAGGATATTTAGTAAATTCTGTAGGATGGAGATGGATGTTTATACTTGAAGGAATACCACCAATTTTATGGGCGTTCTTCTGGTTGAAACTTTCAGATAATAAACCAAAGGAAGCAAAATGGTTAACTGAACAGGAAAAGAAAGATATTGATATGGTGATGGAAGAAGAACAAAAAGGCATAAAACCAGTAAAAAATTATAGAGAAGCATTTAAATCACCTAAGGTAATAATTTTATCATTTCAATATTTTTTCTGGAGTATAGGTGTTTACGGTTTTGTAATGTGGTTACCATCTATTCTAAAGGCAAGTCCTCAAATTAGCATTGTTTCAGCCGGTTGGCTATCATCATTGCCATATGCTTTAGCAGTAGTATTGATGTTAGTATCGTCTTATTATTCAGATCGTACCGGAAATAGAAAGACATTTGTTTGGGCATACTTATTAATAGGTACATTTGCATTTTTTGGTTCATATTTAATTGGGACTTCAAACTTTTGGCTATCATATATTTTACTTGTAATTGCAGGAGGGGTTATGTATGCACCTTATGGTCCGTTTTTTGCAATAATTACAGAAATATTACCTAAGAATGTATCTGGAGGAGCAAGTGCCTTAATCAATAGTATGGGTGCACTAGGATCATTTGCAGGCTCATATGTCGTAGGATATTTGAATGGTATAACAGGCTCAGTAGATGCATCATATATATTTATGTCAGGGTCACTTTTATTATCAGTATTTCTAATGATTGCGGTTAAAACTTCTAAGGCATCGAATAAAATAGAAAATGCAGTAGAGGTTTCATAAATTAGTAATTCATTAGGTTATTGAATTTATAGTATAAAAAGAATCTTATATAAACTAGACCTAATATTTAAGAGATAGAGGTAAGTCTTTTATTTAAAGTTTTTGTAAAGGATATCTAGAATAATAAACTTAATCAGATTAATATATAAATGATCGTGTAATGGCTTGACATTTTTTGGTGAAAGTCTTAACATTATATTGTCACTTTAGAAACCGGTAAACTAAAACGATAAACTAATAGTGAATATGATTGTTAAAGCGATTTAATCTGATTGAGTTGATTAATAAATATGTTAAAGAAAAATAGAGAATAGTAGCATAAATTATTGAATCTTTGACAGTTAAGATTGATAATAAAAGTATTGAATGGAGGAATAAGTTATGCTGAAAAATTCTACAGATAAACAAAAGAACGTAACAATTGCAGATGTTGCTGCTTATGTAGGAGTCTCTAAGACAACAATATCTAGATATCTAAACAAAAATTTTGAATTTATGTCACAGGAAACTCAAGAAAAAATAGATGAAGCAATTAAAGTATTAAAATATAGGCCAAATCGTATAGCTCAAACACTAAAAGCTAAAAATTCCAATATAATTGGGGTAACAATTGCAGATATAGGAAACCCATTTTCTTCATTACTAATTAAAGGAATAAATGACGTATGTAGAGCAAATAATTATCAGCTACTTGTAACAAATGCTGACAATCTAGCAGAGAGAGAAAGAGAGAACATAGAATCCCTGTTAGATAGCCAAGTTGATGGTTTACTAGTTAATACTACGGGTAATAACTATAAATATTTACAAGAGTTTAAGGATAGTGATAATTTTAAACCAATAGTATTATTGGATAGATTTATAAATCCATTAATTTATGATTCGGTGACAATGAATAATGCAGAGGTAACAAGAAACATATTAGATGAGTTACTAAAGAATGATTATGATCATTATGTATATTTTTCAGAAGACATAAATGGGATAAGTTCAAGAATAGAGAGAAAGAAAGCAATGGAAGAATTTCTATCTAGAAATGCAAATACGTCAGGAGAAACTAATATTATCAAAAAAAATGATATAAATGATATAAAAGAAATAATAGAAAATATTCTAAATAAAAATAAAGATAAAAATATCTGTTTCTTTGCAAATAATGATGAAATTTTAAAGGTTCTTATAGAATGCTTATATGATTTAAATATAAGAATTGGAGCAGATATTGGTATATTTGGTTTTGCTGAGGAGAAATGGGCCCGATTAATTGGTCCAGGAATTACATCAATAGATGAGAACCCATATGAAATGGGAGAAAGAGCAGCTAAGCTACTATTTGAAAGAATAGATGGAAGTAGAAAAGATGATTTTATCTTAGAAGAAATACCGGTTAAAATACATCTAAATTACTCAACAAGAAATATAAAAAAATAAGTGGGGATAGTTATGAATCAACTAGGTATAAATTTATTAGTATTTAAAAATGAATTAGATAAAGGGATAAAACAAGAACAAATATTAGAGCAAATAGAGGCATTAGGTGTTCATATAGCTGAAATAAGAAGAGAATGTCTAAAGAACTTAGCGGAAGAAATTCCGATTATAAATAAATTAGCTAAAGAATTTGGAATAGAATTATATTATTCAGTTCCGGAGAAAGTAGCTTGCGAAAAAAAATTAAATCCAGAGATTAATGTTTATTTTGAGGAAGCAAAACTGATGGGGGCAAGTCACATAAAATTCAATATAGGTGACTTAGTAGAGTTAAGCTTAGATGAAATAAAAAAATTAAGAGATATTATTTATAAATTTGATATTAAAGTAACAATAGAAAATGATCAAACTCCTGAAAATGGAAATTTAAAATGTGTAATAGATGCTATTGATATTATAAACAAAAATTCATTACCAATCGGATATACTTTCGACTTAGGAAATTGGTATTGGCAGAATGAAGATCCTGAAAATGCATTTGATATTTTACGTTCAGCTATTACAGTATTTCATTTAAAAAATATAGAGTTTCTAAATAATAAGCCTACTACAACTTTACTGTCAAAAGGACAAATTAATTGGAAGGCAATTTTAAAGAAGTTATCTAATAATGTACCAGTAATCATCGAATATCCAATTAGAAATGAAGATATACGAGGAGAATTAGAGGAAGTAAGAAAAATTTTGCTATAGATTGGCAACGGAAAGGGTGAAAAAAATGAGTGAGATTATTACAATTGGTGAACCAATGGTAATGTTTTTAGCAGATACTAAAGAACATCTTAGCAACGTAGAACATTTTACAAGGTTAATTGCTGGAGCAGAACTTAATGTGGCTATGGGACTAAGAAGACTTGGACATACAGTTACATATATAAGCCAAGTTGGAGAAGATCCATTTGGGCAATATGTAAAGAAATATCTAGAAAATGAAAATATAGATACAACTTTTGTAAAGGCATATAAAGAAGCACCAACAGGATTTCAATTTAAAAATAGAACTGATGAGGGGGATCCAGAGGTACTATATTTTAGAAAAGGAGCGGCAGCATCAAGAATAACTAAAGATATTTTAAATGAAATAAGTTTTTCAGATGGAAAGGTGCTTCATATCACAGGAATTTTTCCAGCATTAAGCGAAACAACTTTAGAAACAACATTTAAAGCTATAGAAAAAGCTCACGAAAATGGTATGCTTGTTACTTTTGACCCTAATCCAAGGCCCGTATTATGGGAGAGCAAAGAAAAGATGATTCAAGTGACTAATGAGTTAGCATTTAAATCAGATATTGTATTACCTGGTTTCAGCGAAGGAAAATTATTTACAGGAAAAGATTACAAGGAAGAGATTGCTGATTTTTATTTAGACAAAGGTGTAAAAAAGGTAGTTATAAAAATGGGAACTACCGGTTCGTATTCTAGGGAAAAATTAGAAAATGGACAAATAAAAGAAGCTGAATGTCCAAGCTTTGAAGTTCCAGTTTTAGATACAGTAGGAGCAGGAGATGGATTTGCAGCAGGAGTTATTAGCGGAATTTTAGAAAATCTTGAAGATAATAAAATTTTAGAAAGAGGAAACGCTATTGGTGGGATTCAAGTAATGCACCTAAGTGATAATGAGGGATTACCAACAGTAGATGAATTAAATAACTTTTTAAAAAATTATAAAAGAAAAGTTTCATGAGAATTTAAGGAGGATAAAATGAAGTTACAGGTTGCAATAGATAGGGTGTCTTTAGAGAAAGCAGAAAACTTAGTTAAAACTTTTGATGGATTAGCAGATATTATTGAGATTGGAACATCTTTAATAAAAGACTATGGACTTCTTAAATTAAAAGACATAACAAGCCCAAAAAGTAAATCTCAAATACTAGGAGATATAAAAACAAGTGATGAAGGTGCGTATGAATTTGAACAAGGTTTTAAACAAGGATTTGATATCCTGACTGTTATGGGGAGTGCATCACTCGGAACTATAGAAAAATGTTATGAAGTTTCTGAGCAATATAATGGAACAACGATGATAGATTTATTGGAATGTTCAGATGAAAAAATTAATGAAATATCACATTTCAGCAGTGCTATTTATTGCATACATGCATCTATTGACAAAGAAAAGTTAGCTAATCCAGGTGAAACAGTAAAGAGATTTAAAGAACAGTTTCCTTCAATAAAAAGAATTGCGGTTGCAGGAGGAATCACATTAGATTCCATACCAGAATTAAATAAATATAATATAGAACTGGTTATAGTTGGGTCAGCAATAACCAGTGCCGATGATAAGATAGAAAGAATAAAAGAGTTTAGAGGAGTAATGGGGAAATGAGAGTAATAGATCAAATATTAGAAGAAATTAAAGATGTAATAAGCAAAGTTGATGAAGAAGAGATAAAAAAAATAATGGGTGTATTCCAAAAAGAAAGAAAGATTTTTGTAGATGGCGAAGGTCGTAGTGGATTTCAAGCAAAGGGATTTGCAATGCGTTTGATGCATATTGGTTATAATTCTTATGTTATGGGAGAGACAATTACACCAGCTCTAAAAAAGGGAGATATATATGTTGCAATATCAGGTTCTGGGAAAACAAAAAATACATTAAGTAATGCAAAAGCAGCAAAAGATTTAGGCTTAACTATAGTTGGAGTTACAAGTAAAAAGGATTCTCCACTTGCAGAAGTATCAGAGTTTGTACTTGAGGTTCCAGGAAAAACAAAGAATGATACCGGTGTTTCATCAATTCAACTACTAAGTTCATTATTTGATCAATCTGTCCATATAGTATTAGATGATTTGTGTTTATTAATGAGTAGAAGAGATAACTTATCAGATAGTGAAGCAGCAAAAAATCATATAAATGTAGAATAATAGTTTTAAGAATTATAATTAATAAAGGGGTAGATTAAAATGAGATTTTTCTTAGATACAGCAAATGTAGAACACATTAAAGAAGCGAATGAAATGGGAGTAATATGTGGTGTAACAACAAATCCATCATTAATAGCAAAGGAAGGAAGAGACTTCAATGAAGTAATAAAAGAAATTACAGAAATAGTTGATGGACCAATAAGTGGAGAAGTTGTAAGTGAAGATGCTGAAGGAATGATAAAAGAAGGAAGAGAAATTGCAGCAATTCATAAGAATATGATAGTAAAGATTCCAATGACAGCTGAAGGTTTAAAGGCAACTAAAGTATTAGCTAGTGAAGGAATTAAAACAAATGTAACATTAATATTCTCAGCAACTCAGAGCTTACTTGCAGCAAATGCAGGAGCAACATATGTAAGCCCATTCCTTGGAAGAGTAGATGACATCTCAATGATAGGTATGGATTTAGTTAGAGATATAGCAGAAATATTTGCAGTACATGGAATAGAAACAGAAATAATAGCAGCAAGCGTAAGAAATCCAATTCATGTAATAGAAGCAGCAAAAGCAGGCGCAGATATATCAACAGTGCCTTATAGTTTAGTAATGCAAATGCTAAAACACCCATTAACAGATCAAGGATTAGAAAGATTCAAAGCAGACTGGGCAGCAGCATTTGGAAAATAGTCCTTCGAAATAACAAACATATTTTGATTCCGGTTCCTAAGAAATTTTGTTGAGTGCTTCTAAGATTATAAGTTGTACCCAAAATGCTTGTTTCAAAGACAAGCTCTGAACAAGCACATTTGGAACAACTTATAATCAAGAAGCACTACCAACACAATTTCTAATGAACACTCCACAAAATATGTTACTTATTTCTAGTGCAGATATATTTTGAAAATGGAAGAGTAATTTAGAGATATAATTGCTGGATTCTGAAATTAGGAAAGCATAAATGTTTATGGATAAATATTTTGATATAATGCTTTCGCAAAAGCATGACTATCATTTATTCATGTTCAAAATGCTAGAGATAAAAATATATATTCTTAAGAATATAAGAAGTTAAGAATGAAAGAATATAAGAATTTAAGAATATATAAATGAAAACATAAAAGAACTTAAAAAGTAACCAAGAAAAAAAGGTAACAATATAAAAAGGTGTGGTAAAATAGGCACCTTTTGAAAAGTGAATTAAGGATAGCTAAGGTTATTTCAGGCTTGAAATGAATTCGAAGCGCAGCATGGGACTTAATTAGCACAACTAATAACTTATAAAAAAATATGTCTATGA
>NZ_JAKGTE010000019.1:0-111259 GCF_022324665.1 Clostridium sp. YIM B02500 | reverse complement strand
CAAATTAAACATCTTGCATTTGGTTAAAATTTATTAAATTTTACTCAAGGATATTTTGCGCATTTTTATACTACAATAATTGCAATACAAAAATTAGCACAACGCGTTAAACTATGAAATATATTCATTTCGGCGAGTTATATGCATAAGTTCAGGTATTAGTGTGGTTATCTATATCTAAAGTATAAAAGTTTTTTTAACTAAAAGCGTTACAAAAAAGTTACAATATTATGGTGAAGACTTTCAGTAAATTCCTTTGTTAATTAGTAAAAAAATTCTATTGCAATAATATTAATTGATTATAATAAAGAATTTTTTCGTTTTGAGGCATATAAAAAAAAGCCATCCTTTAAGGATAGCTTTTCTTTTAAGCTGCTTTGCTTGCTTTTTGGGTGAAACATTTAATTGCTAAGAATATCTTGTGTAAATTCATCTAAGTCTACATCTCCATAGATTCCATCGATAACACCTTTATCTGTATATTGATGTCCTGCTCTAGAATTCCATACACTATTAGCTGGTAAGTTAAATGGACTCTTATAATAATTTGCTTCCCATAATGTATATTTAGATAATCTACTATCTAAATTATTTTTTATAAAATCTGAATATGTATATATACAAATGTCCATATTACTTAATTTTTTGAATTCATCTATGAACCTTAATGCATAACCCATGACATCAAATCCATCTTGTTCTATATCCAAAGCAGGTTTTAGGTCATTCTGCTTATCCTTTATGTTATTATAAAAATTACGTGCTTGTGTTTCAGGAGAGCTTGTCCCAACTAAAAAATGATAAAAACCTGTATTTAATCCAGCATTTTGAGCACCACTATAACTAATTCCTAAATAATTATCCACATAGGTTGTCCCCTCTGTAGCTTTTATGTATACACATTGGATCCCTGAAGCTTTGACTCTTTTAAAATCTATGTCCCCATTGTAGTGACTAATATCTATACCTTTTAATAAAGTATCAGAATTATTATTGACTGGATTTCCTGGCCCTATCTTCTTGCCATCAGAACCGATTTTATAGCCATCTATTGTAGAATTTGTAACTAAAGCTCCAGATGATTTATCTAAATAATAAGTATCACTTCCAGAATTTATCCATCCTGTTGACATTGCTCCACTAGATTTTAAATAATACCACTTTTCATCAATATTAACCCATCCTTTAGCCATTGCACCAGTATCATATAAATAATACCAAGTTCCATTATCTTTAATCCATCCAGTTGCCATGCTTCCACTACTGCTAGAGTAATACCAATTATCACCTGATTTATACCATCCTGTAGCCATTTCACCACTACTATAAAACATATAAATTTTATTATCAATTTTATTTAGTCCTGTTACCATAGCCCCTGAACTGTTTAAGAAATACCAAACATTATTTAATTTACTCCAACCAGTAACCATACTGCCTGATTGATCCAAATAATACCATATTCCATTCACATTAAACCAGCCAGTTACCATTCTTCCATCGTATTTTAAATAATACCACTTGTTATCTGGTTTTATCCACCCAGTTGCTCTTGTATTATCTGATTTATAGTAATACCAGTATCCATTCTCTTTTTTCCACCCAATAGTTGATGTTATGTTAACTTTTCCATCATTACTATTTACAATATCTTGGGTACTATATTTATAAATAACATTTAATTCACTTGGCTTATTTTCAGGTATACCTGGATTAGGAATTTCATCTGATATCTTGCTAACAGTATTGCTAGATACTACAGTTGAATCAGTAGTTGCAGCTTGTACATTTACTACTTGTCCAAAACTTATACTAGTTAATAAAACCAGTATAAATGAAGTAAGTTTCTTTCTAATATTCACATGGATCATTCTCCTTTTAATTTTCATTAAGTGCTTACTTATTTTTTAATCCGCTTCAATCAATTCATCTAAAATTATACAATTAATGTAATTTTCAATCAATTGATTTACTATGGATGTAGAGGAAACTTATGTCAACATCATCTTATATAGCTTACTAACTTCTTTATTTAGCCAACTATGATAGGAACTATACCAGTATTTATTCTCTAATTGTATATATAAAATTTACTAGGTAAAAAAGTTAATAAATTTTATATATACATCATAGATTTATAATAATACTGGAATAATAAAACTATTATGCTTTTTTATTCCACAAAAATAAATGTATTATACTGGATAATAATTATTATTTATTAATAAAATGTTGCAATTTTCCGAATATTCCAATATAATTAATGTAACATATAGGTAAGGAGTGATGTTAAATGAAAAAAATACTCTCTAAGGCTTTTGCTAAGAAAATTATCGAATTTTTGATATATGGTCCAGGGTATAAAGCTCCTGAATATGCATATGTTCGTGTAACTCCTCCATCTTCTAACAAAGATATTTACGAAGATAACTTGAGGCGATAAAATTATATTTTTAATATATACAACTTATTAATAGTAAATATTTACGTGTGCATATAGAAAAAATAACTAGTGGAATTTAATCTGCTAGTTATTTTTTATTAACACTTCCTTATATACTTTAAAATATAAATAATTTAATTCTTTACACACTTTTTTATTGCTTTTCATATGTAATTTTTATAAATTTTCCTTTTTAACTTTAAAACGATTTATACTTAAAACCATAAACCTTAAAAAAAAACAATCTTTTTCTTAATCCTTACCAATTTTTATTATTCTTGAAAAATACGAAAATATTTAGTACTATAAAATTATTATTAATGTAATATATCTAATAAAGAATCTATATTTATTGAGAGGAGAAATTTGTTCGATGGAATTTAATTTAAATGAAGGTACTTCATATGTCAAAGAGTTTAAAGTTACAGAAAATGAAACAGCTATAAAAATGGGATCAGGTGATCTAGAAGTCTATGCAACCCCTGCTATGATTGCTCTAATGGAAAATGTATCAAAAAGTTTAGTAATAGAGGAACTTCCAAGTGGCTATACTACAGTTGGAATTGACATGAGTGTCAAACATATTAAATCATCTCCAATTGGCGCAAATATAAAATGCAAATCTACCCTTACAAAAGTAGATGGAAAAAAATTATTTTTTGATGTGGAAGCAAGTGATGACCAAGGTACTATCGGAAAAGGTTCTCATATAAGGTTTATTGTAAACTCAGAAGATTTTATGAGAAAAACTAAAAATTGCTAAATAAATGATAATAACTATATTTAAAGAGATTCTCTCTTTAAATATAGTTATTGCTTTAAAATTGCTTTAAATTGGACTTACTCCGATACTTTTCCATAAATATTTAAAATTAGTTTTGAATAATAAATTTATATCGATACTTTGATTCATTGCCCAAAGTACCATAGAACTTTGCAACATCGACACAATACTCTTTGATGTAGATAGAGAATCAATTTCTGGCAAAATCTCACCTAATTCTTTTCCTTCTTCTACAACATTGTCTATTCCTTCCAATAATCTATGGTTAAAATCATTTACTAGATTTCTATTTTCATAACTTTTCAATCCTTCAATTGTTATAAATGTGACAGCAATATAGTTAAATCTATTTATATTTAGAATCTTTTTTAAATATGGTATTATTCCACAATATTTTATAAAAATTGTTTTCAGCCTTTTTTTTGCGGATTCATTGCATAAATTGGTAGTACCTATAATTTCATCAAAGTATGGAGAACAAAACTCTTCTATCACTTTATATATAAGCTCATCTTTACTTTTAAAATACTTATAAAAAGCACTTTTATTTATGTTAATTTGTTTAAAAATATCTCTAATAGACACTTCAAAAAAACCATTTTCCATAAATAGTTTGATAGATGACTTTAAAATTTTTTCTTTAATTTCCACCCTAAAATTCTCCCTCTTTTTATTTAGCATTTTCCACCATTAATAAAAAAAACAAACTAAATATTATAATCTAAACTTAGTTTAGATCGTCTTAAGGCCACTGAACTTTTATATATTATAAATAATTCATACTAATCACCTTATTTATGTGATAATTAGTATGAATATATTTTTGAAGTCTTCAGATTTCTAAAAATCTGAAATCCAAGTTAATACTATTGTGCTCCAGAAAATGCTATCCAAGGTTTTTGGATTTCTTGCTTTAATGTATTATAGTTATCAATTTGGCTTCTTAATTGAATATTTAGATCTTCACTGCTCAAAACTTGGGAATTGTAAGCAGATTCAGTTATCATTCCTAAGTCATATTTAAGTTTTGCATCACTAAGGTTCTTGTTGCTTAATTCTATATTTTGCTTAATATAATTAATATTATCTTGTGCTGTAATAAGATTTGTATAAAGTGTTCTTAGTTGATTTTTAAAGTTCTTTTTGTCCTCATCTATACTTGTTTGTTCTTGATCCACACTAAGTCTATTACCTAAATAAGTTAAACGTGCCGATATGGCATTTGCATATGCACTTTTAGCAGCTTGATATTTATTGTAATCTGTGAGATAAGCTTCAATATTTCCGTTATAATCACTTAATTTAGGTTCTTGAGCTTCATCTGTTATTTTTTTTGCATCACTTACATCGCCGTCACTTATTTTATTATCAGAATCATAATAATGATCTTTCTTAAGCTTAAGTATTTGTTCCCTGTATTTTAAATAGTTATCTATAACTTTATCTAGGTAAGTATCTATAGATCCATCTATTTTTAATGTTTCATAAGGAATATCCTGTTCCAAAGTATATTGTGTTACATCCTTACCTGTCAATACTTTGAAGCTATATTCAGCGTCCTTTAATGTATTTTCACTTGTTTTCTGTGTTATTTGTAAATTTTCAATTTCAAGTTCAGTTGATTTCAAATCACTTGATGTTACCATTCCTAGACTGCTTTTAAGTTTTGCATCATTTAATGTCTTGTTTTTAATTTGCAATTCTTTTCCGGCTTTATCTATTTTCATTTGACTTGTAACGATATTATTATATGCTTTAGTAACTTTTTGAATTAAAGCATCTTGATCAAAATCCCTTTGTTGCCTAGCTTTATTTGCATTAGCTTCTCTAGTATCATCATTAAAGTCTTCTTCATCTCCACTAACATCTTTAGAATCATCTAAGTCTTCATTTATGTCATTAGTCTTATCTTGGTAAGTTATTTTACTAGTATCAAGTTGTAATATTTCGCTTATGCTGATTGCCTCTTTTACAGCTTCATCTAAAGTAAGTAATGGCTTTCCGTTTACGATTTGTGAATTTGTTGCAGTGCTTGTACTAGTAGTTGTTTGTTGAGTTGAATCTGCTGCAAGTGCTGGTACCACGCTACCACTCATAACACTAATCCCTATTGCAAATGCTATTATCTTATTTATATTTTTTCTCATGTATAAATCTCCTCTTCATTAATATTTATTTTAATATAAATTCGAATTTTCTTTTTATTTACTAGATTATTTTTCTGTTGTAGCTTTATTTTACTACAATTTTATTGTTTAGTAAATGTAGTCATAATTTAGGATTTACTCCTGAACTTTGTATTTAAACTAATACACTTTATATATGGATCATACTAAAACTTAATTTTAGTATGATCTTATTAAAATTAGCAATTTCTTTGTTATATGCTTACATTTGATTCACTATCAATTGGTGTTGATTTTTTTCTATGAATTTTTTTTGCAAATCTTTTTTTCAATCCATCAAGTATTGTATAAACTATTGGAACTACGAATAATGTTAATATCGTTGAAGTGATTAATCCTCCAATTACCGCTTGTGCCATCGGCTTACGCATTTCAGTACCTGCTCCTGTAGCTAATGCTGTAGGAATCATACCAAATATCATTGCTAAAGTAGTCATGATTATAGGACGTAATCTTACAAGACCAGCTTCTACTAAAGCCTCATTTCTTGGCATTCCCTTTTTAATTCTTTCCTTTGCAGCATCAATAAGCAATATACCATTTTTAGCAACCAGTCCCATAAGCATTACAATACCTATTGCTGCCATCATGCTTAATTGACTTCCACCAACATATAATCCTATTATTGCTCCAATCAATGCTAGTGGTAGAGCGAACATTATAGCTATAGGGTCAACAAAACTTTCAAATTGGGCTGCCATAACTAAATATAATAAAAGAACTGATAAAACTGAATTTTGCACCAAACTAATCATACTCTTCTGCATAGTTCCATTCATTCCTCCAACAGACAAAGAAACTCCCGCCGGCAATTCACTTTTTATCTTAGCTAAATACTTATTTTGTAAAGTTCCAGTAGATAAACCTCTTACATTACAAGAAAGCTCGACTTGTGCCTGCTTATTGTATCTATGTAATGTTGAAGAAGTTGTTCCAACAACTTTTTTAGTTACTTCAGTTAGCGGAACAAGCTTATTGTTTGAACCCGAAACGTAAATTCCATCAAGATTACTAAGATTTTTACGCTGCTCATCTTGAAGCAAAACTTTAACATCATATCTATCTTTTCCACCATCATACTTAGTTACAGTTGAACCATTAAATAATGTAGCCAAGGTACTAGCTACGTCTGAACTGTTAACACCTAAATCAGCAGCTTTATCACGATCAACAGTCATTTTTACCTCTGGTGTACCTGAATTGGTATTAACACCAACATTAGTAGCATCTGGATCTTTAGCCATCTCTGCTTTCATCTTTTCTGCAAAAGCTTGAACTTTTGCTCTATCATCACCAACAAGATTAATGGCTACATCTTTTGAGGATCCGCCACCACCTCCCATAGAGGCAGCTGATGCTGTAATATCCATTCCAGGCAGTATCTTTAGATCTGTTCCAAGTTTTTGCGCCATATCTCTGGAGCTAATCTTACGTTGTTTCTTATCTACCAATGTAATATTAACTGTTGCTTTACTATTAGTAACTGTTGAATATACATATTCAACTTCTGGATTTTTCTTAACAATCTCTTCAATCTGTTTAGTCTCCTTACTTGCAGTATCTAATGTTATTCCTGAATCAAAATTAGCATTAACTGTTATTTGTCCTTTATCAGTTATAGGTATCATTACGAAACCTAATGATGGAATAAGCGAAAGACTCGCTATAAACATAACTGCACAAACAGCCAAGACTGTTATCCTCTTATGAAGAAGAAAAGCTAATAAATGTGAATATTTCTCGGCAAAAAGATCGAATTTATAATTAAACCACCCAAAAAACTTACCAATAAATGTTTTACTTTCTTTTCTTTCTGATCTAAGCATTCTAGATGACATCATTGGTACAAGGGTAAAGGATACAAACAATGAAACTGCCATACTAAAAACAATTGTAAGTGCAAACTCAATAAAGAACTTTCCAATTATTCCAGCTATCATTGCCATAGGCAAGAATACTGCAATAACAGCTAAAGTTGTTGCTATTACTGCAAATCCAATTTCTGAGGTAGCATCCTTAGCCGCATCAATTGGATGTTTTCCCATATGGAGATGCCTTACAATGTTTTCTATAACAACTATAGCATCATCAATTAAAAGTCCGACTGCAAGTGATAATGCCATTAAAGACATAGTATTTAATGTAAAGTCCATCTCTTTCATACAAATAAAAGTAGTTATTATAGATATCGGAAGAGATGATGCACTTATAAGGGTACTTTCCCATTCATTTAAGAATAGAAATACAATAACAACTGCTAATATACATCCTTCTATGATAGTATTCATAACATCATCTACTGTATCTTTTATTGATGTTGAATTATCAGTAACAATATCAGCATGCATACCTTCTGGTAATGAAGTTTTAACTTGTTCTAATGCTGCTTTAACTTCTTTTGCAACTTCTACTGTATTAGCACCAGATTGCTTAACAATATCAATACCAATTGACGGATTACCTTGATAGTAAGCTTGGCTTGTTTTTTCAACAATCCCATCTTCAACTGTTGCAATATCTTTTACTCTAATCTCTGTTCCGTTTTTGTTGGACACCAAGATATTCTTAAAATCTTCTACTTTTTGTATTTTACTATTTGTTGTAATAGATATCTGGTTATCTCCATCAATAACTTTACCAGTTGACTGATCAATATTATCACTCTTGATACTATTTATTACAGCACCTGATGTAAGGCCATATTGTAATAATTTATTATTATCTAACTTTATATGAATTTCTCTTGTATCCTCACCAGATACATTTACGGCTCCAACACCCGATACCGCATATAACTTTGGCTTTAAAGTATTATCTACAAAGTCTGTCATTTTTTGATTATCAGTTGAACCATAAACAGCTATGGATATAATTGATGTCGCCGACATATCAAACTTAGAAATTATCGGATCATCAGCATCAGTTGGTAATTTACCTCTAACACTTGAAATCTTATCTCTAACTTCTTGTGCTGCAACTTCACCATTTTTACTTAAATCGAACTCTATAACAGTTTGTGACATCCCTGAACTTACACTTGAAGTTATATTTTGAACTCCAGAAATTTGCTGTACTGCATCTTCTATCTGTTTTGTTACTTTACTTTCTATATTTTCTGGTGTAGCTCCATTTTCTGTTACTACAACGGAAACATAAGGCATATCAGCATTTGGCATATCATTAAGTGTCAATCCCTTATAGCATACAAAGCCTAAAATAGTAAGGACAATCATTATAACTGATATAAATACAGGTCTTTTAATACTAATATTTGCTATATTCATTTATTATCCCTCCTACTTATTTGTTGTATCATCTGCACCGCCATCTTGTTCAGAAGCTGTGTTATCTGAAGAACTATCATCCTTTATAATTGCATCTACTTCACTACCCTCTTGAAGCGTACTTATATTAGTACATATTACCTGATCCCCTTCTTTAATACCATCTGTTATTTCAACGTTATTTTCATTAGTTTCACCAATTGTAATTTTTTGCTTTTTAGCTGTTCCATTATCATTTAAGAAAACAGAATAATCTCCTTCGTTACCAGCTAAAGCACTAATCGGAACAGTTATAACTTGTGCTTTTTCCTCGCTAATAAGCTGTACCTTTCCAAAAATACCAGGTAACAGTGACTTATCGCCATTATCTATTTTTACTTTACAATTGAATACTCTAGTTGTAGCATCCGCTGCAGAGTCCATAGCTTCAATAGTGCCATCATATGTTTTATCATTTCCATCTACGGTAATTGTTGCAACTTGACCTATTTTTACTCCAGTTATTTTCTCTTGTGGCACTTGTATTGTTGCATATACAGACGATATATCATTAACTTTTGCAAGGGCCGCTCCCTGAGATGCCATCTGTCCTACATTTAAGGTTTTATCGCTTATAACTCCGCTTATAGGTGCTTTAATCACTGTGTTGGCCAAATCATTTTGAGCCTTCTGTAAATTTACTTTTTGTGCTTCTAAACTTGCTTTTGAACTTTCAATGCTTGCTTTTGCTGATTCAATACTTGCTAATCCTGAACTATAATCAGCTTTAGAAGTGTTTAGAGCTTTTTCAGCTGATTCAAGATCTGTTTTTGATATAGCGCCTCCATCAAAAAGAGTCTTTTGTCTATCATAATTACGCTGTGCATCGTCCATAAGAATTTGCAATTTCTGTAGCGTTACTTGCGATGAATTTAGTTGTTGCTGCGTTGAATTGACTTGCTGCTCACTAACTTCTACCTGAGCTTGTGCAGTTTTTATATTATTTTGTATATCTTGGTCATCAAGCGTAGCTATAGTATCACCAGCATTTACATATTGTCCATTCTCAACCGACACAGCAACAACCTTTGCTGCTATCTTACTAGTTACTATTCCTTGCTGATAAGCTTCTAGTGTTGCTTTATATGAATCCCCTAAACTTTTTTCTTGTGCTTTGGCAATCTGTACTTCAACAGTAGTTTTACTAGCAGCAACGGCAGTGGTTGCTTCTTTTTTAGCTGTGAATAACTTAGTTTTAGCTACTGCAGCACAGCCTATTACAGCTATAACAATTACAGCATATATAACTATTTTTTTTACATTTTTCATGTTTCACACTCCTAATCTGTAAACATATAGTTTATTTTGTTAATTTATATATTATAAAATTAATTTTTCTTTGCACCAATTCCATCCATAATGAAATTTATAAGCTTTTCATTTTCCTCTCTTCTTTGTTCTACTGAATAATAATTTTCATGACAAGTCCGATGACAATGTAATGCCACCATTCCTCCTATAACATTTGTAGCAAAATCAATATCTATACCTGTATGCCTTACCTCCCCCTCTTCGATTCCTTGCTTTAAAATATTGTATGTAATATTTCTCCCATTTCTTTTTATATCTTTTATAAAATCTTCAAGATCACGTTTTGCTTCAGGATTTAATTCTGAAATCTCATTTGCTATATAATAACTTATCCTTCCAGCCTTTTCTATAACAGCATGCTCAGTTAATTCTATAAGCTTTCCTAGCTTTTTAAGAAATGATTCTTCTTGTGATATCTTCTGGTTTGCATTCATAGTGAAATTTCTATGGTCGTACTTTAAAGCTTGTACAAATAAATCATCTTTACTTCTAAAGTATTCATATATTGTACCCTTACCTATCTGTGCCTTGTCCGCAATATCCTGCATATTAGTTCCCGAAAAACCTTTTTTGAAAAATATGTCTATTGCAGCGGCAAGAATTTCATTTTCCTTATTTTTCAATCTTGCCAAAAAAACCACCTCACTTATAAAAATACTGTATTACAATAAATTACTGACTCATTATATTCACATTTTATTTAAATGACCGACCAGACAGTCAATGATTCACATGCAAATAAATCATTGAAATATTTTATATGTACATGAAAATAATACCATACTTTTAATTTTTATACTTTGTTTGTAACCTAAAAAATATCTTAATTTTTATGAGTTACAAAACATATCTGCCTAAAATTGTTTGGATTATTATTTATCTATAGCTATCATTTGCTACTTATGTTATTTTAATATGGAGTGTATCATAGAATTGTTAACTGAATTTAAACTTTTCTATTTATTTGAAATTTAATTATTATAGTAAATATTTTATCTATAATTAAATACTTGAATTTATATATAGATATGATACTTTTAAACATAGATAAAAAAGTAGTATAATTAGTGCATAAAATGGAGGTATATAAATGTTTCATATTTTGATTGTAGAAGATGATAAAGAATTAAGAGAATTATTTTCAACTGTTTTACTTAAAAATGGCTATAAGACTACTGGTGCGAAAGATGGAATTGAAGCACTTAATGTTTTGGATAAAGAATATATCGATTTAATTATTTCTGATATCATGATGCCAAATATGGATGGTTTTGAACTAATAAAATCTATTCGTGATGCTCAATTTAATCTGCCTATATTAATGATTACAGCTAAGGAAAGATTTCAGGATAAACAACGTGGTTTTCTTCTTGGAATTGATGACTACATGGTTAAACCAATTGATGTTAATGAGATGGTGTTAAGAGTAGGTGCATTACTTAGAAGGGCTCAGATTATTAGTGAAAGAAAGCAAAGTGTTGGTGATACCATGCTTGAATATGATTCCTTGTCAGTATATCAAAATGGTGAGGCAACAGTCCTTCCACAAAAGGAATTTTATATTTTATATAAGCTTATTTCTTACCCTAATCGTATATTCACAAGACAAGAACTTATGGATGAATTTTGGGGGCTTGATTCTGAAACTGATATAAGAACAGTAGATGTACATATTAACCGTTTGCGTGATCGCTTTAAAAATAACATAGATTTTGATATTTTGACTGTAAGGGGACTCGGATATAAGGTGGTAAAAAATTATGAATGATAAACCAAATTTAAAATTAGGACTAGTCTTTTCATTTATTATTTTTTCAATAATGTTTGTATCATCAGTACTTACTGCAATTTTAGCTATATTCTTTCATCCAAATTTCTCTTCGGAAGCTAATAAGTTTCTTTGGCCAATTATCGATCTATCTATAATTAGTATAATAGTTGGGACAACCATATCAGCTATAATAGGTAAAAAAATATTAGCTCCACTAGTAAAATTTAGTGAAGCAATTATGGAAGTCGGAAAAGGTAATTTTAATATCAAATTAGATGAAGATAAGTATTACTACGTTGAAGAGCTAAAAAAAATGTCTCAAAACTTTAATATTATGGTAGACGAACTAAATAACATAGAGACCTTTCGAAGTGACTTTATTGCTAATGTATCTCATGAATTTAAGACTCCCCTTGCCTCTATTGAAGGTTACACAACTTTGCTACAGGATAACAATCTAAGTAAAGAAGAGAAGTCTAAATATACAGATAAAATATTAAATAATACAAAAAGGCTATCAAGCTTAGTTGGCAGCATATTACAGATTTCAAGATTAGAGAATCAAGATATAATAGCAGAAAGAAGTAGATTCAAATTAGATGAACAACTAAGGCAAACTCTATTGCTTTTAGAATCCAAATGGTCCAATAAAAATATTGACTTAGATATAGATTTAGACTCAATTACTTTTCATGGAAATGAAGAACTGTTGATGCAAGTATGGATAAACATACTTAGTAATGCAATAAAATTCACACCTGAAGATGGTACTATTAGATGCACTTTAAAGAAAGATAAAAACTGGATTACAACAAGTATTTCAGATAACGGCATAGGTATGAACGAAGATACCCAAAAGCATATCTTTGATAAGTTTTACCAAGGCGATAAATCACATTCTTCTGAAGGCAACGGTTTGGGATTAGCCCTAGTAAAAAGAATTATTGACTTATGTGGTGGAAAAATAGAGGTATATAGTGAATGTAAAAAAGGATCTACTTTTGTAATCAAGTTACCATGTTAATTCTTAATTTCTATAAACACAAAAAGGCTATCTTAATGAATAGATAGCCTTAAATTATATCTGCTTAGTTTTAAAAAAAATCCCATTTAGTTTTATAAAGTTAGTCTAATTTTGCTTGACGATTTCTATTTTTCAACTTTTATCGGTATCATAAAAAGCATTACATACAATTAATACTATGCAAACTAAAATAACTACCGCCAACATACTTATCCCCTTCTAACTAAATATATAATCCTTTATATTATTATATATTAATTATGTATATCTTGTGCTTGTAATCGTTTGTTGTTGTAAGTTAAATTTATAGACCTTGTTGTAGTATAATTATTTCACAATCACTCATTTATTTGTCAAGCAATATACTCTTAATAACTGCAGTGGATTCCCTAGCATATGTTGAAGGTACAAAATACCAAGGCATAGTGCTTGAATAATTATCAAAATTTTTATACCCATTCTTCTTTGCTAAAACACTACTTCTAAAAGCATGAAAGTCTGTTGTTACTATTTTTACTTTTATATCACTTATTGGTTTGTTACTAAATTCTTCAATCTTTTCTTTAGAATATTTTAGATTTTCATTAGTATCTCTTGATTTATCCTCTAATATTATTTTGTTTTTTTCTATCCCTTTAGCCTGTAAATATTCACTCATGGCCTGTGCCTCTGATATACTTTCATCTGTGCCTTGTCCTCCAGATAAAACGATATATTGGGCTAAATTTTCTTTCATACATTTTATAGCAATATCAAGTCTTTCCCGAAGTATTAAATTAGGAACTACTCCATGATCAAGTCCTGCGCCAAGTACAATAATATAATCGTCGCTATTTCGATTATACTTTGGATAGTTAATTATTAAAGCTTCTATTATTATAAAAGAAATAAATATTATGCAAGATGATATCTTGACATATCTAAAAATTTTACAGAAAACTATGTTCTCTTTTATTCTCTTCTTAGAAAAGTAATATGCTAAAATTATGATTCCTAAAATTATACTTGGGAAACCAAACGCAATCCATAATTCCGATAACACATATCTAATTTTCATCAAACTCATCTCCTCCAGATTAATTATCTATACATAATTTAGTTAATCTTAAGCTTCTTATAAATATTATATCTGTAACTGAGAAAGATGAAATACGCTTATATAAATCTTATAAAATATATAATAATATCGTAATATTGTTGTCATATATATCAATAATTTCATATTTATAAATTATTTTCCTAACCATATTTATAATTACTTTATGATGAAAAATATTCATATACTTTTTATTGGTAGTTTATAGAGGTAATAAATTCATGAAAAAATAGCCTTAGATTCTACTAAAGCTATTCATTGATGAATTTTATAAATTTTTCCTTTTTCATAAAAATTGACGCATATATACTTGAAGCTGCAAAAAATATATTGATTATTGGCACAATACTAATAATAAGTATGGTTATCAGTAGACCTCTTTTTTCCTTGTTACCAAAAATATTAATATTATTCTTGTTTAAAACAAGCCTAAATAATAGTAATATTAAGGATAAACAACTTAACTTTATTGATATAGTATATAAATATAACATATTATTCAACTCCTTTGAGTATATGTTTAATTGCCTTCTTTTACATTTTATACCATATTGTAAGGTAATTCCATATGAATTTTCTGCCATCTCTCTCATTTTATTTTCATTATTTTTCATAATCTCATCTATGCTTCTAATTTCTTTTATTCTCTTTTGTTTTCCATAGACTTCATTTGAATATAAATTCATACATAAAAAAAGCTAGTAGAACATAAATCATTAGCTATGTTCTACTAACTTTCATTTTAGGATCTATGGTAATTAATGAACCGAGTTACGACATTAAATATCTATTTCTAGAGACTTTGTTCATAACCCTCTATCATTCTCTTAACCATTTCTCCGCCAACACTACCATTTTGTCTTGAAGAAAGGTTCCCTTTATCAATGTTTTCATAGTTATTTAACCCAATTTCTGAAGCTACCTCAGTTTTTAATCTGTTTAAACCTGTTTTTGCCTCTGGAACTAAAGTTTTATTTCTTGAAGCCATCTTAATCTACCTCCCTTAATCTATGATTTTGTTTGGCATTAATATATTAACCACTCTCATAAATTTTAATCTATGCAAATACTTGTAAAAAAAGTATTAAAATCCTCCTTTCCATTAATTTTTCACAAGTTCCATTCATTTAAATTCAATAATTTATTAAGTATATTTTACTATAAATTTATAAAACTAATACTGATATGGAGGTGTTAAATTATGAGCAGAAGGCCTTTAGTTCCGGAAGCTAGAGAAAAACTAGATAAGCTAAAAATAGAATTTGGAAATGAACTTGACATAGAACTTAATGATAATTATAAATGAAATAAGTCATCAAAATTAAACGGACTTGTAGGTGGACCAATTGGAGGATTGATGACCCAAAAAATGATAGAGGAATATGAAAAAAATTTAATTGACAAATAATTTTCTTTTCAAAAAAATAAATGACTAGTTACTAAAATTATGTAACTAGTCAAAATATAATATTTATATTCTTTTTCATTTAAGTTTGTATTACTACTTATATAAATTCCTCAATTCTTCTATTTGAGTTTATATTTTAATTCAACATTAAATATATATTAAAATTAACTTAACAACCATAAAAATATAAATTTTATGCATTATCAGTATAGAAAATTATTCAGTAACTACTACATCAAATGAAGTCTTGGTTCCATTAACATTTATTGTAATAGTAGTTTTTCCTGCTTTGTATGCGATAACTGTTGGATGAATCTCTTTAAAAAATCCATCCTCCAAACTTAAATTTATTCCTGAAACGGCAACACTATCATCTTCACTCTTAGACAATGCTATTAAATTAGGAAATGATGAACTTTTATCATCTACACTACTTACTTTTATCATTCCTAAATCTATAGCTTGATTAGTTCTACAATATAAAGTGTTTCCATTAATAGTTGCCTTTGGTTTGGTATTGTCTAATTTGTAACCTGTTCCATCTTCAATTCTTACTCCATCCTTTTCTGGGTCATCTGAATTGACATCAGTTATAGTAAACATATTATTATCATCTAATTTAACTTCATAATTCTCTGTAGTTGATTTAGTAGTCAGTGCATATTCTGGACATAAATTATAATTTTTGTCACTAAGACATTCTATAACTTTGCCATCATCTCCTAAGCTATATTTTCTGCCACTTTCTGACGTATATTCGCCTTTTTGCAACACACCATTTTCATCAAAAATATATATATTACCATCTATATTCCATACACCTTTTAAATAATAGCTATCTTGAATTTTAAAATACGTATTTCCGTTTTCATTAAACAAGCTAAAATCTGGGGTTGTACTCATTTTTTCCTCTGAAGGAGGTCTGCTAATGTTCATATTAACATTTTTATTAGGAAGAGCATTATTTATCCATTTCCCATTATTATCAAGCTCATAATCCTTACCTTTAATTGATGTTTTACCAGATGCCATAGCGCCGTTATCCTGTAAATAATACCACCAAACCTTATCTAAAATCCATCCAGTCTTCATATAACCATCATTACCAAAATAGTACCATGATCCATTTATTTGTTTCCAGCCAGTACTATAAGATTTTCCTTCCTCATACCACCAACCAGTATTATTATGCTTCCATTCTGCTGAAACTTCTTTTGGTATTGCAGAAACTACCGCTGCTACAATAAGTAAACTGTAAATTATTTTTTTAGTCATCTATTTCCCCCTCATTCCCAAATCTTATAGTGTATATAGTTTCTCCATTTGTTTTATACAAAACATTCTTCATTTTGTTTATTATCTATAATATATTACCCTTCATCAGAGATTATTTTTTATATAACCAATTTTGTGCAATTAATAGCTTATATGAAAATTATACCACAACTTAAATATCTTAATCCCATATTTCTAACTTAATTAGTTTAAAACATGTAAATTGGAATCTTAATACAACAATTTAAGTAATAATTAAATAATGATTTCATTCACTGATTCAAATCATATTCGTTCTAATATAATAAAAGTAAGAGGATCCTAATAATATCAAGGAGGAAAATATATTATGGATACTTCTAAATTTTCAATTGCTGAGAATATAGAACTAGATATAAATACCTTAAAAAATACTGTAAATTTCGATGAATTTGTAAAAACACTCCAGAAAAATTTAATCCCCACGGACGAATTTGAGGGATTTAAAATTCGCCCTGGATTTTATCTAGAAAATGGTGCAGTAGTTATACCATGGGGTGTTAACTTCACTATCCACTCTCAGAACGCAACATCATGTAAACTACTCTTATTTAAGACTGCTATGTGTGAACCTTATGCTGTCATTCCTTTTCCTGAATATTATCGAATAGGTAATGTATACTCTATGATAGTACTTGGATTAGATATTGAAGAATTCGAATATGCATATAGTGTTGACGGTCCATATATACCTGAAAGAGGATTAGTTTTTGATAGTAGTAAATTTTTACTTGATCCCTACTCAAAAGCAATTGCTGGGCAAAGTGTATGGGGAACAAAAACACTATGTGGAAATCAATATAAATCAAGAGTTGTCTCTAATGATTTTGATTGGGGCAACAGTAAAAGGCCTTTAATTCATATGAAAGATTTGATTATTTACGAGTTACATGTAAGGGGCTTTACTAAGCATCCATCGTCAGAAGTTAATTATCCTGGAACATTTGCCGGATTAGCCGAAAAGATTCCTTATTTTAAAGAGCTTGGAATCAATGCAGTAGAACTTATGCCAATTTTTGAATTTGATGAAATGCTTGATGCACGATATGTTAGAGGTAATTTGCTTTGTGATTATTGGGGTTATAATCCTGTGTGTTTCTTTGCTCCAAACACCAGTTACACTGCTGGAATTGAACGTAATAAAGAAGGTGATGAACTGAAGTCTTTGATAAAGAAATTTCATGAAGATGGAATAGAGGTTATTTTAGATGTTGTTTTTAACCATACTGCTGAAGGCAATGAATATGGCCCATATATATCTTTTAAGGGGTTTGATAATAATGTTTATTACATGCTTACACCAGATGGTAAATATTATAATTTTAGCGGATGTGGAAATACTTTAAATTGCAATCACCCAATTGTTCATAGAATGATTTTAGATTGCCTTCGTTACTGGGTTACAGAATATCGCGTTGACGGATTCAGATTTGATTTAGCTTCAATCCTCGGTAGAAACGAAGATGGATCACCAATGAATAATCCTCCACTATTGCAAAGCCTAGCATTTGATCCTATTCTTGCAAATACAAAATTGATAGCTGAAGCATGGGATGCAGGTGGATTATATCAAGTCGGCAGTTTTCCATCTTGGAAAAGATGGTGTGAATGGAATGGAAAATATAGAGATGATATTCGCAGGTTTCTAAAGGGTGATTCAGGGTTAGCTGCCACTGTTGCTGAAAGAATTACCGGATCTTATGACCTCTATAATCCAGATATAAGAGGAAAAAATGCTTCAGTAAACTTTATTACATGCCATGATGGATTCACTTTATATGACTTATATTCTTATAATGATAAACACAATGAAGAAAATGGTTGGAATAACACAGATGGTGAGAACAACAATAATAGTTGGAATTGTGGTACTGAAGGAGAAACTGACGATGAAAATATAATAAAGTTGCGAAGAAAGCTAATAAAAAATGCTTGTGCTGTTCTTCTTTCTAGCCAAGGAGCGCCAATGCTTTTATCTGGAGATGAATTTGGAAATACACAGTTTGGAAATAACAATCCATATTGTCAGGATAATGAAATTTCATGGTTAAACTGGAGTCTTCTATATAAGAATCATGATTTATTTACTTTCTTTAAGAATATGATTTATTTTCGAAAACGGCATCCTGCTATTAAAGACAGAATTGAAGAATCACGATGTGGCTTACCTCCTGTTAGTAAACATGGTATAGAGCCTTGGTATTTAGATCCATCAGATAGTACTAGAACTGTTGGGATAATGTTTGCAGGATGGAATAAAAAAGAAAAAGAAGATGACATTGTGTACCTATGCATCAATGCACATTGGGAAACGCAATATATAAAATTACCTGAGCTCCCTATATATTTAGAATGGCGAATCGCTGTAAATACATCCATGCCTTCTGGAGAAGACATTAGCGATTCAATTGACCAGATGCTCCAAGTTGGAGAGACACTTGAAATAGAACCTAGATCTGTTATGATTCTTGTTGGTATAAGTAAAATATAAATTTATAGGATGATAAGAGCTTGATTCACTTTAAGCTCTTATTTTATTAATATTATTGTTTATTATCAAACCTTCTTCTATAATTTAATTAGTTATAGAAGATATTATCTTAATAGCAACAAAGGAGATGTAATAATGAAAAAATACGATCTATCAACTAATGAAATATCTGACAACTTACGATATTTAGAGTTGCTTTCTAAACAATATCCGACAATCAACGAAGCTTCTACTGAAATAATAAATCTGCAGGCAATTTTAAATTTGCCAAAAGGAACTGAACATTTTCTAACTGATATCCACGGAGAGTATGAGCCTTTTATTCATGTATTAAAAAACGCATCAGGGGTCATAAAAAGAAAAATTGAAGATCTTTTTGGTAATAGCTTGATGCAAAGTGAGAAAAAAAGTTTAGCAACCCTTATATATTATCCTGAGCAAAAACTAGAGATAGTATTGAAGCAAGAAGAAAACATAGATGATTGGTACAAAATAAATTTATACAGGTTAATTGAAATATGCAGATACGTTTCTTCTAAATATACACGTTCAAAAGTAAGAAAGGCTCTTCCAAAAGATTTTACTTACATAATAGAAGAGCTCTTACATGAACAGCCTAAAGGAATAGATAAATATGAATATTATGAACAAATTATTAGAACTATTATAGACACAGATAGATCAAAGGAATTTATAGTTGCTCTTTCTAAATTGATACAAAGACTTGTTATAGACAGACTTCATATTTTAGGGGATATATTCGATAGAGGTCCCGGTGCCGATATTATTATGGATACTTTAGTTGAATATCATTCTGTTGACATCCAATGGGGAAATCATGATATCTTATGGATGGGTGCTGCCTGTGGTTCAGACGTATGTATTGCTAATGTTATAAAAAATTCTCTAAAGTATGCTAACTTGGATACTTTAGAAAATGGATACGGAATTAACCTTCTCCCTCTAGCAACTTTTTCTATGGATTTTTATAAGGATCATCCCTGTAATATCTTCTTGCCTAAGATGGATTGTGATAAAAAATACAGCATTAATGAAATTAATTTAATAGCTCAAATGCACAAAGCTATAGCTATAATATTATTTAAACTCGAAGGTCAGGTGATTTTAAGGCATCCTGAATTTAATATGAATCATAGGCTTTTATTAAATAAAATTAATTATGCTGAAGGAACCATTAACTTAAACGGTAAAACGCATAAATTGAAAGATTCATTTTTTCCTACTATAGACCCTAAAAATCCATATGAACTTACTTATGATGAGAAAGAATTAATCGATAAGTTAAAAACCTCTTTTATTAATAGCGATAAGTATAATAAGCATGTTCGATTCCTATATTCAAATGGAAGTTTATATTTAAAATTTAATTCCAATTTACTATATCATGGATTCATACCATTAAATGAAGATGGAAGCTTTAAAAAAGTCAAAATAGCTGATAAAGAATATAAAGGTAAAGAACTTTTAGACAAATTGGATATGCTAGCAAGAGAGGCCTATTTTTCAAAAGACAAGGCTGATTCTGATAATAAAGAAGATATAATGTGGTATTTGTGGTGTGGTGCTTCTTCGCCATTATTTGGTAAGGATAGAATGACAATATTTGAACAGTATTTTATTGAAGAAAAAGAAACTCATTATGAAAGGAAAGATCCCTATTTTAGCTTAAGAGATAATGAGGATATCTGCAAAAAAATACTAAATGAATTTGGGCTTAGTTCACCAGAATCTCATATAATAAATGGCCACATGCCCGTTGAAGAAAAAAATGGAGAAAGTCCTATAAAAGCAAATGGAACTCTACTAGTTATAGATGGAGGTTTTTCAAAAGCATATCAGCCCAAAACTGGACTAGCTGGATATACGTTAATATATAACTCTTTTGGGCTTCAGTTAGTATCTCATCAGCCATTTGAATCCACCGAAGCAGCCATAAAAGAAGAGACTGACATATTATCCACAACTCTCTTACTAGAGCAAGTTGTAAATAGGAAAAGAGTTGAAGATACTGATGTAGGTGTAACTCTCAAGCAGCAAATAGATGACTTAAAGATGCTTCTTAACGCTTACAGAAAAGGGCTAATAAAGCAGCAAAATAAAATTTAATTAAGCTAAATGAGAATAAATTACGTAAATAATTTATTCTCATTTTCTATAAGATCACACTATTTCAATAACAGTTCCTGAGTCTTTCATTCTTTTTTCTATATTCTCAGGCGGCTCTTTTGTAGTTATTAATAAATCTATTCTATCAAATGAAATAGCTTTAAACGTGCTGGAATTGAAGAACTTTTCACTATCAGCTATAACACATACAAAAGTACTTCTTTCTGCTACCTTTCTCTTTATATATGAATCCTCAAAATCAACTACATAAATTCCATCTTCACTAATTGCTGCAGCACCTAAAAATGCTATATCAAAATGTATATCTTCGATTTGATTTATTGTGCCACTGCCATATAAAAAACGATTTTTACGTTGCAATTTTCCACCTAATAAATGAACATCACATTTTTTTTCAGCAAGTATTTCCATGTTATCTAAAGAATGCGTATATATAGAGATATCATCCTCAACACACTGACATAACGCTTCAATGGTAGTAGACACATCAAAGAAACATACTTGATTTGTTGAAACATATTTAGCTGCATATTTACCCAATTTTATTTTTTCTTCTGAATTTATAGATAAGCGGCTCTTATAATCCTTAATTTCAGTTCTTATAGATGGCACTGCAATTCCTCCATGAGTTCGAATAGCAACTCCTTCTTCTACTAATCTAACAATGTCTCTTCTAGCAGTATCCCTTGATATATTAAATGTTTCCATTATTTCTTTATTAGATAACACAGTTTTTTCTCTAAGTATATTTAATATTTCATATAATCTTTCTTCTTGATACATAAAATGTCCTTTCACTTCTAACTATCTTTTAATTACATACTATAATAAATTATATTTTAAAATAGTCATTTGTCAATTTTTTCATGAATGTCAGCACTCATGAACTTTAATGGATTTATATATCCTTATTTTCCTTGAATTGACAGCTTTCTTATGCTAAACTCACAATATATAAATTACTGTAATATAAATTCTCTTAATACTTATTTTACAGAAATCTTCTATCTTATATAAAGGGGTGCAATAAATGAATAAAAGAACATTATATGTAACAGATTTAGATGGTACCTTATTAAATTCTAATGGAGAAGTTTCACAAACATCACTAAAAATCTTAAAGAAACAAATAGAAAAAGGTACATTGTTTAGTATTGCAACTGCACGAAACCTTCAGGCTGCAAAAAGATTGATAAGTGAAATTCCAATTAACATTCCTATCATATTAAATAACGGTATAGGATTTTATGATTTAAATAAAGAGCAATATCTAAAAATTAATGAATTTCCAATATCTCAGTTAAATCATCTAATAAAAATATTTGATGAGTATAAAAGTTATGGATTTATGTATGCATTAAAAGATGGAGATATCCACTTCATATACAACAATCTTGATGACCCATCTGATCTTGAGTATTTTGCAGAAAGGCATTTATTATACAAAGGTCGTTGTCATCAATACGATGATTTTGAACAAGTTCCAAAGGATGGGTATACAATTTTATATTTTGTTTTGTATGGTTCTTTTGATCGTATAAAAAATGTTGAAAATTGCATTTTAGATAACCCTATATTAAAATGTGTTCCTAACAAAAATGTATATAAAGATAATTACTTTTTAGATATATTTAGTTCTAAAGCATCTAAGGCCATTGCTATAAAAGAATTAAAGGAACTGATTGACGCAAATGAAGTAATCGCTTTTGGGGATAATTTTAATGACATTGAAATGTTGCAATCTGCAGATCGTTCGTATGTTCCTGAAAATGGAATTTCTGAAGCAAAGGCGGTTGCAACAAGTGTCATCTCAAGCTTCGATGATGATGGAGTTGCAAAGTTTATCGAAAAAGACACCAGTATTAATTAAAAACTTTCAACAAATTTAACAAACAGAAAAAGCAGGTATATTAAGAAAATTTCCAATATACCTGCTTTTATATATTGACTTTATGCCAATGACTAATCTATTAAAAATAAACTAATTCTTCCTCAAGCTTATCTATTTTTTTATAATCTTGAACCACTATATATGGAATCTCCCTTTGTTCTTGCTGTATATATTTTTTATGAATTATACCTTCTAACTCGATCCATTCCTTATCTTTAAAATTAAATACCTTACTTGTTTGACACAGAATACCTAAAAATGATATATCATCTTCACAGCAAGTCATTGCATTTCTGCCAAATGCAAAAACACCTTTAGGATACTTAGGATTGCTATAAGCAAGACCTTTCACTCTTATATTTTTACCTTCGTACTTTTCTGGATATTCTGTTGCATCTAAGTACCAAACCCCATAATCGTAATCTTTAAATTCTATTACTTTCTTATGTATATCAAATGGTAATTCTAAGGGACTATCATCAACCTCGCCATTTTCTAATTCAAACATCATATTTGCTCTTGAATTAATAGCTTTTACACTATTTCTAAATTTCAATTTATTTGTTTTATCGTTGCAACGGTTAAATATAATCAAATCTGAATTCTTAAATTGTTCTATTAATAAAGACTTCATATTACTCATATAACTTTCAAATGTTGATGCATCAATAGTTGTTATAATTTGAGCAATCTCCCATCCATCAGGAAACTTCACATTATCAAAAATGTCAAATTGCCACATTCCATTGTATTCTAAAACAACCTTGGTTGGTTTATATTTCTGATTGAATTCTTTTAATGCTAAATATGTAAATTCTTCTATATTGCTGATGCTAACAATATTTGCATTGTGTTTTTTCAAAAATTCCACTTCATATTCTTCTACACCGTTCTCGCAAACAATTAAAAGAATTTTTTCCCCATCATAAAACTCTGGATCATTAAATATTTCTTTTATAAAAGTAGTCTTACCACTCTCTAAAAAACCAGTAATAAGAAAAACTGGTACATCAGTCATAAATCAATTCCTTCTTTCACTTATTTTTCTAATTAAATGCAACATAATTCTATCTATAAATTTACATTCATAATTTAAGTTTTTTAATATTTCAAAACTTAAATTATTTTTTCTTATGAATTTCTATTGCTAATTCTAAATTTCTTTCCTAATAATTATAAATACTTTATATTTAAATTTCATTTAATGTATATTTTATTTATATTAGTATAACCTACTACATATTAAATTCTATGAAAAGAGGTAATGTCCATGAATAGGAAATTACTACAGGACTATCAAAAAAGAATCTTATGGATAATTAAGGCCTTAGATGAGAAAAATTCTCTAACTATCCCTGAAATCGAAATTGATGAAAGTCCTTCTTCAGATATAAGTCAAAAAAATGTCATAATATCACTAAATAAACTCAAATGAATTTAAATTATTTGAATTTATTAAAGTGAGGAGTTTTATTATAGATACCCAACTTTAAAACTAAATTTATGTGATAACTTACCGAAATCATAAATATTTTGATTCCGAAAAGCTATGAAAATATCACTGAAGGTTCTAAGCAGCAGGTTTTATCCAATTTAGCATGCTCCAACTTTCCTAGGGAAGCTCGACTCATTACATTCGCTGAGGAAGTTCGACAACCCAAAATAAAATTTTGGACTCTCACTTCACAAGCTAAATTGGAACAACCTACAGCTAAGAACCTTTAACACTCATTTTCAAATGTTTTCTTCACAAATATATTTATGATTTCTAGCTAAAAATAATAATTTATATATAGTAAATGTGGAAATATGTTCTCATAATAAATCTAATTAATAATTGGGATATCTATGTAGATAAGCCAATTATAAGTTAAATTTATACTATGAAATATATCCCAACTAGAAATGGGTAATATACTTTTGTGGAATGTTTCATTGGTAATTTTGATGGATGTGATTCTTTGGCTATAAGTTGTTCCAAATGTGCTAGTTCAAAGCTTGTTCTTTGAGGCTAGCACTTTGGGTGCAACTTTATAGCCTTAGAATCACCCATCAGAATTACCTAGAAACTGGAACAAAAGTATATTATTCATTTCGGGGAGTTATATGCATAAGTTCAGGTCTAAGTTTGGTTATCTATATTATCAGTAATTTTCACTCCTCTTCCTTAATCACAATTTTTATATAAATCGAAATATTTAGCTTGTATCTATACATCAAATAATTCTTCTATTTCATTCTTATTTAAATTTGTACCTATAACGCATAACCTTCCTGTATAATCTGCTATTCCTTCACGTACTTCATACTCGCCTGGAACTAAATCAAAGTTTATCCAACCTCCATCTGAGCAAGGGATTATACCTTTAGCACGCAATATAATTCCATAATCAGAAGATTCCGATAAAGTTTTTAATATATTATTTATTTCTACTTTTGAAAACTTTTTTGGTGTTTCCATTCCCCAGCTCGTAAATACTTCATCTGCATGGTGATGATCATGTGAATGATGATCGTGTCCACATCCACACTCATGATCATGAGTATGATGATTATGGTTATGATCATTACAATTACAATCTATATGATGTTCATGATTATCACATTCTTCCTTAGTATGGTTCTTATTATTATTGCAACAGCACTCTTCGCTGTGTTGATGATTTTCAGACTTACTATTCTTTACTTCTACTAAAAGCTCTTTTTCAAGGGACTCTTTCCTTTCCATTGCAGATAGAATTTGCTTTCCATTAATCTCATCCCAGTTTGTTGTTATTATTGTTGCAAAACTGTTGTGTTCTCTTATTTGGGATACACATACTTCTAATTTTTCTTCTGAAATCTTTTGAGTTCGGCTTAAGATAATAGTATTTGCATTTTCAATTTGATTATTAAAAAATTCTCCAAAGTTATCCATATACATTTTGCATTTTACAGCATCAGCAACTGCCGTGAAACTATTAAGTTTAATATCTACTTCGCTTTTTATATTTTCTATTGCCTTAATTACATCTGATAATTTACCAACTCCCGATGGTTCTATTATTATACGTTCTGGTGAATATTTATCTAATGCTTCTTTAAGTGCAACTCCGAAATCTCCAACTAAAGAACAACAAATACATCCTGAATTCATTTCTGTTATTTCAATTCCTGAATTATTTAAAAATCCTCCATCAATTCCTATCTCGCCAAATTCATTTTCAATTATCATAAGCTTTTCACCCTGAAACGCTTCTTCTATTAATTTTTTAATCAAAGTAGTCTTTCCTGCCCCAAGAAACCCTGAAATAATATCTATTTTAGTCATATAAAAAATCCTTTCTATGTAAATATTAATTATATATTTAAAAGTTATTCTTTCTGGAAATATTTAAGGTCGTTTCCAGAAATATTTCATTTTTATCCTACCCTTAAAATCTAATACTGTCAATAATGATAAATCGATGATTTCTCTATTATTGACACTTTTAATGAATTACTTACTTATAAAATGATAATATTATAAGTAAAATGAAAAAAGGAGTGTTTTCATGGGTGATTTATTTAAACCAAATGTATTTTTTAGTAAATGTTTAGGTTTCGAAGCCTGTCGTTACAATGGACAAATGATAACTGATGCATTTGTTGAAAAATTGAAACCTTTTGTTAATATTATAAATGTTTGTCCAGAAACTTCTATAGGACTTAAAGTTCCACGACCAACAATTAGAGTTGTCTCTGAAAATAATGAATTGAAATTATATGAGCCTAAAGAAGGAAAAGAATTCACAAAAGAAATGGTTGAGTTTTCAGAATCATATTTGAAAAATTTAAGTAATATAGACGGTTTTCTCTTAAAAAGCGGTTCACCTTCCTGTGGACATAAAAATGTAAAAATTTATAATGGCACAGCTAAGGTTACAGGAAGCACAAGAGGTGCCGGAATATTTGGAAATAAGATTAAAGAAAAATTTCCTTATATACCAATAGAAGATGAAGGCAGATTACATAATTATAGAATTCGAGATAATTTTCTTACAAGAATTTTTATTAATGCAGATTTTAGAAAAGTCAAGGAATCTAATTCACTTAATGAATTAATACATTTTCAATGTAGAAATAAATTACTACTCATGGCAAATAGCCAAAAGTATACTAAAATCTTAGGTAGAATTACAGCAAATGGTGAAAATAATGATATAAAAAGTATTATAGCTGAATATGAGAAGAATTTGAATTTGGCATTTGAAAAACTTCCTAAGTATACAAATAATATAAATGTTCTAATGCATGCTATGGGATATTTTTCAAAATACATAACTAATGAAGAAACTCAATTATTACTTGATTCCTTAGAAAAATACAAGATGAAAAAACTTACAATAATGTCTCCTATGCTTTTAGTCAAATCCTATGTAGTTAGATTTAATATTGATTACCTTTTGGAACAAACTTATTTTAATCCTTACCCAGAAGATTTGATTGTATTAGAAGATTCAGAAAAGATAGAAATATAATTCAATTTTTGATTAAATTTTAACGGCGATACATTTACCGCCGTTAAAAAATATTAGCTTTATTGATTCTCTTAAAGTTACTTATAATTAATATCATGATGATGATACTACTATTATAGTATCTTATCTAAATATTCTTCATAACCTTCTTCCTTCATCTTGTCTTTTGGGATAAACTTAAGTGCTGCTGAGTTTATACAGTATCTTAAACCTCCCATATCTTCGGGTCCATCAGTAAATACATGTCCTAGATGTGCATCACCAGTACTGCTTCGAACCTCCGTTCTTACCATGCCATGACTTTTATCCATTTTTTCTTTTATTACCTTTCTATCTATTGGCTTGGAAAATGCAGGCCAGCCACACCCAGAGTTGAATTTATCGGTTGATACAAACAATGGCTCACCCGTAGTTATATCTACATAAATCCCCTTTTCAAACTGATTATCATATTCATTAGAAAATGGAGCTTCTGTACCATTTTCTTGTGTAATTCTATATTGTTCATCTGTCAGACTCATCTTTAATTCTTCATTGGATTTTTTTACATATTCTTGATTCATTTGTTTCCTCCCTGTTCTCTTTTGAAATTATTTATTTCTGTATACTTATTAATATTATGTGACAAATGAATAATACAAATTCATTTATAGGAATCTTATACTTATATGTGACCCTTATATTTTAACACCTTAAATGTAATCATACTTATTCACTTTTCTATTTTTCTAGTAATTCTTCAAGTTGATTAGCAAGAAGAGGTTTGCTAAAATAATACCCTTGAATATAATCACATTTCATTCTTTCAAGTATTAAAAGCTGACCTTCAGTCTCAACTCCTTCAGCAATAACTTTTAATTCCATACTATGTGCCATTTGAATAATATTTTTTATAATCGCTTCTTCTTTCTTATTTGAAGAAATATTGTCTATAAATGATTTATCAATCTTTAATGTATTTATAGGAATTCTTCTAAGATAGCTTAATGATGAATATCCCGTGCCAAAGTCATCAAGCGCAATTCTAATTCCCATGTCCATTAATTTCTTTAATATTCCAATACTAGAATCAAATGATTTCATAAGAACAGTTTCAGTAATCTCAAGTTCAATCATATTCGGATTAACAGATGAACTTTCAATAATTTCTTTAACATTATCTAAGAAATTTGTCTCTTGTAAATCAACTGATGAGATGTTAACGCTTATGCTATTAAATTTATAGCCTGCTTCAAACCACTTAGCACTTTGTCTGCAAGATTCCTTAAGCACCCATAAAGTTAATTGTGTGATATATCCACATTCCTCTGCTATTGGAATAAACTCTGCAGGGGATATAAAACCAAGTTCCCTACTATTTAATCTAAGTAATGCTTCAAAGCCAAATATTTTATTAGCCTGTAAATCATACTGAGGTTGATAGTTGATGATAAGTTCATTATTATCAACTGCCGTCCTTAATATTCTTTCTATGCTAGTCTTTCGTTCAAGACTTAGATACATTTCTGGATCGAAAAGTGAAAATCTATTTTTACCTAATTCCTTTGCCCTGTACATAGCGGCATCTGCATTTCTTAAAATTGTACTACTATCCCTTCCATCTTTAGGATACAAAGCTATTCCAACACTTGCAGTTATATACATATGCTTGTTATCAATTTTAAATACTTTATCGAACAAACCTAATAGCTTGTTTGCATAAGTTTGTATTTCGTCTTCTTTTGAATCAGGATGAAGTAATATAAATTCATCTCCACCAAGTCTAGATATTGTATCTTTTTCTTCAATTAAATTTTCAAACTGTTTTGCTAAACTTATTAGCAATTTATCGCCATACTCGTGTCCCATAGTATCATTTATATTCTTAAAATTATCTAGATCTATAAAAAATACAATTCCTTGTTTATTGGCGTAATTAGATAATTGTAGTTGTTCATTTAGCCTATTCATAAACAATGTCCTATTAGGAAGTTTTGTTAAAGAATCATAAAACGCCATGAATTTTATTCTATCCTCTGAAATCTTTCTTTCAGAAATATCTCTAATAGAACCAGTTATTTTTATAACTTTTCCTTCAGAATTTCTTAACGCTTTACCACAAGAGAGAATCCAAACGTACGAACTGCTCTTAGTTCTTATTCTAAATTCAGAGCTATAAACATCTGTAAGCTGATTAATATGATTTTTGAAATCTTTTTTCACTTTATCAAGATCATCTGAATGAACATTCTCATACACAAAGTTTCTCAAATTATTTATCTCATCCAACTTGTATCCAGTAATATCAATTAATTTATCAGAAGCAAAGAATATATCTGTAACTAAATTCCATTCCCAAATCGAGTCATTTGCACATTCTAGTGCGAGTTTGTATTTTTCTTCACTAACTCTAAGTGCTTCCTCATTTTGTTGTAATTCGTTATATTGTACTCTTAATTCTTCTTCTGTCGCCAGCAATTCCTCATAAACTGATGATAATTCCTCATAGCTTGAACGTAACTTACCAATCATCAAATTGAAAGATCTTCCTAATTTTCCAAACTCGTCATTTGAATTAATACTAGCTTTTACTGATAAATCCCCATTTCCAGCCGCTTGCATTAAAGAAACTAATTCTGTAATCGGTTTTGTTACCTTCTTAGTAACAATGAGTGTAACGAAAATAGCAAGAAATGAAACACCCACTGTTATCATAATTATTAAATATCCCATCTTGCTAGCTTTGCTTTCCAATTCACTTTTTGGTATAACTGAAGCCATCTTCCAACCAGTATCCTTACATGTATAAACATTAACTAAAACAGGATCTCCATTTATATAAGTTTCAAAACTTCCATTATCCAAATCTATAAATTTATCATAGTTATCAAATGAAAATTTTGAAGCTTCATCTGTTTGAGAATATGTATAACCTAACTGATTTAAATGTAAGATATTTTTAAAGTTTAAATCTATATCTGGGTGAGCTAACATAGTTCCATCTTTTAAATAAAGAAAAACATAGCCTGTATCTCCAATCCTAATATTTCTTATTATTTCAGATAACTTTTCCAAACTTAAATCTATACCCATAACTCCAACAATGCTTCCATCTTCATTTTTTACTGTTGTTGACGCACTTATAATTACATTTTTGGAATTATCAACTGCCGAAACGTATGGATCTGAAATTACCACTTCATCTTGATTTGATAATGCCAAAGAATACCATGGTCTTGTCCTTGGATCAAATGTATTAGTACTTAATCCATCAGGCCATTGAATATATCCTCCCCATTTAGTACCAATGTACACATAAGTTGTTTCTGGATGAGATGTTCCATAAGCCTCAAGCACATTATATATAGTACTCTCTATCCCAGGTATTTGTTTTGAATATTTTTTATTTATCGCAATATCAGGAATATTAAATAGAGCTGAAATAGATTGGTCTGCTTTTTTTGCATCTGAATAAGTTGCAAGAAACTTAGCATTGTACTTTATTTGCCCTAACATGTTAGAAAAGTTGTTATCAACCTGCACCATTTGGGCTTTAGCGCTTGAAAATAGATGCTCTTTAAGGGATTTATACATATAATTATAAGTTATTAGTGCAATTGGAATAGATATAGACAATATAATTCCTACAAAATAAAAGAATAGTTTTAATCTAAAAGTAAGCTTCATAGCAATGCTCCTTGATTATTTAATTTGTATATTTTCTAATTTAGGACCTTTTTCACTAATATAAAAATCAATGCTAGATAATGATATTAATATATATTTTACCATTTATACTTAATAATTTCAATTCTTTAGCTACCTATCTTCATACTGATAAATTATAGCTCTCTTAATTGAAATCTATATGTTGAAATCGAATTTCTATATTTTGTCCTAACTAAGTACTTATCTAACCAAAATTTTAACTATAAATTTATGATCACAATATATATATAATTTTTTCTGTATTAAATACCCAAACTATCCAATCAACCTTTTTTAAGTTATACCCTCAAGGAGTACCTCGTCCACTGATTTTACTGGAATATAAATTTCTAAAGAATAAAAAGGCTGCAGGCCAAATCTATGCCTACAGCTTTTGAATAAATTTATTTAACATCTTTTATGCAGAAATTTCACTTAAACTACTCTTAACTTCTTTATTTTTATTATACTTAGATGGCTTAATTGGTAATCCCTTAGCCCGTGCTCTTTTTTCAAACCACATAGTTACAATAGGAGTTAATATTGATGTTACTAATACACTTGTTGCGATAATTGCTGTAGCTGAAGCTGCAACTGGTTCAAATTGTGCATTTGCTTGTGCTATAGCATAAGGAACCGCAACAGCAGCACCAGCAGTTGATGATGCTGCCCAACCTGCAACACCATCAGATCCGGTTAAATATCTATCAATAAGGGATAATAATCCACCTGAAAGTGCTACCACTGCAACTCCCATTATAATTCCCATAAATCCTGATTGAATAATCATCCCAAAGTTTAAGCTAAATCCTAAAGTAAATGCAAAAAATGGAATCAAAGCCGGAACAACTGGAGCAAACATTTTACGAAAATCATGATCCAAAGTTCCAAGAGCAATACCCAATGCAAAAGGAATCAATGTAGAAACTAATGTTTGCCAAGGAAATGAGGCAATTCCTGCAATACCCATAGCCACCATTGTCATGAAAGGTCCAGATTCTATACTTATAAACGGAAATCCAGCAGCATCTTCTTTTCTTCCAAGAGTCGTCATTAATGCTAGATAAAGCCCACCATTTGTCTCATTAAATGCAGCAATAACTGCTAAAACTGAAAGTCCAGATAAGATTCCTGTTTGTATTCCATTAGCCGGAAGTATATGGGACATTAGTACTCCTAATAATGAAGCAAATAAAACCTTTCCTATTAATAATGAAATGCCTTTCTTTGCAATATAACCTGATGTCCGTAGATCAATAGTTGTTCCTATGCAGAAAAAAAATATGAATAGAATAACAGATGTTCCAGTTAAAAAATTACCCGTAAATCCTCCAAAAAACTTATTAACATCTGGTGAAAGCGTTTTAAGTAATGTTCCAAGAAATAAAGGCACTATCATTAAACCTCCAGGAACTTTCTCAATATTTTGTTTAATTTTCATAATAACAACTCCTTAAATACTATAGTTTAACTCTCATAACTGTTTCATTTGTATTGATATACTCATAACACAACATTATTCATACTAATCTTTTTGTAAAAACCACCAAAATAAATTCCATTAGATTTAAGTCATCACAACGTTTTCAATGACTATATAACTAGTTTACTTATATATTGCTATATTTTCATCCCTCCTTTAACTTACTATATTTTAAATTTATTTCTACATTAAAAATACCAACCTATCATTTGTATTTAAATTTTTATAGTATCGTATGTGCAATAGTTTTAAGATAATCATACATGTACTATGGTATTTTCTTAAAACTATCCTTCCATAATAAAGTTTCTGCGTTTAACTATTACCATATTAGTTAGAACTATGTCTCATCATTTTTAAACCATATAATTATAACTGCAATTTAGTAATTAGTATGCAGAAACTTGTTCTTTTGATTATGTTAGTATTAATTATATTATTTCAAGTCTTGGATTCTTATGTTATCCATATCATCAAATGTTATATTCTCTCCACACATTCCCCATATAAATGAATAATTCTGAGTTCCAATGCCTGAATGAATTGACCAGCTTGGTGAAATTACTGCTTGCTCATTCTTCATTACTATATGCCTTGTTTCTTGTCCTTCACCCATAAAATGAATTACTGCTTGATCTTCAGGTACATCAAGATATAAATATACTTCCATACGTCTTTCATGAGTATGACATGGCATTGTATTCCATCCACTTCCTGGCTCAAGTATTGTTAATCCCATTACTAATTGACAGCTTTCACATACTGCAGGATGAATATATTGGTTTATTGTTCTTTTATTCATGTTTATTTCATCGCCACATTTTATCTTATTAGCTTTTTCTAAATCTATTTTTACTGTTGGATATGATTTAAGCGCTGGTGCAGAATTTATATAAAACTTAGCTGGATTTTTTCCATCAGCTGATTTGAATTCTATATTTTTAGTGCCTTGTCCAACATATAATCCATCTCTATAATTTAGATTATATTCTACTCCATCCGCTATAATTGTTCCTTCTCCACCTACATTAATAACTCCAAGTTCTCTTCTTTCCAAAAAGTAACCTGTTCCTAATTCTTTAGACGCTCCAAGCTTTAATGCTTCTTTTACTGGTGTAATTCCTCCAAATATGATCCTATCATTATGGCTATAAACTAAATTCACTTCTCCATCTACAAATACTTTCTCAACTAAATAGTGTTTTCTTAAAGTTTCTGTATCATAGCGTTTAGAGTCTTCTGGATGATTTGAGTATCGAATTTCCATTTTCATAATATTCTCTCCTTATAATTTTTAGGCACACGTGTTCCTAATTGAGTAAAAAAATATTCAAAGTTTATATATACATTTTATCAAGAAGGTTTTACTAAAATTCCCAACCTTAATATTATGTAATTCCTTTGCACACGTGTTCCCTATTTCTTAATACAAGTATATACGCTTATGTAAATATTTGCAATAGTTTTTTATTCTCATTTTGAATTAAATTTTAAAGCTATAGTGAGGAAAACTTTTGCTTCACTATAGCTTTATATAATTTATTCTAATCTAAATCTTTAATTGAATTACCTAGTTCCAATTCTGATTCTATATATATTTTCTTAGTTGTTATATCTCGTTCATTATTTAGCAATCTTAAAAGTAAGTCAGTGGCAATTCTTGCTATTTCTCCCATAGGCCTTTTAATTGTTGTAATACTTGGAGTAATAAATCTGCCAATTTCATTCCCATCAAATCCTAGTATTGAAATATCTTCTGGAACCCTTAATCCATGCTCTGTAATAGCTTTTATTGCCCCAGTTGCCATTTCATCATTAAAAGCAAATATAGCTGAAAACTTTTCATTCATTTCTATTAATTCATTAGCTTTTTCATATCCACTTTTGACAGTAAAGTTCCCATTTAGCACCAGATTTTTGTCCAATTTAATATTATAGTTATTGAAAGCTTTTAAGTATCCCTCTCGCCTCATTTTAGTTGAATCGAAATTGATTGCTCCTTCTATTATTGCAATATCCTTATGACCATTTTTTATTAATTCCTCTACTCCCTTATACACCCCAACACTCTCATCTGTATATACATTTATAACATCATGATTTACCTTTCTATTTATGACTACAATAGGTATCTCTTTCTCTAATATTTCTCTAATAAAATCATCATCATCTATTTTTTGACTTACTACTAGTATTCCATCATAATTTTTAGGATTTATAGTATTTTTTTCATACATATCTATTCCTTTAACAATGACATTATACTTTTTGTCTATATTCTTGTACACATTATTTATAACAGTTTGAAATACAAATGGTGAGGTTCCATTACTTATAGTTGAAAAAAATACACCAATATTATAAGCTTTATCTATCTTTAAACTCCTCGCATTCATATTAGGAATATAGTTTAGCTCTTTAACTGCATTAAGTACCGCCTCTTTGGTCTTTTCATTTACAGATTTAGATCCAGTCAGTACTCTTGAAACAGTTGAATGTGATATTCCTAGTGCTTTCGCTATATCTTTAATCGTAGTAGCCATATTAATCCTCCAAATTTTTAATAAATAAAGCGCTTTTATCTCTAGCAAAGAATTAATTTTTAGTACGCAAATATAGCTAGAGGTTATAAATAATTTCTTTTACGCTCAATAATTACACACGTGTTCACAATCTTGTTTATTATTTTATAGCAGTAATTAGTAAATTACAAGCTTTGTGAGTATTTTTAATACTCAGGATACGTTATATTGTTTAAAACTTATATAATTAATTTCTTGATTTAAAAATTAACTTAATATACAATATTAACCATAATATATTTTAAAATTTTTGTCAAAAATGTATAATAAATTTATAGATTAAAGAAGGAAATAATATGTTTAAAAAATGGGATATAATTATAATAGTTATTCTACTATGTATATCACTTATTCCTGAACTTGTTTTTGGGGTAATAATGGGCAAACATTACAATGGAACATATGCTGAGATAACTATAGACGGTAAATTTTATAAGAAAATCAACCTATCTGAGCATAGAGGTGAGGACCAAATAGATATTAAAACTTCATACGGTGATAATATAATAGACGTCAAAGATAAATCTATTAAAGTAATAGATGCCGATTGCAAGGATAAAATATGCGTTAGATCTGGATTTATATCAGAACCAGGCCAAATTATAGTTTGTCTTCCACATAAACTTATGATTGAAATAAAAAGCAGTGATATAATGGCAAACAGTTTGAGGTGTTTAAATGAATAAAACTTTTCGTATAGTATTTATAGGTATTCTAGTATCACAAGCTTTGGCTTTGTATACAATTGAAAGTATGATTCCCGTTCCATTTATTGCACCTGGTGCAAAACTTGGGTTAACTAATTTAATTACTGTCATAGCATTATACATATTGAATAATAAAAAAGATGTTTTTTTAATTATAATATTAAGGCTTCTTCTTTCAACTATGTTTGGTGGAAATCTCTCTACACTTATGTATGGTGCTGCTGGAGCGTTGCTTAGTTTTTATATAATGCTTTTCGTAAAAAATATTTGGAAAGATAAAGTTAGTATAATAGGTGTAAGTGCTGCTGGAGCATTTTTCCACAATGTAGGACAATTAATTGTAGCCGCAATTATAGTTCAAAATATTGCAGTTACACTTTATTTACCAATTTTATCTATAGCCGGAATTGGTACAGGTATTTTTATTGGTATAACTTCTAATTTTATATTCAAACATATGTCCAAGCTTCCTTTCTTTAATGATTTAAATATTAGTCAATGAGTTTTATCACTATTAATAATAAAAATTCTCTCATACGTTTACTACAATGCCCCACTAATTACAAAATGTATAGCCAGTAGAAATGCACATTTTTTCATCTCTACTGGCTATACATTTAATAAATATTTTATATTAAACCATAATTTAATATAAAATACTGTAAATTTTAAATTGTAACTTTTACTGTGTCTGAATTTTTATTAGCAATTAATTCATTCGCAACTTTTATTGCTCCTGTTGGACATTTTGCCAAACATGTTGCTTCACTACATTTTTCAGCACATATTTTCTGATCCACCACTGCGAGATTATTTTGAACTTGAATAGCTCCATAGCTACAATTCTTTGCACAAAGTCCACAGCCTATACAAGCAGCACTACATAACTTTCTAGCAATAGCTCCCTTATCTTTTGAATTACAATCAACTTTTACTCTAGCATTTATTGATATCATTTGAATGACATTTTTAGGACATGATTCTTCACACTTACCACAACCAGTACATTTTTTTCTATTAACAACTGGAAGTCCATTTTCTCCCATTGTCATAGCTCCAAAAGGACAACTGCTTACGCAAGTCCCAAATCCAATACATCCATGCTTACATCCTTTTGGTCCTCCTTGTATTAGGCTTGCCGCCTTACAATCATGAACTCCTTTGTATTTATAACTTAATGCTGCTTTTTCACTTGTTCCTTTGCATCTAACATGAGCTATTCTTGGTTCCACTTCTTCTGCTTTTTTACCTGTAATTTCTGCTACAAGTTTTGCTACAGCATCCTTTCCTGGAACGCATAAATTAGGAGGAACATCATCTTTCATAACTACTGCTTCTGCATATGCTGCACATCCTGCATAGCCGCATGCACCACATTGTCCTTTAGGAAGAATATCTTCTACTTCATGAATTAGTGGATTCACCTCCATAGCAAATTTTCTATTTGCAAATGCTAAGATAAAACCAAAAACCGCACCTATTCCTCCAAGGACCACTAAAACCATTATAACAGTAAACATAATCTTTACTCATCTCCTTTATATCATTCCTGAAAATCCCAAGAATGCCAATGCCAACATACCTGCTAATATAAAAGCAACTCCTGTTCCTTCTAGTGGTTTTGGCACATCTGCATAAACCAGCTTTTCTCTTAAACTTGCCATAAGTACTAAGGCCAGTGCAAATCCCATTCCTGATCCAATTGAGAACACTACACTTTTTACAAACGAGTAGTTTGACTCAACACTTAATAATGGAACTGATAATACAATACAGTTTGTTGCTATTAAAAGAAGATATATTCCCCACATGCTGTATAATGTAGGTGCTTGTTTCTTTATAATTAATTCTAATAATTGCACAAAACTTGCTATAAGTATTACGAAAACAATAGTTGTTAAGAATGTCAAATGATATGGCAAAAGTACAAAATTATATACAACCCATGCTAACATTGAACTTAGAGTTATAACAGAGGTAACTGCCATTCCCATGCCTATTGATGCATCTAAACTTTTAGAAACTCCAAAAAATATACAAAGCCCAACAAATTTTGTTAAAACAAAATTATTTACAAGTAACGCACCTATAAACAATGTAAAATACTCTCTCATTATGCTTCACTTCCTTCTATTTTTTTAGCTTCTTTATGTGCATTGTGGAGCTTTATTGCTCCTATCATGTAACCTATTAGTATAAATGCACCAGCTGGTAGTATCATAATTAAAGGCGCGTTGTACCATGGGCCTAGTATTTTAAACCCAAGAATTGATCCACTTCCTAAAAGCTCTCTTATTACAGATATTGAAAGCATAGCTAATGTAAAACCACATCCCATTCCAAATCCATCTAAGAATGATGGAAACACTTTATTTTTTGATGCGAATACCTCTGCTCTTGCAAGTATTATAGCAAAAACAACTACTAAGTCTAAATAAATACCAAGAGCACTATATAATTCAGGTGATATTGCCTGCAATGCAAGTTCTACAACGGTAACTATAGTAGCTATAAATGTAATATAAACTGGTACTCTAACCTTTGGGTTTACAAATTTTCTTGTAAGCGATACAACTACGTTATTGCTTGTAATAACGAAGGTTACACATAAGCCCATAGTAAAACCATTGATCACTGATGATGTAACAGCTAATGCAGGACAAAGACTTAAGCATAACATAAATATTGGATTTTCATCGTACAAACCCTTGCTAAAAATTTTCCACTTTTCCTTCATATTATTTACCTCCTGCAAACTCTGTTACTTCATGCACAGCATTTTTGACAGCTAATGTTACAGCTCTAGATGAAATGGTTGCGCCTGTCATAGCTTGAATATCATCCTTATCAGACGCATCTTTTGTTACAGTTAAATTTGCTTCTTTTTTTCCTTTAAATTGACTTCTAAAAGGTTCTTTTGAAGCATTATCTCCTAGACCTGGAGTTTCATTATGTGCTAGTATCTTATAATCTATTACTTCTCCTGCTGGTGTAATAGCTACAAGCATTTTAATTTCTCCACCATATCCTCTGCTTTCTCCTGGAACTACATATGCAATTACTTTACCGCCTTTTTCGGCTGTAAACCAATCGGCCTTATCCGGAACAGCCTTGAAATTATCGGCATCACTAACTAATGCTCTCATAGATTCTTGTTTTGATATTTCTCTCTTTTCAGATGCAATCGGTGCCGTAACATAATATACTAGTCCTATTATTAAACCAGATGCCAAGCAAGTTATTATTAAATTTATCGCTATCTGAAAAATAGAATACTCCTTATTAATAGCATGTTCATTGGACATTTTACTACCCCCTTGCTCCAAATTGTTTTGGCTTTACAAAACGATCTATTAGTGGTGTTACAGCATTCATAAGTAAAAGCGAATAGCAAACGCCTTCTGGATAACCACCTATTAATCTAATTAATGATGTTATTAGTCCAGCTCCCACTGCAAAAATTATTTGCCCTTTTAAAGTTATAGGTGCTGTAACCATATCTGTTGCCATAAAAAATGCACCTATAATTAATCCTCCAGCCATCATATGGAAAATAGGATCACCACTAAATAAACCTGAAGGTCCGAAAATCCATGTTATCATTCCTACTGTTCCTATCATGCATACAGGAACTTGCCATTTTATATATCCCTTATATATAAGATACGCGCCTCCAATTATAAGAAGTATTGTTGAAGTTTCTCCTGCGCTTCCATTTCTTGTGCCAATAAACATAGCTTTATACAATTCTGTATTGCCACCAAAAGTTTCAATCAATTTAGAATATCCTTGTTGTTTTAATATGTTCAATGGTGTAGCAGAGCTAACAACATCTACTGAAGTTGTCATCTTTGTCCATGTTGTCATTGCAACTGGCCAAGATACCATTAATGCTGCTCTTCCGATATGAGCTGGATTAAAAATATTATATCCAAGCCCACCCATAGAATGCTTAGCTATTACTATGGCTACAAACGAACCCGCTATTATCATATAAACAGGTAACGTTGGGGACACACACATAGCTAGCAATAAGCCAGTTAAAAATGCACTTCCGTCAAATGCTGTGATCTTCTTTTTACGGAATTTTTGAACCAAATATTCAAAAGCAACTGCTGAAGCTGCACCAACAACTAAGTTAATTAATGCAGGGATACCAAAATAATATATAGAAAAAATAGCAGCTGGTGCTAATGCTATGTTTACATTCCACATTATCTTTGAGATTGATTCATCACAACGAATATGTGGAGATGCTGATACAGTAAAACTATTTTCCTGTGTATCAGCTTCTTTTGCTTTAATTCCTTGCACTTTACTTTCTTGTACTCCAATTTCGGAACTCATTTTACCCCTTCTTCCTTTACTTTTTTTGTGCCATTGCTAAATTTTGTGATTTTGAATATTTTATATACTGAACTATGTTACGTTTTGCAGGACATGTATAAACACAACTTCCACATTCAATACAATTTAGCAAATTATATTCTTCTTTGGCCTCTTTAAATTTATGACGTTCACCTAATATGCTTAGCATACTTGGGATTAGACCCATAGGACACGCCTCAACACATCTTCCACATCTTATACAAGGGGACTCCTCACCAGAATTTATGGCATCTTTACTTAATGCTAGAATTCCAGATACACCTTTAATTACAGGAACATCTAATGAAAATTGAGCCATTCCCATCATAGGCCCTCCCATAATTAGCTTCTCTGGCGTTTTGCTAAATCCACCACAATAACTTATGGCTTCTTTAAAACTTGTTCCTATTCTTAGTAATAGATTTTTAGGTTCCTTAATTGCATCTCCTGAAACAGTAGTAACTCTTTGAATTATTGGAATGCCATTTACTACTGCATCATAAATAGCTATAACTGTACCAACATTTTGTACAACAACTCCAACATCCATAGGCAATCCACCCGATGGAACTTCTCGACTTGTAAGCACTTTTATAAGCATCTTTTCTGCACCTTGAGGATACTTTGTAGGTAGAGCTACAATGTCAACTGATGTACCCTTAAATGCTTCTTTCATAACTTTTACTGCTTCTGGTTTATTATCTTCTATTCCTATAATTCCTTTGCTAACTCCTAGTGTTTTCATAACTATCTTAACTCCAGTTACTATACGGTCAGCATATTCAATCATCATTCTATAGTCTGCTGTCAAGTATGGCTCACATTCAGCAGCATTTACGATAAATGTATCAACTTCCTTGTTTGGAGAAAGTTTAACGTGTGTAGGAAATGTAGCACCACCCATTCCAACTATTCCAGCATTTTTTATGATATCAAGAACTTCTTTCTTCTCAAGATTTTCCCAATCTCGTTCTAATGGTATTCCATCGACCCATTCGTCTAACCCATCACTTTTAATAACAACTGATAAGCATTTTACTAACGATGTATGTGGCATTTCTGCAATACTTGTAACTTTTCCTGATATTGATGAATGTATTGGACTATGCATAAATGCTTCACTAGTTGCTATGACCTGTCCTTTTTTTACTATATCCCCAACTTTAACTATAGGTGTACATTGTGCTCCAATATGTTGGCTCATAGGAATAGTTACTGTTTCAGGTAATGGTGGTAACTCAATGGCCTTATCAGAAGTATACTTTTTACTGTCTTTCGGATGAATTCCTCCGAGAAAACTTTTTAACATTAATAATCGCCTCACAAACCTCTTAAGAATAAATTATTTACAATTAAATTTACATAACTACAATAATTCGTAAGATAATATTTATAATACAAGTAAATAATATTTACAATATGAGTAATATATACTTGAATAAATAATAGTTCATCAATTTTTTATTTAAATATCGAGAAATAAATCTATCATAAAATGCGAATAATTACTGGCTTGGACTTTTCATTTGCAGCACTTGCCTTATCGAAATGTTTTACAATAACAATAGATAAAGCAAATATAACTACCCCACCAATCACTTGGAACATAAATTTATTAACTCCTATATATTGACCTATAAACCCTCCTAACATTACACCAATAAATAAAGCAATCAACGGCAGAATAAATACAATAAAAGCTGCTCTCAGAACATTGGTTTCTTTTATTTCAAGAATTACTCTTTGCCCTGGCTTTGCTCCTATTTTATTATTCGCTTCTAAGATTAGGCTTTCGCTTCCCGGGCAAGCACCACAGTTTTTGCAATCACTATGTCTACCAACTTTAATTCTTGCCGAATTTCCAACCACCTCAATTACTAGGCCTTGTTCTGTTTTCATCGTTATCAAACTCCTTAAAATTGCTTATAACTTATTACACGAATACGTTTCTATTAACTTTCATCCAGTTAAAAAATATAGCATAAATATATCACCTCACAAATATACGTTTTCATAGCATTCAATATAATACATAAAATGTAATACCTTATTAATTAATGAATTATTTGGTATTTTGTTTTATTATAAACCTTTATATTTTTAATTTAAAGAATAGTTTTTAAATTAACATTTTTAAGACGTTAATTCTTTAACATTCAAATTGCTAATTAATGTTTAAATAAGTTATTATTTAAACATTAATTAGCAATTGACTATCTTTACTGTGTAAAAAATACACATTTAACTTTAATCTCTTTATTGAATTTTTGTTATATAATTGACATTTTTTTAACATAGTTTTACATTTAATAAATTTTTTACTAAATATAAAACTCACAATTTTATTTAAAATATATATTCTGAGTTTCTCTATTAATTAATTGAGTCGGCATATAGATTCCTTGATAAAATCTTTAATATTTTAAATTTTGTGGATTATTTTTATCTTTTGGATAAACTATTAAAGTATAATAGTTTTAATAAATAAATTTGAACTTTACTTGGAAATAGAAAGGAGAATTATTTTGGTTGAGATTAAGGAAGGTAATCATAAATTTTATATCGGTGATGACGAAGATAATATAAAAGCTGTAGTAACATATATAGATAGTGGAGAAAATAACATTATACTTGATCATACTTTTGTATCACCAGAACTTAGAGGAAAAAATATCGGTCAGCAACTGGTTAAAAGGGTCGTGGATTTTGCTAGACAACATAACAAAAAGATAATACCACAATGTTGGTTTGCAGAAGAGGAGTTTGTTTCACATAAAGAATATGAAGATGTTTGGTTCAAATAAAATTTTACCATTTCATGAGTATATTTGCTTATTTAAAAATAGATCAAAATTAATTAGAGAGAGTTACTATAGAAAACTCTCTCTAATTTAGTGAATAATTTTTGTATAATTAAGATTAATTCTGGATAATTTATGCACCAATTGTTGCTAACATTATCGCTTTTATAGAATGCATTCTATTTTCTGCTTCGTCAAATACTACAGATTGTTTTCCTTCGAATACTTCATCCGTAACTTCCAATGCAGTCATGCCAAATTTTTCTCCTACATCTTTTCCCACTTTAGTTTTTAAATCATGGTAAGCCGGTAAACAATGCATAAATATTGCGTTTTCATTTGCATTATTCATAACATCCTTGTTTACTTGATATGGGCTCAACAATTTTAGTCGACTTTCCCAAACTTCATCTGGTTCACCCATTGATACCCATACATCAGTATAGATCACATCTGCATTTTTAGTTCCTTTATTAACATCTTCTGTTAAAGTTATCGTACCTCCAGCTTCCTGAGCTATCTCCTTACATTTTTCCACTAACTCTTCTGATGGAAATAATTCTTTAGGTGCACAAGCAGTGAAATTTAAGCCCATCTTTGCACAAGCTACCATGAGAGAGTTTCCCATATTATTTCTTGCATCTCCCATATAGACAAAATTAACACCTTTTAGTCTTCCAAGTTTCTCTTCTATTGTTAGAAGGTCTGCAATCATTTGAGTTGGATGAAATTCATCAGTTAATCCATTCCATACTGGAACTCCTGCATACTTAGCCAATTCTTCAACTATTTCCTGACTAAAACCTCTATACTCTATTCCGTCATACATTCTACCAAGAACTCTTGCTGTATCTGCTATACTTTCTTTTTTCCCCATTTGAGATCCTGCTGAATCTAGGTATGTAACCCCCATTCCCAAATCTCTTCCAGCCACTTCAAATGAACATCTTGTTCTTGTAGATGTCTTTTCAAATAATAATACTATGTTCTTACCTTTCAGCTTATCATGTAAAATTCCAGTTCTTTTTAATGTTTTTAATTCCTTAGACAAATCTAACAGATATCTAATCTCTTCTGGTTTAAAATCTAATAACTTTAAAAAACTTCTTCCCCTTAAATTTACTGCCATGCTCATTCTCCTTCTATTTATAATATTTTTATAAATAAAAAATCTATTTTATTTAGTATATATACTGTAAATAAGTTTATACATAATATAGATGTCCAACTTTAAAACTAGACTTGTGTGATAACTTACCGAAATCATAAATATTTTGATTCCGAAAAGCTATGAAAATATCTCTGAAGGTTCTAAGCAGCAGGTTGTATCCACTTTGGCATGCTCCAACTTTCAGTTTGACAAGCTAAAATGGAACAACCTACAGCTAAGAACCTTTAACAGCTCATTTTCAAATGTTTTCTCCACAAATATATTTATGATTTCTAGTGAAGATATGAGCTTAAAGTTTTAGCAACTTTGTAAATATGTTCATCTAATAAGTCTAATTCTTAAATTGTTTATCTATGTATAAACAATATATAACTTAAATTTACGTAATAATTTTTTATTTAATCCATATATTATTTATTATATGAATAATTATACAATAAATAGCATTATTATTCAATGTTTTGATATTATTTATTTATATTCAATATTTAAATAATACTTTTTCATTTAGAATTCCAACAAGCCAAGTCGTGAACGAAAAAGAGCATCGTTTATAATCAAAATATAACCATTTTGCGATACTCCCTTCTTTAATTATTATTTTTTATAACCGTATACGATATCTGTTAAATATTATAACATATTAATATTAATTCAACTTTATTTAGAAGGTGTAAGAGCCTCTATTATAGTTGTTTCTTGATCAGTTGTTATTGTTCCTGCTGTTACTAATCCATCTAATTTAGTCTTTATCATCTCTTTATATTTTTCAATTCCTTTAGATTTATCTTTTTCTCCTAATTGCTTTTCTTGTGGTTTTAACGCATTCTCTATTGCTGTTTCTTTATCTGAGGTCAATGTTCCAGCTGTTACCAAATTATCTAAAACTGTTTTAAAATTCCCTTTTGCATCTTTAAATGCTGTTTCTATTGCTGTCTGCTCATCTGCTGTTATTGTTCCAGCTGTCACTAAATCTGATAGCTTAGTCTTAAAGAGATCTTTATGTCCTTCATTTTTATCTTCTGACTTTAATGAATTTTCTATTGCTGTCTCTTTGTCTGAAGTTAGTGTACCATTTGTTACTAAGTTATCTAAAACTGTTTTAAAATTCCCTCTTGCACCTTTAAATGCTGTTTCTATTGCTGTCTGATCATCTGCTGTTATTGTTCCGGATGTTACTAAATCTGATAATCTAGTCTTAAAGAAATCTTTATGTCCTTCATTTTTATCTTCTGACTTTAATGAATTTTCTATTGCTGTTTCTTTATCTGAAGTTAGTGTACCATTTGTTACTAAGTTATCTAAAACTGTTTTAAAATTCCCTTTTGCACCTTTAAATGCTGTTTCTATTGCTGTCTGATCATCTGCTGTTATTGTTCCAGCTGTCACTAAATCTGATAATTTAGTCTTAAATAAATCCTTATGTTCTCCATTTTTAAATCCGCTTTGTGGCATTAATGCTTCTTTGATAGCAGTTTCTTGATCTGAAGTTATCGATCCTGCTGCTACTAAAGAATCTAATTTTGTTTGGAAACCATTCTCTCTACCTTGATGTTGAACTGCTGACTTATTGTTTGAAACATTTAATGAATCTGCCGCAAATACTCCTGTACTTGCAGATATCACCATACTCGCTAAAATAACTCCTGTCATAACTTTACTCTTAATACTTTTATTTTTCATTTAAATTACATCCTTTCAAATATGTTATTCTATAGTCCAATTATTTTTGTATTAACTTATGTTTTCTTAAATTATATAAGATAATTTTTACAGTTTTGTCACAGAATTTAGTCAAAAATGTTACAAGAATAAAAAAATTCCATAATTACTTATCTTATTATGTAAAATCAAATAATTAGTAACTTTATATTTTTTGATCATAATATGATTGATTACACAACTTTATAAGAGTATAATTTTTTAGAATGTAAATTTACAATTTGTTATAATTATGTATTTTAAGGGAGCTACAGGTGTATGACTAAGAATTTATTAAATAAGTACTTATTTAAATTAGATGCAAATATAGGTAAACAACCTAATAAAAAGACTGTTTTAATTATATTAATTTTAATTGTTGTATCTTTAGCTAGTTTGTTTTTTATTTCTACTAATGAAAATTTATATGGAAATCCAATAGCTAAAATAACATCAATAACCGAAAATGAATCCGAAGAAGAAAATTCTACTGGAAAAATAGAACCTATGAAAAATCAAAAAATTGAAGCTATTATTATGAATGGTACATTTAAAGGAAATTCCATTGAACTTAATAATACAACATCATTTTCTCAAGTTAACGACTTAGATTTAAAAGTAAATGATGAAATTTTTATATCTCTGCAAAGTGACGATAATAATGAAATAACTTCTGCAAAAATTCTGGATCTAAAGAGGGACAAATATGTTATTTATATGATAAACATTTTTATAGCTCTGATATTACTCGTTGGAGGAATAAAAGGTTTTAAATCCTTAGTAAGTGTTGTTGTTAATATTTTAATTGTATTTTCAATAATTGGTATATTTTCCAAAGGTTATGACTTAGCTATACTTTCTATAATAGGAAGTATACTTTTTATAATTGCTTCTTTATTTATAGTATCAGGAAAAAATAAAAAAACAGCTTCAGCCATAATTGGAACTTTAGCAGGTACTTTCACCTCCATGCTAATAGCTGGTATTGTGATTAAGTTAAATAATTGGAGTGGAATTCACTTTGAAGAAATGGAGTTTCTAACTCATCCTCCAGAAAAGATATTTTTCATTGAACTTATTATAGGTACACTAGGTGGAATAATGGATATTGCAATTTCTATATCTTCTGCCATAGATGAGCTTTATGATAAAAATCCTAATATTGATAGTAAGTCCATAATTAAATCTGCTCGAGAAATTGGACAAGATATTATGGGAACAATGTCAAATACATTAGTTTTTGCTTATCTAAGTGGTAGTATGCCAATAATATTACTTCTGCTTAGAAACGGGTTACCTATAACTTATATTATAAATATAAATCTTTCTCTAGAATTTATGAGAGCGCTTATTGGAAGCATCGGAATAGTTTTAAGTATTCCAATAACAATTTTTACATCTATTGCTATTCTAAAAAAACATAAGATTGGAGAAGCTTAAGATCATGAATATAATACTAATATTATTAATTATTTTATTTATTCTTATGACAATTGTTGGAGGCACAAGAGGAATTAAATCATTTTTTACTTTAATCTTAAATTTCTTTACTTTTTTCTTTATGCTTATTCTAATTGGTGCAAAAATTGATCCTATTAAAGTTACTTTTATTTGTGCAATTTTCATTAGTTTTTTTAGTTTATTTTTTATTAATGGATTTAATAAAAAAACATTTTCTTCTCTATTATCTGTTATAATAGTTATTTTCTTAGTTATGTTTATAACATATAATATGAGTATGAATGCTCAAATACAAGGTTTTAGCAATGAGCAGGCAGAAACTGTTGCATTCCTATCTCTATATGTTCAATTGAACTTTTCAAAAATTGTAATATGTGAAATTCTAATTGGATTATTGGGTGCAATTATAGATGTATCTATATCAATATCATCATCAATGAATGAAATTTATAAGAATGATCCTATGTCAAGTAAGTATAGCTTATTTAAATCTGGAATGAATATTGGTAAAGATATCTTAGGAACTATGACTAATACCCTTCTCTTTGCATACATAAGCGGATTTATGACATTAATAATATATTTTAATGAACTCAATTACCCTATCTCTACTATTATAAATGAAAAAGTTTTTTGTTCTGAAGTATTTCAAGTTTTAAGCTGTGGCATAGGTATTATTCTTATAATTCCTATTACTGCATTAATATCTTCAAGGCTTTTAGTTTTAAACATGCACTCAAAGAAAAATATGACCGTATAAAAATTGTTTTAAAAAATAAAAAACTATTTTGTTGTCTATCTATCCTTTTAAATAGTTAAACAACAAAATAGTTTTTTATCTCTATATCCTTCAATTGTGGTTAAATTAACTTAATCTAAATTCCTTATATAATTTCCAAGTTCCTTCTTCCCATTTATAAATAGTTATATTATCGAAGCTACACTTAAACTCACAATTATATCCATGAATGTAATCCCAAACTTTATCATAAATAGATTTTAAATTCTTTGATGCCAAGGTCACATGAAAAGTTTTATTTTTTCCATCTTTTCTATCAAATGTAACATAAGGTATCTCACTCATTTTATCTATTAGTCTATCACGAACTTCTTTTGCCTCCTTAGACATATTTACCTTCATAAAAATTACCCTATCATCAAAATGATCATATCCATCAATTGTAAATGGCTCTGCTTTTTCCACTTTGATAAATTCATCGAGAACATTATTTAAATCTGTAATTCCATCATCATATTCAAAAGGTGCCTTAATTGTAAAATGTGCGGGAAGTTTAGATGATTTTGCTTTAAAATTTCTAAAAAGTTCTTTTCTTAAATTATTATTAAAATCTCCTGCTTCACCGTGTACTACAGAAACTATTACATACCTCATATCTATTTCTCCTTACATAATCAAACTTACTGTAATTAAGTTTATAATCAGATTCCCCTTCATAATTCTATTTTTTCATTACAATAAAATATTATGTAAATAATTATCAGCATTATTACCCTATCAATTTTATGCGCTGAAGGTATTTCCATGCATATCTCAATAACTATAAATTCTTTATCTTAGAAACTATTTTATCATATACTTTCTTCATGTGTAGTTCATTAGAAAATATATTTATTTCATCAATAGGTATCCATTTAACAGCACTGTTTTCATCTGGCTTAACAATAAGTTCCTCAGTTTCATCAGCTTCAATAATATATGCTAGAGAAGCATGTAAATGTGGAGAAACAAATTTTCTTTTTTTTATATGCCCAAAAACAGGTAAAATGTCTATTGAAGCTATTTCATTATTAACGGGTATTAGTTTTTTTACCCCAGTCTCCTCTCCTGCTTCTTTAATTGCAACAAACAACAAATCTTTTTCTCCATCAGCGTGGCCACCAGTCCATGCCCATGAATTATATATATTGTGATGAACCATTAAAGCCTTGCTTCTAGCTTTATTAATCACAAATGCTGAACTTGTCATATGTATAATTTCATTATCTCTAGTTAAAATATCATCAAATATTTTAGAATACTTTAATATAATTTCCTTATCCTTCATTTCCTGCTCATTACAGGGATTGTATTCCTTTACTGCATCAATCCACTCCATAATTTATCTCACTCTCACTAATTTTATATATTCTATAAACTACTATACCATATATTTGAAGTCTTTCAAGTTAACACTTAGCACGCCTCTAAATTGGACATTATTTCATATTTGACATACTATTGACACAATAATGATATATATTATATTTGAGATAGTAATTTAATTATTATTATTTCTCCCCATAATTAATAATTATATAAATGCTAACAAAGGTGTAAATAATGACTTATTCCCCTAAATAGGTCATTATTTATATTTTGCGCTCTAATGAATAAAATTTTTTAAAATATTAATAATATTATTAACATCAATAATCTATATTAATATAAATTCAAGAGGTGAAAAAAATGCTTAAAGCTTTGAGTTATATAGGAAATAAGTTTAATGATTTAAATATCGTTTGGGGTGCTGGGGGATCAGTCTTACTAAGTCACTTTGGTCTTTTAAATAACCTAAATGATATATCTATTTTTGTTGATGTAAACGATATTTTAAAAATTGATGAAATGTTTAAAGATATGAGTAATGAAATAGCAAACGATGAAAGTAAATTATATTCACCAAAATATTTTCATAAATCTATTATAGAAGGCTCTGAGGTTAATATTATAGCCGGATTAAAGATTAATCACAGCAATGGTACATTCAAATATATTTTTCATTCTGATTCAATCTCAGAATTAACGGAAATTAATAAGATTGATATCCCCTTAATGTCCTTAGAAGATTTGTATGTACTTTATCAATTAAATCCTAACACAAAAGAAAAAGCAGCGCTAATAGAAAAATTTCTATTAACAAATGACATAAAAAATCCCAATTTACTAGAAAGATCTTTAAGAGGTGATTTACCTTTAGAATTAATAAACAAAATCGAAAGAATGTTAGTATGATTCAGACCTCTAATTTTGATATTCCGTGTATGATAAACTTTATGATAACTTTCATTTCTAATTTTCTATAACTTGGAACATTATCATAAGTTAAACATATTCCTATTTTATATCTTAATGTAATGTAATTTAATCCCAAACTATTAATATTTAATCAATGCTTCTTTTTATTTTGTATTTAATAAATAATCTTATTGATAAATAAAATCTATATTGTAAATTAATATATTAGGCAAACTTATCTTTCTGCTCAAAAAGGATATGAATAATATCACATCCTTTATGCTTTTAATATCTAATCTAATCAAAAAAAAGTCTATTTCTTACTATTGATTCGCCTCTAGTGGTGCCTCCGGTTCCTATACCACCGCTTGTTGTTCCTCCAGTTCCCATGCCGCCGCCTGTTGTTCCTCCAGTTCCTATACCACCGCTTGTTGTTCCTCCGGTTCCCATGCCACCGCTTGTTGTTCCTCCGGTTCCCATGCCACCGCTTGTTGTTCCTCCGGTACTTGGTCCTCCTAATAAAGTGGTTGCTCCTGTATTCTGCCACTGTTGAACTTGTGTAATTGCTTCCTGAGGAGTTTTACCTAAGCCAACAAGCACTCCTAGTAAAATAGCTTTTTGATATGCGCGTCGTGCGCCAACACCTTGTAATCCAGCTCCCTGACTAGTATCATTCAAAGAATAACTCACTATTGGCTCAATATATCTAATCCAATCATCTGGTCTAAAATTCGATGTATTTTGCTTAACTTGCCTCTTCATATTTTCATTGATATCAAAATTCATGTCACGCATGTTATTATCATCTACTAATATACCAACTTTAGGTGCATTATTAAGAATTTGCATCATTCCATGACAAGAATTAAATTGGTCTGTTAAATCCTGACCTGCATTAAGACCATGGTGTGTCCCTCCGCTCCAATTTGATTCATTGCTTACATCATAAACGACACCTTCTATAGCTACATACGCAGGTTTTCCTCCTCTTCCATCATATTGTGATAAATCATCTAATGTAAGTTCTTTAGGTTGCCTAAAAGAATTGCTTCCTGTAAGTTCATTAATAGTTTTTAAATCAAAATAAATAGACATAAATACCTCTCAAATATTTTTACCTATAAAATATATGCAGTTTCCTTGAAATAAATTCCTAAAAAGCACTTAAATTGTAAATAATAAAAATGTTCCATTTATCTTTTCTGTCTCTGTTCGTAAATCGAACAAAGACAGAATCTACTTTGATTACTATTTCGTAAATTTTCTTAACATATTTATAAAAAATTCAAAATATTTTTGATAAATTCTAAACGTTACTAGATTTTTCAGCAATTATATAGTAATATAGATATACTAAATTTGATTTTTTTTCAAATGATATATACTTCTTTTAAAATAATATAACATTATATCATTTATAGTATACAACATATTTCTTTCATTCATTTTTAGATATATAATTTTATACAAGGGGGCTTTACAATGAGTTTTGTAAATGTAAGAAAAATACCATCTCCAGAGGAAATAAAAGAAATTACTCCTCTAGCTGACAATCTAAAAAGGATTAAAGCAGAAAGAGATGAAGAAATCAAGAAAATATTTTCAGGCAATAGTGATAAGTTTGTAGTTATAATAGGACCTTGCTCGGCAGATGATGAAAATTCTGTTTGCGATTATGTTAACAGACTTGCAAAAGTAAATGAAAAAGTTAAAGATAAGCTTTTTATTGTTCCTAGAATTTATACAAATAAGCCTAGAACTACGGGTGAAGGATATAAAGGAATGTTTCATCAACCAGATCCTGAAAAATCACCTAATATTCTTGAAGGATTGATTTCAATCAGAAAGATGTTTATTCGTGCTATAGAAGAATCTGGGTTAACTCCAGCAGATGAAATGCTTTATCCTTCGAATTATATGTACTGCGATGATTTACTTACTTACGTGGCTATTGGAGCAAGAAGTGTTGAAAATCAACAGCATAGACTTACAGCCAGTGGGATTGATGTCCCTGTTGGTATGAAAAATCCAACAAGCGGAGACTTATCAGTAATGTTTAACTCAATCCAAGCGGCTCATGCAAAACATAATTTTTTATATAGGCACAATGAAGTAAATACTACTGGTAATCCTTATGCGCATGCAATTATGCGTGGTTCAGTTAATAAGCATGGTAATAATATTCCTAATTATCACTACGAAGATTTGATGAGAGTTTCTGAATTATATGGAGAATGCAACTTTCCATATCCAGCAGTAATTGTCGATGCAAATCATGCTAACTCTATGAAGAAATTTGCTGAACAACCCCGCATAGTTAAAGAAATACTCTACAGCAGAGGATATAACAATGATTTAAAAAAATTAGTTAAAGGTGTTATGATCGAAAGTTACATAGAAGAAGGATGTCAAAAAATTGATGAACACATTTATGGCAAATCAATTACTGATCCTTGCTTAGGTTGGGCTGCTACTGAGCAATTGCTTTACTATATTGCAGAACAAGTTTAATAAAATATATTAATTAAATAATCAAGTCAGTATGAAAATTTTATCATACTGACTTGGTATTCTTTAGAACTAATTACACAATTTATTAAAAAGTATCGGATTTAAATTTGTAATTTTATATATAGAATCTAAAATTATTGCTCTATGACACATCCCTCAAACACTTATATTTATGTGTCTCTATCTTTACACTCTAATATCTTCTCTTTGTATATCTATTATTTCTGCATCTGTATTATTTTCTATAAAGGTTATAATGTTCTCCATAGTAGAATCGGATTGAGCTGAATTCGAACATATTCCTGCAATACCTATAACTATTGTTTTATGAACATCTTGTTCATAAGCCTCAGATACAGATATGTTAAACTTATTTTTTAATTTTTGTGTTACGCTTTTTACAATCATTCTTTTCTCTTTTAATGAGTGAACCCACGATGCTCTTAATGTGACTTTCATAAATAAAATATTCATATAATAATCGCGTCCCTTTTCTTAAACTATAAATATAATTTAGTTTCAATTCTTCTGTCATATTCTGACCAGTTTCCTGGCTCTGTTCTATCTTTTATTTGAGAAATTTTATTCATTGTTGCATCTATTGAATCTGCATAATTTATTATAAAAGATTCTTCCATTCTCATTTCTCTAGGTGAACCATATTCAAGTTTTCCATGATGTTGAACTACACAGCCTTTTATTCTCATGATAAAATCTTCACTATAATATGAAGGATTTTTCATGATTGCCTTATCTATCATTTCAACACCAATAACTATATGCCCTTCCATTTCACCTCTAAGAGTATATTTAAACGGTCCATCATAAGACAACTCATAAATCTTCCCTATGTCATGCAGTTTTGCAGCAAGTATGGCAATTTCTGTTCTTCTGCAACCATATCTTTCGCAAAGCATTAAAGTTAAATGCATAACATTTAATGTATGTTCCGCAAGTCCTCCTATGTAATTATGATGCATCGATACTCCGCCTATACCTCTTTTAAATTTGTCTAGAAACTCTTCGTCTTTAAAGAAATAATCGTTCAAGGCTTTAGCCTCTTTTGAAACAATATACTTACTTGTATAAAGCTCTATTTCCTGCATAATATCATCAATAGGCCTATTTACTGTCGGAAGATAATCTGAAATGCTATAGCTTGTAATAATTTCATATTTTTTCACATCTAGAATTCCATCTTTAATTCCCTCAACTTCTAAAACTATTCCATCTGTAATATCATCTTTCTTGTTGGGTAAATTTGCCTTCGTTTCTCCACTTTTATCAGCCAATATGCAAACTATTTTTGCAGGATCTCTAAATAATATTTTCATGACCATTAGTGATATTTTTACGCTTTCACCGCTTTTCACATTGCTTAAAAAATTCTCTTTTGTATTCATTGTTTCCTCCAATTTTATCAGCTTATTTTATATATTGCTTCTAAGTTAAACATAGTATATGCAAAACAGTAACTTTATAATATTAAAAATTATATTTGTATCATCTTTCATTGTTTTATCTCTTCATTTTAAATTTACCTTGCTCTTAATACAAGATACTATCTACATTTTATAATATCAAATAAACTGTAAAAATGGGTAATTTTATAGAATTTTAGAAAAAAAAGGGGTATAATATTAATGCATTTGTTTAATCAACTTTTTATGTTAAAACAAATTTCTGATAAATTATAAATTTATATATACTTAGCCAAGCCTATATACATAGCTAATTATTTAAACATATGGAATAGTCACCTTTACTTACAAAATCGCTATTGAATAATATATGATCTATTAGTAAAAATCAGCTATGAGGTAAATTAATCTCTTAGCTAAAATGGGAGGATAACATGAAAACTAATTTGGGTATAGTAATTTGTGAAAATTTTATTGAAGAGATTGAATTTGCAGTAAAGACTTATAATATAAAAAATGTTATGATTATACCATTTACATCCACATGTTCAAAAGCAACAAACACAAAAAATCACTGTTTAATAGAGGCTATTAATTTATGTGAAAAAATGTGTAATAAAATTTTTGTTATTATTGAAAATAATTGTTGCAGCTCTAACTTAGAAGATTTTATTAATAACAAAGAAAAATGCACACTATATAAAATGGAACACTGTCTTAACTTATTTATTAATAAAGATGTAGTTAATAATCTTTTAGATACAAATTCATATGTTATAACATCAGGCTGGCTTAAAAACATGGATAAAGATAATACCTCATTTATTTTAGATAAAAAACCCAATAAGCTTCTCCTATTAGATACAGGAATTTATGAGGACAGCACAAAAGAAATTCAAATACTAGCTAACAACTTAAATTTACCTTACGATTCTTTTTTTGTCGGTTTAGATTTTTTTCATATGTTTATTGAAAAGATTATGCTTGATTGGAAACTTGAATTAAAAAATAAGAAAAAAATTAGTAATATAAAAATTCTCAGAGAAGAGAAATATAAAAAACTAAAAGACACTTATAAGTTAATTGAAAAGAAAAAGGGGCAACTCTTATACATATTAGACAGTATTTATGAGGGAGTTTTTATTTTAGACACAAATTATAAAATTCTTTTTGTAAATAAAGGCGTGGAAAAATTACTAAACATTGATAATTTTAAAAACATTCTAGGTAGAGACTTATTTGAAATTGGCATTGTTCATAAGGATTATCGCGATATTATACTTAATAGATTTGAAAAAGTGCTTAAGCATAATATATCAGTACCTATAATCGAAGAAAAAATGATTCAATTCGATGGAAATGTTATTCCAGTAAATATATACTCCGGAGCTATTGAATATGAAGGCAACCCATGTATATTAAGTGTTATCCGAGATATTTCGGAACATAAAAAATCTGAAAATCTTAGATTAAAAATACAAGAGCAAAGTCGGTTATTAGATAAAGCTGCAGAATATGATAAACTTAAAACAGAATTTTTTGCAAATTTATCTCATGAATTTAGAACCCCACTAAACGTAATGCTTAGCACACTGCAGCTTCTAAATTTAATTGGAGCAAACAAAACTAATACAGATAGTAAAGACAAAATAAGCAAATACTATAATATTATGAAACAAAACTGCTATAGGTTATTAAGGCTAGTAAATAATTTAATAGATATTACTAAAATTGATGCTGAATACTTTAAACTCAGCTTAAAAAATGAAAATATCATATCCACTATAGAAGATATAACTTTATCTGTAACTGATTATGCTAAAAACAAAGGTTTAGACATTATTTTTGATACAAACGTTGAAGAAAAGCTAATGGCTTGCGATGCGGATAAAATCGAAAGAATAATGCTTAATCTTCTTTCAAATGCCATAAAATTTACTTCTTCTGGAGGAAGCATATTTGTAAATATACTAGATAAAGATTCAAGCATTATAGTCTCTGTAAGAGATACTGGTGTTGGAATCCCTAAAGATAAACAATTATCCATTTTCAAGAGATTTGTTCAAGTAGATAAATCACTTTCGCGAAAAAGAGAAGGAAGTGGCATAGGACTTTCTCTCGTAAAATCTCTTGTTGAACTTCACAATGGTACAATTAAAATCAATAGTGAATATGGCAAAGGCAGTGAGTTTATAATAGAGCTTCCCGTTAAAGCTTTGCCAGAAAGCGAAAATGTTACTTCAGATGAGGATTTAGCAAAAGAAAGTAATATTCAAAGAATAAAAATAGAGTTTTCTGATATATATGATTAAATATTTTTAACATCAGTACATAAGGCCGCTATTAATATTTTAAGTACCTTATGTGCTGTAATTTTTAATATGACTCTAATCTAATACTCTTCCAACATATTTCATATTGGACCTACTTAATCTGCTTATTTTAACAACATCTCCAGTTCGAGGCGCTTGAATATACATATCATCCCCTATATACATCCCTACGTGTGTAGATTCTGATGGTTTATTAAATACCAAATCTCCTGGTTTAATTTCAGATATGCTAATTGTTTTCGCAAAACGCTGCTGGTCCTGTGATATTCTAGGTATATATATCCCTTGCGACTTAAATACATATTGAATCAACCCCGAGCAATCAAAGCCTGATGGTGACTCTCCTCCCCATAAATAAGGAACTTTCAAATATTTTTCAGCTTCTTCTATTAGAGACCTTTTCTGACCAGTAATATCAGATGATAATGTAACCGGAACAGTTATGCCTGTATTCCTGCTCAATAATATATTATTATCTTTAATATATTTTAATAGTTTATCTTTTTGATCCTCTAATTCTACAACTTGATTTCTAATATCGTTTTCATTTTTTTGCAAATCAGCTTTTCCTTTTTCTATCTCTTCATTTACTTCTATGATCCTTTTTTCGGACTCTTTTGCTTGTAAAATCATATTTTTATCATTTTCACATATTTTATATATTAATGATGCCTTATTCATTGCTTCTAAAACATTTCCCGAAGAAATTAAAGCATCTAAGTATTGAAGCGTTGTTGATTCAACACCTCCATTTAACTGTATACCTTTTAATCTATCGGCTAATTTCTTATCTTTCTCTTCTACATCTTCCTTAGCTATCTTTAATTGTTCTTCATTATCCTTTATTTGCTTTTCCTTTTGAGAAACTTCTTCTTTAATCTTATTTAGCTTGTCTATATTATTATCAATTTTGCTATCACATTCTTGAATGTTTTGTATAGCTTGTTCGAGTGATAGTTCAGGTTCTGCAAAAGCTGGCAATTCATTACTCATCATTGTCATAAAAAATAGTAAAGCTACTATTAACGCAAATTTACACCTAATTTTCATCTTATCCTCCCCTGGCATCTACTAAATATAAATCTCAACATTCTAAAAACAAAATCTTAATATATGAATATTCTTAACTAACAATAACAACATAATTTATCTGATGTCTAGTCACATTTGTCATCACTTTTTAAGCAGGTGGAAACTTTGGGTAGACCTAGATAAGTTAAACTACGATTTAGCCGGGCATTTCCCCACCTGAATCAAGTTTCACTTGATATTATATAGTTTTATAAAAAGTTATTTTACTTAATTCTCTTTCACATTATATATATTAACTAATCATAACTTTTATTACTGTATTGTTACTAAAATATATTAAATTTTTAATCCATTTCAGAAGAAATTTGTATTAAATTTATTAATTATTAACATTTACCAAACCTTTATTACTATAAAGATAATATTAAATTTATTTTCATAAATATCTTCAGAAAATTGCCTACAATTTTACCAAATGGGAATTTATATGAGGATGCAGTTTTTATATAAATGATTTATATTATTAGTATAGAAGTAATAAAAAATTAAATATCATTAAAAAGTACAAATTATTTTTTAAACTGGAGGGATTATTATGAACGGTAAAGCTATTAATAAATCTAATTTTAAATTGGTAACCTATACAACTAATAAAAATATTTCCCTTAATAAGGTTTCAAAAGGTATATCTAAAATTCTAAATTATGCATTTAAACTATGTAAGTCTGTTTTAAATTCACTTTTCAGTAATTCAGAATATATTTACAATAAAAATTCAGCACATTCTAAAGGTAGTGAATATAATTATGATATAACAGATGCTACTGAGCTTAGATTAATAGCATCAAGAAGAACATTTTTATAATTAACATTATTGTAGTATGTACACTGCTTTATTATATAAATTTACTTTCACTACTATAACTATTAAAAAGAGCTACTTAATTACTTAAATGAAATTGTTATTTCATTTAAAAACCTAAGTAGCTCTTTTCTTATAAATATAGATATAAAGTAATTACTTATTTAATAAGCTATGTATTATTCTTGTCGCATCCATGTATTTAGCAATTGATCTTCCATAATTTAATCTATTGATAATTCTAGCACAAAGCTCTGACATATCAACGCTCTTAAACCAAGCTGAGTCTTTTAACTCTTCTGGTATATATGTTAAATTAGTAGAATATATTCTTGCTAATAAACCTTCCTCATGAGCCTTATTAAACTTTTCAACGCCTTCTGTAAAGAAAGCAAAAGTTGCTGCAACATATATATTCTTAACATTTCTTTTCTTTAATTCCTTAGCTATATCAAGAACAGACTCTCCTGATGCTATCATATCATCAACTATTAATACATCTTTGTCTTCAACAGCTCTTCCCATATATTCATGTTGAACAATAGGATTTTTTCCATTAACAATTGTAGAATGATCTCTTCTCTTGTAGAATAAGCCAACATCTACTCCTAAAGCACTTGAGTAATATATAGCCCTATCCATCGCTCCGGTATCAGGACTTATTACAAGTAGCTTTTCTTTATCTAATTCTAATGATTTCTCATTTGATAAGATTCCCTTTACAATATCATATGTTGGATATACATTTTCAAAAGATAGTAAAGGAATAGCATTTTGAATATTAGGGTCATGTACATCAAAAGTGATAATTTCATCAACACCTAATCTTTCAAGTTCTTGAAGTGCTAAAGCACAATCCAAAGATTCTCTACCTTTACGTCTATGTTGTCTTGATTCGTATAAAAGAGGCATAATTACAGTTATTCTTGCTGCCTTACCTCTAATTGCTGCAACAGTTCTCTTTATATCTTGAAAATGTTCATCAGGACCCTTGTGATTTTCAATCCCAAACATCTTATATGTACAGCTATAGTTTCCAACATCACATAAAATATAAATATCCTTTCCTCTGATAGATTCAGAAATTTTTACTTTTCCTTCTCCATTAGAAAATCGTATTTCATCAAGTGGCACTAAGAATGACTCAGTACAATTTCTGTTTTTTTGGATATACTTGTCTATAGCATTTCCTAATTCTGAACAACTTTCTAATGCTATAATTCCAAGTTCATGATTTAATTCACTCATTTGCGTTCCCCTTTTTAAATTATTTTGTAAATCGGCTTATTATTATAAAAAAACTCAAACAATTAAAGTATACCTCAAAATTGGATATATATAAATATATTATTACAATTTTCAAGAAAATTTTATGATAATTTTAAAGTTAACCTTTTCAATTCCTTATAAAATTCCATTTTAATATAATCATTGAGATAAATTTTCAAATTCGTATATTACTTTAGCGATGTTATTGGTATTTGTGAACAACATTTCATAAATGTGCTATACTATTACAATAATACGGAATTATTTAATATGGAATATCAATAAATAATTTGAGTTTATATTTTTTAACAAAGATGCTTTTCCCCAATAATTTTTCCATCTTTTATAGTTAATATCCTTTGGGTTTCACTTGCTAAATTATTATCATGCGTAATTAGCACTATAGTCTTTCCTTGCTTTTCATGTATTTTATGAAATAAATTCATGACTATTCTTCCTGTTTCTGAATCAAGCGCTCCTGTTGGTTCATCAGCAAGTATAATATCTGGATCATTTGCTAATGCACGAGCAATAGCAACTCTTTGCTTCTGCCCTCCTGACAGCTCACTAGGCAGGTGAGTTAACCTATCTCCCATTCCAACTAACTCCAATAGTTCTTTTGCTCTATTAATTCTTGTTCTTCTATCCATTCCATAGTATAGCATTGGCAGCTCTACATTTTGGATAGAATTTGTTCTAGCTATTAAATTAGAAGTCTGAAATACAAATCCAATTTTCTTATTCCTAATCTCTGCTAATTTATTATCGCTTACTTTACTAACATCTATTTCATCAAGAACATACTGACCTGATGTTTGTCTATCAAGTACTCCTATAATATTCATTAATGTACTCTTTCCAGATCCAGATGAGCCAACAATGGCTATAAATTCACCTTTTTGTACATTAATATCAATATCCTTAAGTATATCTAATTGATTTTCTTTCCCTATAAAAAAACTTTTAGTAATTTTATTCATTTCGATAATATTATTACTCAATCAGCTACCTCCAATATTTCATGAAAAATTGAAATAGGACAAATTTATCTATTAACATTATTACTCTATGTTTTCAATCTCATATTATTGTCCCTTATCATATTTTGTTACTAATTTTAAATCTTTCTTAGGTTGCTAATTTTATAATGTTTATTTTGAAATGTGTTTTTACGAAATAATAGGTAATAACAAATTTAAGTAAGCTTAATACTCAATTTATTATTACCTATTACATCATTAATTATTGATATTATTAAAGTCTTAATAATATATCATTTATTTCTTCACTTACTTTTAATCTCTCATCATAAACCCATTGAACGTCTAGTTTTAAATTAAATATTTTAGAAAATGAGTAATACATGTTTATCTTCTGATAATAAATTTCTAAATCATCCAAACCACCATTAAAGTTTTGGGGTTTAAATAATTCTTTCTGTTTATTCACAAATAGTTCATCTACATAATTTAAAAATGCATTCATAAGTTCATCTCTAGACACATCAAATGGAACTTTCAGTAAATCCCATTGAATTTCTTCATTAAGCTTGTATTTCCTTAGCCTATCCAAGATCAAAATATATTCACTTACATCCATCTTAGTATAATAATCTAATTTTTCTGTTCTTGTACTCCAAAGGGCTAATTTTTCATTTAAAGGCAGACTTCTAATCTTAAGTATTGCTTCTGATGGTCCTATAACAGCTTGTTTTATAACCTCGTCTTCTGTTTCTAATTTAGATTTAATTATATCTGCATTGCCGCCAACACTGGCAATATACCCAACGTCATAAATACCAAGCCTACCAGCACGCCCTCCTACTTGCTTTATTTCCTGCGAAGTTAGCTCTCTTACTTCTTCTCCGTCAAATTTCCTTATACTCATAAATATAATTCTTCGAATAGGAAGATTGACTCCCATTCCTATTGCGTCAGTAGTCACAAGAATCTTTGTTTCTTTATTAATGAACTGTTCGTATTGCATTTTCCTAACTTCAGGTGGTAAATCACCATAAATTATACTTGCCTTGATGTTTCTACTTGAATATTCCTCTGCTATTTCTAATACTCTTTTTTTAGAAAAGACTACAACAGCATCACCTTCCTGAACATCATTATAACTAAAATTCTTATATTCAACTTCTAATGGTATAGCTCTTGTATATTCTCTTATTTCATATTCATCTTTACAATCACTTATAATTGTTTCTAATATATATTTAGCATTAGCAGCTCCACATATATGTATTTCATCACATTGAAGCCCTAGTAGAGCTTTACTCCATGCCATTCCACGAAAAGGATCACTTATCATCTGAATCTCATCAATTACAGCTATATCATAATGTTCTTTTAAATTAACTTTCTCTATTGTACATGATGTGTGAGTAGATCCTACATTTATTATTTCCTCTTCACCAGTTAAAAGATCACAAATTACTCCTTCTCTATTTAACTTTTCAAAATTTTCTAAAGCTAGAATTCTAAGTGGTGATAAATAAACACCTTTTTTTGCACTTTTAAGACGTTCTAAAGCATTATAAGTTTTACCTGTATTTGTATCGCCTAAATGTATGTAGAACTTTCTTTTCATACTTCTTGCTTGACGATACTCATCTTTAGGATTACTTGGGAAATTTTCTTCAAATTCTTTTGCAACTAATTTGGGAATATGTTGTTTTGTTAATATTGTCATTAGTCCTTGATTTAAAAAACTATTATAATTTCCACGCACTACTTCATAAAAATCAAAACTTGTATTATTATTTTTATTATAGTAATCAAGCATTTTCTTTGAAACAGTTTCTAATAGCTCTTCATATCTCTCATAAACCTCATTAAAATCTCTTAAACTCTGATTTTCTAATTCCTTAAGATGTCTAAGTTTCTTTCTTATTGAACTCTCATGCTCTAATAATGCTCCTGGCTTTGAATGCTCAACTATTTCTTCTATTTGATTTATCTGACCCTTATACTTTTTAAATTCTCTTTGTGCTGCATTATTTTTCATTTATCCCACTCCATATACTAATATAATATTTAACTGCAAAAATATTTCTTATTAATAATATAACTATGATTAAATATATTTATTCCTTTATAAGATTACATGAAAATTATACCATAACTCATATCGGTGATAAAAATTACTTTAATATTATTATGTAATATTTCATAAGCTAGACTCATATATTTAGTTATCAGTAAATTTATTTAATACTTTTATTTTAATTAATAAGTATAAGGCGGTGCGTTCATGGAATTAATGTATGTAAAATATATAAATGGCGAAAGACATTCTATAATAAAGAACGGAGATGATATTATAATGAGCAATTCAAAAATAATAAAATTCGATTCAGCTAAAAAGCAAAAATTTAATGAACATACTCCTTGTTTAAAAAAGAAAAATAATCAAGTCCATAATAATTCTAATGATAAAATTAATGAAGAAATTACCGACTTTTTCTTTAATGCTATTCACAAGAACTACCTATCTAATAGAAATAAATAGAATAGCTCGAACAAGCTATATTAGTAATTTTTATACTATTCTAAGCATAATAACTTAAATCTATTATTTATGGTGATTTCTATATACTCTACAAACCCTTATGTTCCCTATAAATTATTAACTTTCTAAGTTTTTTTATTGTTAAAAATTTAAATTCTTATATTCCTTTATTCTTAAATTCTCGACTTTTTAAAAAGTTTCATTTAAATACATCTTCCATTAAAAAAGTATTCATTAGTAAGAACTTATATATTTTCTGCATTTTATAAAATAATATAATAATACCTCAGGCTCTTAATGTAATTAAAAACCTGAGGTATAATATTTAATTTAATAATTCATTTTTTATAATCTCATATTTTCACTTGTAATTTAATCCAAAAGAATTATTTCAAATTAAATATTCTCATTTATTGATTTGCATATCTCTTTAGAATTTCTATTATAATTTCAGTGCAAATGTCCATACTCTCAACTGCAATATGTTCAAATTCACCGTGGAAAGCATGGCCTCCTGTTCCAAGGTTAGGACATGGAAGTCCCATATAACTTAAAGTAGCACCATCAGTACCTCCTCTAATAGGTTCTATTATTGGAGCAACACCTAAATCTTTCATAGCATCTGTAGCGTTATCTATTAAATGCATACAAGGTTTTATAAGTTCAACCATATTTTTATATTGATCTTTTAATGTAACCCTAACTGTTCCTTCACCATATTTTTCATTCAATAATTTTTCTATTAATTGCATTGTTGATTTTCTATTTTCAAACTTTTCCTTATTATGATCTCTCAAAATATACTTTAGTGATGCATGTTCAGTATTTCCATTAAAACTATCTAAATAATAAAAACCTTCATATCCTTCTGTATGCTCAGGTCTTTCACATGATGGCAGCATAGAATTAAATTCAATAGCTACATTTGTTGCATTAATCATTGTATTCTTTGCAGACCCTGGATGAACTGATACCCCATGAATATTCACTTCTGCTGCTGCAGCATTGAAATTCTCATATGAAATTTCACCTTCCTCGCCTCCATCAATTGTGTATGCAAAATCTGCCCCGAAATTTTTTACATCAAATAAATGCGCTCCAAGTCCAACTTCTTCATCTGGAGTAAATCCGACACATATTTTCCCATGAGGAATATTTTCATTTATTATAGTTTCACATGCAGTAAGTATTTCTGCAATACCTGCTTTATCATCAGCTCCAAGCAATGATGTTCCATCTGTAGTAATTATAGTCTTACCTCTTAAGTTTTTTAAATGTGGAAACTTTTTAGGTGACAAAATGCTATTATTTCCTTTTAAAATAATATCGCCGCCATCATAATTTTCTATGATTTGTGGTTTTACATTTTTTCCATTAGCCGCTGGTGCTGTATCCATATGAGCTATAAGCCCCATACTTGCCTTATCTTCATATCCTTTTGTTGCAGGAATAACTCCATATACATAACAATGTTCATCAACTTTACAATCTTGAAGTCCAATTTCCTTCATTTCTTCAACTAATATATTAGCTAAATCAAATTGTCTTTTAGTTGTTGGATGTGTTTCTGAAGATTCATCTGAGGTAGTATATACCTTAACGTATTTTAATAAACGTTCATAAGCTTTCATATCTTTGTCTCCTTTTTATTTTATATAGCTTTCCAATAAAGAATTTCATATATTGGAAATTAATTATATATCTATTTTACTTTTTAGAATGACATAAATCAATAATTGATTTAAGAAAGTATTATACTCCCTTTATCCTGATAAAGTATTTTATTTTATATCTTGTGTATATTAAACACAAAAAAATGAATTCCATTGAAAAAAAGTTATATAAAAAATAATTTTTATATAACTTTTTAATAACTATTAGATAATTTAAATGTTCTGTAAAATATTAAAAGTTGTTCAACTTTGCTTGTATTATGCAAAATTGAACAACTCTAATTTATAAGATCTTTATTAGACACTCGTTAAAATGCTAATAAATATAATTTAATTTTTACTTTGTAATAAAAATACTTTATTTAACAAATTCTATTATACCTTTTGATAGTTTCGCTATTCTTGCCAAAGAGTATACATCATATCCTTTGTCCTTAAGCATTTGAGCTCCTTTTTGGAATGACTTTTCTATTACTATTCCTATTCCTGCAACTTTTGCTCCAGCTTCTTCTATCAAACGTGCAGCCCCAAGTGCCGCTTCGCCATTTGCTAAAAAATCATCTATAACTAATATATTATCTTCATCATTTATATATTTTTTAGATAATGTCAACTCATAATCTAAACTTTTAGTAAATGAATGTACAGTTGTTTGATAAACATCACCATTCAGTATTTTTGAGTTTTGCTTTTTTAGAGTAACCATAGGCAAATTCATTTGCATTGCAGTCATCACAGCAGGTGCTATACCAGAACTTTCAATTGTAAACACCTTTGTTATTTTATGATTCTCAAAGTAATTTTTAAAGTATGTACCCATTTCGTACATTAATTCCGGATCCACTTGATGATTTAAAAATGAATCAACTTTCAGTACATTTTCTGACAATGCTTGTCCTTCTTCTAAAATTCTTTTATGTAAGCTTTCCATTCTATTCTACTCCACTCTTTTCTTGTTTTAATAATAAATTTAATATTAGCGCTGCAATAGTTCCAGTCGAAATACCTGATGAGAAAATCATTTTAAGACCTTCTGGTAATTGACTTATAAAATCAGGACGGAATGTAATTCCAACACCAAGTCCAATTGCTGTTGCTATTATTAATAAATTACGGTTATTTAATTCTACTCTGCTTAAAGTCTTAATACCCGATGCCGCAACTGTACCAAACATTACAATACCTACTCCACCCAAAACTGGTTGAGGCATTATATTTATTAGTGCTGCAAATTTTGGTAAAAACCCTAGTATTACGAGTATTATCCCAGCCATCATAGCCACATATTTACTTGCTACTTTTGTTAACGGAATTAAACCTACATTTTGACTGAAACATGTATTAGGGAAAGTTCCAAGAATACCTGCAAGCATGCTTCCAAGTCCATCAGATAATACTCCTGCTCCAATTCTCTTATCGTCCATTTCAACCTTCGAAACTTCTCCGATAGCTTTTAAACATCCTACTGTTCCAATTGTTGTAACAAAATAAGCAGGAATAAATGGAAGTACTAATTTAGGATCAAAGTTAACTCCATGCTCAAATATCTTTGGAAATGATATAAAACTTGCTGAACTTACTGATGAAAAATCAACCATTCCAAGAGGAATACAAACAATGTATCCAATTGCCATTCCAATTAATATTGAGGCACTGCTTACTAATCCCTTTCCATATCTGTTTAACAATAAAGTTATAATCATTACAATCATAGCAATTGAAATATTAGTTAAGTTTCCATAATTAGGCGAACCACTACCACCAGCAGCCCAATCCATCGATACAGGTAATAGAGTTAGTCCTATCAATGTTATCACTGTTCCTGTAACAAGTGGTGGAAATAATTTCATCATAGGTCGTATTACAAAGCTTAAACCTATTCCGACTAATGACCCAAGTATTGTCCCACCTAATATTCCTGGAAGTCCGTAAATACTCCCAATTGCAATTGATGGTGCTACAAATGTAAAATCTGTTCCCATTATACATGCAACTCTTGCACCAACAGGACCAATACCTTTCGATTGAATAAAAGTTGCTATCCCAGCTGACAATATAGTTGCACTCATAAGTGCTGTTGATGTAACTATATCAAAACCTAATGCACTAGAAATAACTAATGGAACTACTATAATTCCTCCAAACGCAGCAAATATGTGCTGAAATCCTAGCAAAATTTGTGTAGATAAATTAGGCTTGTCTTCAACTCCATAAAGAAGCTCGCTAATTTCTTCATTTTTACAGTCCAAATCTTCGATTAAAATCTCTTTGTTACTTAATTCCATTTTCTTTCAATCTCCCTATGTAAAATTTAATCATACATAGACACGCAAATTCTTTATACATATATTCAGAAAAGTTTTCAAAAAAATACAACACCCCATCTTAAAGCTGAGGTGTTGTATTTATATGCGAATATAATAATACTTAGCACTAAAACACTACCTCGTAGTCTGCTAATTTACGGATAGCAGGTAGAGACTTTCCAACCATAATATCGGAAATATACGAGTCTTTTGTATGAACTGTTGACTTATTATATCACATATATATTTTTTAGACAAATACTTACTTATTATTTTTATAATTCTTTAATTTTCTCCAAAAATTCTTTTAAAACAAACATATTTTCTCGAACCATCATACCCTATATTTTTTATATTTTTAGAGTAGATAGTTTTACAGTGCCGTTTTACCAAATTCAATTGCCCTTTTCTCACTATTAAAATACACATTAATATTTTTCAGATCTTCATCCAATGTAACCTTTGTCCTACCAAAACAAAATACTGTGTTTGCATATGCTTTAGCAGCAGTTATTCTCCCATACTGTGGTACCATTAACGTTGTAGGTATATATGCTCTGCTCCCTACTACTCCTAAACTTATATTTTGACCGGCAGATAAAACTCCTCCTCTGGCCACCGAATCAGATCTTGTAAAAATTATATCCTTCATTGCAGTTAACTTTGAAGTATATTCACCTTTACCACCTATGATAATATTTCCTGTAGATTTTATCTCGCATTCTTGACAATAACCAATCCGAATATCTAGGGGGACTATTATATTCTTATCATAATAATCTATTTCATTATCCAATATGTTAAGTAAAGTTTTTAGATCATAAATTGACTTTATTTCCAAGATATTAAGTCCTAATATCTTTCCTTTTATAAAATCTACAAGTTTGCTGCGTTTTGTTTTATTTTTTATATTTAAAGAAATTATATTTAATGCTACTTTTTGAAAATTCCCAAAATTCTTCTCAGTCAGTGTCTTTACAAAATCTTTTCTTTCAAAATTTTGTAGATTCAATCCGTTAATATACTCTATCATACTAACTAAAATATTTTTAAATTCAGTAAGTACATCTGAATATTCTTTTTTTCTTATATCTACTTGTCCTGATAATATCTTTGAATTAATTGTGTTTCCTAAGATTGTTATTTCTCCACCTGTAACAACATTAGCCATATTAACATTTTGACTTACATCTAATGAACCTCCAGCGCTAACAAACATATTATCCTGTACGCTATCATAAACTTCTACATCTCCATAAAATTTAATGTTGCAAGTTTCCATATTTACTGATTCCACGGTGTAAATAGGATTTACGCTTACACTTCTATTAGCAATATGTGCTTTTCCATCAATAAGAGATATAATATGATTATTTTCAATCTTACATCCTTTTGATGCATCAATTGGTAAGCTTCTAATATATTCGCGCTCTATAACTTTACCAAAAATATTCATTCCATTCTTTCCTGGAATCTCAGGGATTATTTCTGCGATTTTATCTCCAGCATTAACATTGGAAATTCTAAATAAATTTTTAAAGTCTACTTTCTCATTAGAATCTGGTTCTGGAAAAACCATTTGAGTTGGTGTAAAAAACAACTTTACCTCACTCGGTGTATCCTTAACTGGCTCCAATCCTTCTGCGACCAAAACTTCACTCGAGCACCCTTTTAAGATCAATTCTAAAGATTCTTCCTTTATTCCAAAAACTATTCCTTTTTCTTTTAGTTTTTTATATAACTCTTGAACAGTAAAGTATTCAGGTTCTTCTTTCAACAGAACTTCAGTAGATACAGCTAAATTTATGTAAAATTCCCTGTCCTTTATTTTGTATTCAGTCTTAGGTATATACTCCACTGTCATATAAGCTTTCATTTTATCTTCAGATATAGTTATATTTACTTCTCTCTTTGCAGGAGTTGTCTCGCAATTATAAGTAATCTTATCTTTTGAACTTACTTCATATGGTTTAAACTTTTCACATTCTACATCATTAATAAATAGATTTACATTTTCTTTAGCTTTTATAGTTATAATTTCCCCATTTATCCCATCAGCTATTATTATTTTCCCATTAACAACTTTAGCGCCTACTTCTTTTTCCATTAGTATCTATCCCCCAAAATATGACTTGGTTTTATTTTGTGTTAAATTCTTTATTGATTTCCAGAATATCCATAACTGAGTCTTTACTTATCTCAGGTGGAGTAAATTCTGGTTTGCTAAAATAATATCCTTGGAGATAGTCAACTCCAAATTCTATAAGTTTCGTTAATTCTTCTCTTGTTTCAACCCCTTCAGCTACAACTTTAATTTTTCTTTGTTTAGCATAAGATATGAGGTTTTTTGAAATCTGCTGCCTATTTAAATCTTTATCAATTCCTCTTACAATTTCCATATCTATTTTAACATAATCTGGTGTAATTGCTAACAATACTGCTTCATTATTATATCCTGAGCCAAAATCATCAATAGCAAGTTTGGCATTCCACTTTTCAATTACTTTTCTTTTTATAGAAATGTTATCTCCATTAGAGCGTTCATTTTCAAGTAGTTCTATTACTAATCTTTCAAGATGTTCTCCATACAATTCTTCAAACCTCTTCCTATCCTCATATGATAAGACATAGTTTGGCAAAGAATTTATAAAAAGTTTAGCATCCTTGAATTCCTCTTTATTCCTTACAAAGCTCTCAAGAGCTTTAAAAAATGTAATTTTCTCTATTTCATATAATCGTGAATCAGCAGTTGCAAGCTTTATTATATGAAGCGGATTTTTAAGGGACTCTAACTGTGAACGCATAAGAGCTTCATACGCAAATATTTTTCCTGTTCTTGCATCTATTATTGGCTGAAATGCATACTTAATAAGTTTTTCATCAAGTAATTTATTTAAATCTTCTTGACTGCTGAACAAGAAAGAATCCTCAGTATATTCTTCTTTGTTAAACTCACTTATATTTCCTTTTACTGTTTTCTTAATTTTATACATTGCGAAATCTGAATATTTAGCTAAATCCTTAAAAGTTATAGCATCATGTGGATACCATGCTATCCCTGTTGATATTCTAACTTTCAATTCTCTATTATTAGGTAACTTAAGTACTGAATTCTCGATACCAGAATGAATACTTTTTACAATTTTTCTAATTTCGTACTTATCTTCATATCCGTATAAAAATGTATAGAATTCATCCCCTGATCTTCTTCCAACAACTCCTCCATATTTCTCAAATTCCTTTAATATTTCGGATGCTTTTCTTATGTATTCATCTCCATAATCATGTCCATAAGTATCATTTACATATTTCAAGTTATCTAAATCCCACATTATAAATGCTCCTACTTTAAGATCCTCGCTTTCTAATATTTCTTTTACTGTATTATGAAATGCTCTTCTATTTAACATATTAGTAAGTATATCATAATCTCTTTCATACTCTATTTTTTGCTTTTCTAAAATTTCTTGTGTAATATCACTTACTACTCCTAGAGTTCTAGACTCTTCCTCTAAAATTTTTAACTTAATCCACTTAGTTTCTTTATTCGCTCCTTTAATCCTATAAGTTTCTTCTTGAAAACTTTCTTTCTCCTCTGTTATCTTCTTTATAATTTTACTAAAATATCTTTTATCTACGTATGAATCAAATCGCTTTGATTTTTCAATTCCTATTACATCAAAAAATGTGTCTGTACATAGCACTACTTCATGTCCTATTTTATATTCAAAAGCGCCTATGGGCATATTGAATAATTTTATAATTTGAGACATTTTCGAAGCAGAGTCTGCCACGTTAGAACTTAACGTCATTATTGCTGATGACAACTCATCGATTTCTGAGATACTTATTTTCCCAAGTTCTATTGGTTTACTAGGATTACTTTCTCTAACATCCTGAGCTAAATTTCTTATTGGCTTCGTAACCCTTTCACCTACAATAACAATTACTATTATTCCCCCCAGAGTCGAAATAATTAATGATACCGATAGAAGCCTTTCAAATCTCTCTGAATAATATAGAAGATTATCCTTTTCTATTATTCCAATAATTGCCCAAGTATCTTTTTCAAATGGTGTATTTGTATTATATAAATTAATATATTTTGTTGATGCATAAGCTATATTTTTTGAATCTGGTTCTTTTATCTCATATATTGAATCATATATTTCTTTTTTATTAAACTGAATATTTTTTTCTTCTCCAAGTATTTTTCCTGCTAATGGTCCTGTTGTTGTAATCTTTTCAAAGTTCATATTCTTGTTATCGTCAACGCCTACTAGATAAACACCTCTCCCATTAGAGTCTATTTCATCATATGAAAGTAATGAATTTAAATAATTTAATGAAATAGCAATTCCAAGAACTCCGTATGGTTTGCCATTTTCATCTAACAACGGAACTGAATAAGTAACAATTTGTATATCTTTATCACTTAATGAAAATGGTTTACTCCAATATCCTAAATCCTTATAAGATAATCCTTTATTATCTACAGCTGCGTTGATAGGCTTTGAAAAAAATTCTTCTGGAGATGAATTCTTATTCTGATTAAATATAAACCTGTTATTCCACCATGTATCTAAAGGAATCCCCAAATTTTGTGCAATGGAAGCAGGACCTCTTTCCATCAATAAATCTGATTTATCACTTGGATTTGAATTAGGATCTAAATCTCTAAAATATAATCCTACTTTTTCTTCAGAATTATTATCAAGTATTAAAAATGCTCCAGTTACATAATTCTTTCTGAGCATAAATATCAAATTACTCGAAACATCTTCCAATAACTCTTTAGTGAATTGTGTGTTGCTGTCCAAATCCTTTACCGTAATCCCCTTACTATGAAGCTTGTGCAAAATATTAGCATTAATCAAGCTTTCAGATTCACTAACATTACTCCAATGTTGAATCATCTCATTTTGAATGTAACTACCTCTTGATTGAATTTTCTGGTTTAACAAATTAAATGAATTATTTTTAAGAATCCCAACAATTCCACTCAATAGAACCACACTTACAAAAAGCACTACTTGTGCTAATACAACAATTACCATTGGAATAAGTAACTTTCTAATTATAGAGTTCTTATTTTTTATTAAGAACATTATTTCACCCCGCTCGCAGTGACTTTGAACCTTTGTAATTTTATGAATTACAAATCAAATTAAGTAACTGCATTAATGCTTTTTCTTAAATCTTCAAGCCAATTATTAAAATTATCATCTGTGTTAAAACTCTTTATAGCTTCTTCTCTAGAAATTCCTTTTTTCAACAAAGATTTAACTTTTTCTCTATCTATTTTTGCTTTTTCCAGCATAGATTTTTCTAAAATATCTCTTGCTTCATCTGCGCCATTAAAAGCTTTACTTGCATAAAACTTGTATGTTCTTTCCTGATCTATAGCTTCTAAAACAGCTTCTTGTGACTTTTTGGGGACATCCAAAACATCGTTATTATTAATTTTCCCCTCAATAAATTCACTATGATTTGCTTCTTTCTTAACAGGTAAATATCCAGCTGCTATTGAAAACTTAGCATTTCTATCAGAATCTGTAAACCACTTCAAAAATTCTGTAACTGCATATTCATGTCTAGAGTCAGATTTAATCATGACCATACCTGCACCTTGCTGTGGCATATACGCAACTTTTGAATCTTTAAACTTAGGAAGCGGTAAAATCATCGATTCAATTTTATAGTTTTGATCATCATTTGTTATAACTGAATCTGGAAAATACCCTGCTCCAGACGTAGATCCTACTAATGCGATTATATTTCCTACCTTTGCATCATCAGAACGAAATCTGCCATATGCTCCGTAATATTCATTTATATATGGCACATAAAAATTATCCCATAGCTTCCTCATAACCTTTTCATTAATATTAACCTCTAGCTTGCCATTAGTAACCTTGAATATCTCCTCACCCAATTCTTGACTTCCAATTATCATGTAATTTGCCATAGCATCTCTTCCGAAAAAAGTTTTCCCGTCATCTTTAGCTTCTGTTTTTCTATCAGTCCAATCATAGTATTTTTTAGCTAAATTTGCGATCCCTTCCCAAGTATTAAACTCACTTATATCTGCATTTGTTTCTTTGGAAAACGTTTCCCAATCTGTTTTGTTTACTATTAAAATTTCTGTAGATTTAGCTAATGGAAATATAGTTAGCTTATCTTCAGTATCCAATTTTCCTTCATTTATGTAACTGTCTATATATTTATTTATTTCATTCTCTGACATATATTTGCCAAAGTCTGATAAAAGTCCTAACTTCTCTATCTCATAAGCTGTATCTGGATATGCCATAAAAGCATCTGGCATTTTTTCTGCTCCAACTTTTTTCTTTGTGATATCAATAACCTTATCCGTAATTTCACTTACGCTTCCTTGATTAAATGCCTCAACAATTATTCCTTTGTCTTTACCTACGCTTTTATTAAATTCCTCTACCATTTTATCAAACTGTATTTTTTGTATTCCATTATAATAATGCCATACTTCCACTGCAACAGGATTGTCCTTATCCAGACCATAATTATCTCTTGTATCAATTTTACATCCTGTAAAAGCAATAGAATTTATTAATAACATAACTATTGTTATAGATAATGTCCTAAAGTTTTTTAACATTTTCCCCTCCCATTATAATATTTTCATTATGTACTATATAATTATAGGTTAAAATTCATATAAATTCCATAAAATAATGTAAAAACCATGTATATAAAAGAATCACTTCTACTCGCACATGGTTTTTCATATAAACTATAGTTTTATTTTCCCTCCAATTATTATGCATTTTGAACTTTTGCTATGACCAATTTCACTAGTTTTTATAATTGGAATATTAGAATTTTCTACTATCTCTTTAGTAATTTCCGAAATGTTTGGAACGTGTTTTTCTCTTTCCATTTCACTGAATTCACCAAGAATTATTCCTTTAACTTGTTCAAATACTCCCAGTTGTTTATATTGTGTCAAATACGTGAACATCTTTGGAACGTCACCACCTAAACTTTCTAAGAAAATAATTTTATCTTTAAAATCCGGCATATATTTTGTACCTGCCAGTTTTAATAAACATCGAAGATTTCCTCCTACCACAATTCCTTCCATAGCACATCCTTGCACCCATTCATAATTAAATGTTAAAAGTTTACTTCCATTATCCATAAATGTATTTTTAAATTCTTCCACTTGAACTTCTCTTCTATCACCAATTAAATTCCTTATTTGATATAAATAAGTCTTCATATTTGTTTGAGAATATATAGCATTAATAACTACAGACAAATCACTATACCCCAAAAATGGTTTCATATTATTTCTTATCGTTTCAAAATTCAAATGATCCAATATGCCATTAGCTAAGTCTCCACCGGATACATCAAAAATCCCCTTAATATCATTATCTATAAAAAAATTCATTAATATTTCAGCTTTTTCTTTATTACTCCCATTAAATACAGAATAATTTTTATATAAATTATCACTAAATACAGGTATAAGTCCTAATTCTTTCAATGCTTCTCCTAGCTCGTTCATCTTTAATATATTACTTTTATCTAAGCCATTTGAACAAGCAACAATTCCTACTTTATCACCTTTACTAAATAATTTCATAAACATTATCTCCCTCTAAATTTATATAGTATTAACGGCAGTAAGTATACTGCCGTTAATATTTTAGTATATAATTTTCATAAAATTTGTACGCTATTAATCTAATATATTTAGACTTTTCTTACACAAGCGTACACTGTGGTATTTGCTAAAGTGCTGCTTTAAAAATCTTTAATATATCATTTTCATCTAATGGCTTAAAAGCATACTTAAAATATGGATTCATAGCCTTTTTTGCCATTAATTCTAACTTATCTTCTTCAATGCCAACTTCCCTTAAAGTACTTGGTATACCCAATTCCTTAAAGAATTCAGATGTCTTTTCTATTGCTTTATTTGCTATTTCAAACTTATCTAAGTTTTTATCTATTCCCCAAACATTTATTCCATATTGAGCAAACTTAAAAACAGTAGTATCGTCTAAAGAATATTTCATCCAATGAGGTGTTAATATAGCCAATCCAACCCCATGTGTTATATCATAAAAAGCACTCAATTCATGCTCCATTGGATGTACCACCCAAGGTGAATTTGTTCCATATGAAATCAAGCCATTAATAGCCCAGCTTGAAGCCCACATTAAATTTGCTCTTGCATCGTAATCCTTTGGATTCTCTATTGCAATCTTACCATATTTTATGCAAGCTCTAAGTAATCCTTCGGCTGTACTATCTTGGATATCCACACCCTTTGTATGATTAAAATAAGTTTCAAATATATGACTCATAATATCAGCAGTTCCAGCTGCAGTTTGATTTTTAGGAACTGAATAAGTATACTCAGGATCTAAAATTGAAGCTTTTGGTTTCATATTTTCATGACCTGTACCCAATTTTTGATTAGTTGTCATATCAGAAATCACAGCATGTGGATCCATCTCAGAACCAGTCGCTGATAGTGTTAATATTGTTACTATAGGCAATACTTCATTAATTTTTTGTGGACTAGTTACTAAATCCCATGGATCTCCTTCGTATTTTACTCCTGCCGCAATAACTTTCGCACAATCTATTGTACTTCCGCCTCCTACAGCAAGAACTACTTCAACATTATTTTCCTTACAAATTTTAATTCCTTTTCTTACTGTTTCAATTCTTGGATTTGGCTCTATTCCTGACAATTCAACATATGATATTGAATTATCATTTAATATTTTAATCATTTCATCGTATAACCCAATTTTCTTAATACTTCCTCCGCCATATGCTATAAGTATTTTATTACCATATTCTTTAATTATGGCAGCAAGATTTTTGATTTGCCCTTTTCCAAAATAAACTTTAGTAGGTATTGAATAATTAAAATTTTCCATAAACGCTCTCTCCTTATAATATATAATTTAAGTTATAATTATTAAAAATAATAATCCATGAATTTTGTTTCTCATACCTCAATCTATATTATTTTTTCATATCATAATATAAGAATATCAGGTAATAAATCCATGAATATGAACCTTTCCTATAAATTTTACACCTTAGAGTTAACTTTATGTCAAGTATATATATTTATTATTTTGGTAAAATGAAAAACTAACTTCTTGATTGCAAGAGTAAATTCGTTATTAACGACTTTACTCTTGCACTTAACTATATTTATTATGTTTAAAATTTTAAATGTCATTATCTTTTATCATTTTATAAATAATAATTTTATCATCTTTCATTTTTCCATTTAAGATAAATTATTATACCCTACTTGTTAAATATTAAGATTCAACTCTTTTCTATTCAAAATAAAAAAGACAAAACTCACAGCTTGATTGATTAAACCAAACATAAGTTTTGCCTAGAAATTACTTATAACAATTTATTTTTTAATAGACTATTGCATAACACCGTTCCAATCAAGATAATAACCGCCTACATACGTATTATATGCCATAGATCCATCTGAATTTAAATAATACCAGTTGTTTCCATCGTTTATCCATCCAGTCTGCATTACTCCATTAGAATCCATGTAATACCATTGTCCTCTTACCATTTTCCAACCACTTACGGGAACACCTTGTTCAATCAATATCCATTTTCCATCTGAAGTCTTTCCCCAAAAATCTCCTCTGTTTCCTGTGCTCGGTGAACTGCTTACGATAGCATTTCCTACACTTGTGTCTACGGCAGTTGTTGTGCTTGAAGTATTATCTTTACTTGTTGTATCACTAGTATCCTTATCCTTTGCATCTGGGGTCTGCGTACTTGAAAATGAGTTTTTATAGGAATCAACTTTATAGTTACTTTTGTCTATGTCTTTTGCATCCCATCCTGGAGTTAAATTGTTTAATTCATCTTTAGTATAATCGCTCTTATCCGAACTTGCTGCATAAGTACAAGATCCTTGAGCTAGGAATGCTAATAAGGCTAAAGATAAAATTCTTAATTTGTTATTCTTCATTTTGCTCATCTCCTAGAATATTTAATGTAATTTAATATTTATGTCTCAATTATATTCTTATAATTAATTATCGATTATGACTATTAACACTTTAGCCTTTTTTATCTCTATTTAACACTACTTAAGCTAATTTCCATTTTCAAGAATCCTAATTATTAAATTCTATCGAATTTTATTTGCTTATATCACTTCTGCTCAACATATAACATATTTATTTAAATCATATATTTATCTAACTTTTCTGATTAAACTTTTTACAAATCTCTATCATATCCTTCTGTGCATTAACAATTTTACCTTCACTTTTAATTTTTGTATAAGAACCATCTTCTAGTAATATCCTACTTTTAACATTATCTTTTATATATAATTCAAGCATTTCTTTAAGTTCCTTTTTTATAAGATTATCTTCTATTACTGTCATAGTTTCAACTCTTTTGTCTAAATTCCTATACATCCAATCAGCACTTGATATATATGTGTCTTCTTTTCCATTATTATAAAAATAATATATTCTGCTGTGTTCCAAATATCTTCCTACAATGCTTCTCACTGTTATATTATCACTTAAGCCTTTAACTCCAGGTCTTAATGAGCAAATTCCTCTAACTATAAGTTCTACTTTAACTCCAGCTTGTGATGCCTTATATAAGGCTATCATAAGTTTTCTATCAACTAACGAATTCATTTTTGCAATTATTTTTGCTTTCTTTCCATTTTTAGCATGCTCAGTTTCTCTTTCAACTAGATGCTCCAACTTTTTTCGTAATCCGTACGGTGCAATAGTTATTTTACTCATATTTTCAGGTTTAAAATATCCTGAAAGCATATTAAATATAACTGATGCATCTTCTCCATATTCAGGCTTTGATGTTATTATCCCAATATCTGTATAGAATTTAGCTGTTACATCATTATAATTTCCAGTTCCTAAATGAACATATCTTTTAATACCTTTTTTTTCTTTTCTAACAATCAATAATATTTTACTATGAGTTTTTAATCCAATCACACCATATATAACATGACATCCCGCTTTTTCAAGCTGCCTTGCCCAATGAATGTTATTTTCTTCGTCAAACCTAGCTTTAAGTTCAACTAATACTGTTACCTGCTTTCCGTTTTCTGCTGCTTTTGAAAGCGCAGCTATTATAGGTGAATTCCCACTTACTCTGTATAGGGTTTGCTTTATAGCTAGTACTTTTTCGTCCTGAGCAGCAGTTTCTACTAATTTTACTACTAATGAAAAACTTTCATATGGGTGGTGTAGAAAAATATCCTTCTTGCTTATTTCTTGAAATATATCCTCTTCTTGTAATTCCTTAACTTGCAGACTCTTTATTTGCTCAAACTTAAGTTCACTATATCCCTTAATACTATATAATTTATTTATAAATGTTAAATCAATTGGCCCTTTTATACAAAATATTTGATCCTCCGAAATTTCAAATTCTTGTTCTAATTTATTTATAATCCTGGTATCATTTGTTTCTTCAATTTCTAATCTTACGGCAAGCCCCCACCTTCTCTGCTTAAGAGATTCTTCTATTGTTTCAAGCAAATCTTCTGCGCCTTCTTCATTTAAACTTAAATCTGCATTTTTAGTTATTCTATAGCACGCTGTTGTTAATACTTTAAATCCAAACAATTCCTTTAGGTGGTTTTTTATGACATCTTCCAATAATACAAAGTTTTCACCTATCCCCCCTGGTATAGGAACTAATCTCCCTAAAACTGATGGTACTTGAATTGTAGCAAACAATTCTTGTTCACTCTTACTTTCTTTTAATATAACCCCTATATTTAATGTTTTATTCAACAACAAAGGAAATGGTCTACCTGAATCAATTACCATAGGTGTTAAAACTGGATATAATATATTTTTATAATAGTCATTTATAAATTCTAATTGTTCTTCATTTAACATATCATACGTGAAAATTCTTATATTTCTGGAACCTAAGTGGTCATATAAATGCTCATATGTATGATATTGGTCCTTAACCATCTCCCTAACTCTATAAAGTATTTTACTAATCTGTTCACTTGGTGTTAATCCAGAAACTTCTCTTTCATCAAATCCTGCTTGAATTTGACTGTATAATGATCCAATTCTCACCATAAAAAATTCATCGAGATTGGAACTTGATATGGATAAAAATTTTAATCGTTCCAATAAGGGGTTCGTATTATCCTTAGCTTCATCTAAAACTCGTTGATTAAATTCCAACCAACTAAGTTCACGATTAAAAAAATTTTCGTAATTATCATATGTATAATTTTCATCCATAATTATTCTCCTCATCCTATAAGCTAATCATTTTCAACTTAATTTAATTATTTGTAAATATAGTATTTTAAATACACATTGAATAATGTAATATATTTAAATGTATACTAATATAATCTAATATTTTTGTTAACTTTAAGTTAAAATGTTATTATATACAAGTTAACTTTTTATCATATTTTTATATAGAGGAGGAGTGAACAATGAAAAATATCGCAGTTATTGATATAGGTTCCAATTCAATGAGGGTTCTAGTATATGAAATATATGAGAATAATTCATTTAAAATAATTGATGAAGAAAAAAGAATGACAAGACTTGGTCAGTTTATTGATGAAAATGACAATTTATCAAATGAAGGAATAGGTAAGTTGTTAATTACTTTAGAATTCTTCAAGATTTTATGCGAGAAAAATGATGTAGTCGAAATAATTGTAGTTGCTACTGAGGCAATCAGACGTGCAAAAAATAGAGATTATATTTTATCTTTGGTTAAAGATAAGACTAACTTAGATATTAGAGTTCTTAGTGGAATTGAAGAATCAGCTTATGGATATATAACAATCAAAGCTACCATGGATATAAAGGATGCTTTACTTATTGATATTGGCGGTTCAAGCATGGAAATCACTTTAATGAAAGATAAAAAAATACTTAATGGAGTAAGTTTGCCCCTCGGATCCATACCACTAACTAAGCTATTTCCTTTTGATGTGCCCGCAGATAAAAATACTATTTCAGCATTTAAGAAATTTATATTTAATGAATTTGATAAGTTGCCTTGGCTAAAACTTGCTAAAAATTTGCCTTTAATAGGAATTGGCGGAACAGCTCGTTCGATTGGTAAAATTCATAAGAAATTTATTAAATATCCACTTGATCTGCTCCATAATTATACTATGCTTTTTGATGAAATTAAAATAATTCATGAATATGTTCTCAATCTTAATACGAACCAAAAGGCAAAATTAAAGGGATTACCTAGAGAAAGATCTGACATATTTACTGCACCTTTCTCGGCACTTGTAATGCTTATGAGCTATTGCAATTGTCCTGCTTTTAGAATTAGTCAATATGGAATCCGTGAAGGTGTTTTATACGAAAAACTCTTGAATAAAGATCTTGATAATCTTGATATTTTAGATTACTCATTGAACAATATTTTAACAAATAATGACTTAAATATTTCACATGCTGAAAAAATACGTGATCTATCTCTTGTATTTTTTAAATACCTTGAAAAACCAAATTATGAATTTTTAGAATTAGAATATAAACTTCTTGGTGCAGCAGCTAAATTGCATGATTTAGGGATAAGTATTTCCATAAAACATGCTTATAAACACAGCTTATATATCATAATTAACTCCTTAATTTCAGGACTTACACATAAACAAATATTAATGCTTGGTTACGCCATAGCACTAAGCGGTAAATTTGATTACAAATTATCAGATGAATATAAAAACATCCTTAGAAAAGAGGAGATTCTAATATGCAAAAAAATTTCAATAATATTATGTCTTGCTCATAAAATTGATAAGTATTTTTATAATAGTTTATCCGAAGTCACAATTATAAACCAGAAAGATACTTTTAAGTTAACACTTCCAAAGAGTAGTGTTAAATACATGCAAGATAGTTTACCTGTAGAAATGGATGAAAGCTTTAAGAAATGTTTTAACAAAAAGTTATCTATTATCCCATTATAGGTTTTACTTAAATATTTATATGATATATTTGCTTTAAAATATGATATAATTCATATAATAGTAAATTAAGTTAAAATAAAATAAGGAGATAGTACCGTTATATGAAAATTGAATTTGATAAAAAATTATTCAAGTATTCCATATATATAGTTATTACAGCAGTTATACTATATATAGCATTTTTAATTATTTTAAATATGGGATTATTATTTAGATCTGCATTTGACTTTCTAGGATATTTAACTAATTTAATTAAGCCGCTGATTTTCGGTATCATAATAGCATATCTTTTATATCCTATAACTAGAAGCATTGAAACTTTTCTAAAGCAGAACAAACTATATAAATTAGAGAAGGCATCTACTCGAAGAATTATAGCAATTATGATTACATATGTCTTAATTATTGGTATATTTTCAGGCTTAATCTTAGGAATCTATTTTATGATAGGCGGTCAGATATCAAATAATACTACTATTATAAATATGACTCAACACATTTCCCTATACTTAAAGAGTAATTCCTTTTCAACTGAATCCATAAAAGGGACTTTAGATAGGCTGGATAATTCTTTTATAGATAATATAAAACCTTATATTATTAGCGGAATTATATATTTACAAAGATATGTTGAAAGCAACTTAGGTAATATGACCTCATATATAATGTCAATTGGAAGTGGTGTTGCAACATTTTTTATTGCACTTGTAATCAGTATATATCTTCTAAAGGATTCTGAATATTTTATAGGACTATGGAATAAGCTTTATTATTTAGTATTTGGTAAAAGTATTTTAGGCAGTAAAATTATTTACGTTTTTAGAGTTGTTCATGAAGTCTTTGCTAAGTACCTGCGCGGTCAATTGCTAGAAGCTTTTTTCGTTGGAGTTTTATCAGCGATAGCACTTTCAATTGTTGGAATAGACTACGCTTTTGTAATTGGTATAATTGCAGGAATAAGCAATATGATTCCATATGTAGGCCCAATTATTGGCACTATTCTTGCTGCTATTATGGGACTTTTAAGTGGTACACCTATAAGAATAGTTTACGCCATAGTTGCTATGCTAGTTGTACAACAAATTGATAATAATCTTCTAGCCCCTAAAATTGTTGGAAATAGTGTAGGTTTACATGCGGTATTTACAATGATGGCTATACTAATTGGTGGCAATGTATGCGGGTTATTAGGAATGCTCCTTGCTGTGCCAGTTGCTGCTTCATGTAAAGTTCTATTTAATAATTGGTACGAAAATTACATAGAAAAGCAAAAGCAGTCATAATTCTTTATGAATTAATTTATTAAAAGAGGCAGTTCAATTGAGTGCCTCTTTTAATATAGTATATATTCTTTCATTTAATTCTTTTAATACACTTTTAGCTACTTTACTATTTTAACAAACTTCTTCTTGCCTAACTTTATTATATCTCCATTTTTAATTGTTATATTGTTAAAATCAGATACTTTTTGCATATTTACATATACTCCACCTTGACTTAAAATCCTTTTAAATTCATTATAGGATTTTATTAAGTTACTTTTAACAAGAACTTTTCCAACATCTTCTAACAAGCTACATTCAGAAGATATATTTATTTCAGGCACCTCATCAGGTATATTTTTATTTTTAAATACATTTTCAAAATATTCAAGTGCGAATTTACTTTCTTCTTCTGTGTGATATAATCTTGTTATAATTTTTGCAAGCTCAAATTTGACATCTCTTGGATTTTTGCCATTATCCAACTCTTCTTTAATTCCTCTAATTTTATCTGGATGCTCATCGGTAGCAAGTTCGTAATATTTTATAATTAAATCATCAGGAATTTCCATTACTTTCTTAAACATTATTTCTGCTGATTCTTGTATTCCTATATAATTTCCTAAACTCTTACTCATTTTTTCCTTTCCATCCAGTCCTTCTAATATAGGCATAAATATTGCTGTTTGTTGCTCCATTCCAGCATTTTTTTGTAATGTTCTCCCCATAAGAATATTAAATGTCTGATCAGTTCCTCCTAATTCTATATCCGCCTTTAATGCGATAGAATCATAACCTTGCATTAGAGGATAAAAAAATTCATGAATTCCAATAGGAGTATTAGAATTATATCTCTTTTTAAAATCTTCTCTTTCCAGCATTCTTGCAACTGTTGTAGTCGCAGCCAGTTTTAAAACTTCTTCAAATGACAGTTTAGATAACCATTCACTATTAAATTTAATTTCTGTTTTATCTCTATCTAAAATTTTGAAAATTTGCTTTTGATACGTTAATGCATTTTCTACTACTTCTTCTTCGGTCAGAGGCTTCCTAGTTTTAGATTTTCCGGTTGGATCTCCTATTTTACCAGTAAAATCCCCAATTATTATAACTGCTCGATGCCCTAAATCTTGCATTTGCTTAATCTTTCTTAATACAACCGCATGACCTAAATGGATGTCTGGCGCAGTTGGATCTAACCCTAACTTAATTATTAAAGGTTTATCTTCTTTTGCCGATTTAATAATTTTTTTCTCCAAATCACCAATGCTAATTATGTCTGCAGCTCCTTTCCTTATAATTTTAATTTGTTCTTCAGCATTCTTTTTCATCTTCTTAACTCCTAAATATTTCTTATTTTTAATATAAGTAAGCGTTACAAGATTCAATATGTGCAATAAAAAAACTCTTGTCCTTTAAAATATAAAGGACAAGAGTATAACTCCCGTGTTACCACCTTAATTCATTAATCGCTCACACGATTAACCTCTTCAAGTACGCCAAAATTTTGGTTATACTTTAGCACTATAACGGGTGCAGGGTTCCGTCATCACCTACTCAAAAGAAATTTTTTTCAGCTTGAAGCTCTAAGATGTATTCAAAACCAGCTTCCATGCACCTCTCATCAACCGGTAACTTTCTGTATGGCATCACTAATTTCTACTTATTCTTTTCATTGCTTTTATTGAAAATCTAGAATAAAGAAATATAATAAATTACTTTCCTTATTATGCGATATATTAAATTGTTTAAATTGTACAAAAAACTTAAGCTTTTGTCAATATAAACTTTATTGTTTAATTGCTACAGCTATGATATCCATGCTCCATTTGAATCAACTCTATATTTTCCATCAATAACGGAATTAAGAGCCATAGCCCCGCTTCCAGGATAACAATAATACCATTTTCCATTAGAGTATATCCATCCTGTTTTCATTATGCCATCATTGCCTAAGTAATACCAATTATTATCTATTATATTCCATCCAGTTGCATAACGTCCTGTGTTTTCCATAAAACACCACGCAGAATTAACTAAATTCCACTTACCATCTTTATTTGACTTAAGCTCAGATAATAATCCAGCATAACTGCTTGCCTTATTATTCTCATAATTATAATCCTCAGAGCATTCTGGATAATCACTTTCTTTCCATGTAAATCCATCATTTTTTAGAACCTTATCTTGTCTTAGAAAATATTTATTATTTCCTAATGCATCATTATTTGTGACATCTAAATGGTACCACTTATTATTTAATTTAACTAAGTTCCATCCATGAGGAACGCCATCTAAATTTCCAATAATAATTTTATTCTCTACACCTGCTAATTTAAGCATTTTATAAGCAGTCATGGCATAACCTTGACATGTAGTTTTTCCAGTTGTCAATGCAGAATAGGCATTATTAGATACAAGACTATCATCATATTCAAATCTATTTATTAAATATTCATTTATTGCCTTGACCTTATCAAAATCGCTCATTCCATTGGTAGTTATAGAATTAACTATTTTAGTTAGCTCTTGATTAATATATAACTCTTGATCTTTAGTTGTTCTATAAGTAACCTTTAATGTTGCTTTATCTCCAACTCTTTCATAGACCATTTTCTCTAGTGATCTCATTAAGTAATCATCATCTTTTGCAATATTTTGTACCACTTCTAATACATCAGATTTATAATAATCAATTTGAAACTCTGTGTCCCAATTTTCTAAATGGTTATATACATATGAGTTTAAATCATTATCTGCTGCAAAAACAGGTTGTCCTATTATTGCTGATATTATTATTAATCCAAGTAATAGATTTCTAATAACGTTTCTCATCAATAAATCCCTTCTTTCTTCATATGAATCCCATTGGAATAATTTTTGTTAATATTATGTTATAAAGCAGCACAATTCAATACTTTCCTCCTTCTCAGATTATTATTTACCTCCCAAAACATATATATCTATTATATCAGAATATTATCAATGATGCTAAATTCAAATATATATTCATAAAAATAACTACCTAAAATATTAAATTTTCTAGGTAGTTGCTAAAACTATTTTATAATTCAAAAGTGCTGTTATCGATCCATTTATACTGTGGTCTTATGACTTTTATATCTTTTACTAATTTATACAGTGCCTCATCTTTCTGCTTGCATTCTAGCATTATATCAAGATCCCTATCTAGAACCTTGGCTTTTTCTAAGAATTCAATAAGATCCTCTGCATTTATATAATCAGCATGTTTTCTATCTTTATCGTGGTCTTTAGGCGTTGAAAAATGTATTTTAGGTGGGAAAAATTCATTATCCCATGTATTAAAAATCTCCTCAAGTAAGTCCTCTATATTTTCACCATTATTATTGCAATTGTGATGGTGAACATCTAACACCATTGGAAGATTTAAAGTCCTGCATATATCTAAAACTTCCTTTGCCGTATATATTTTATCATCATTTTCAAGAATTAATTTAGATCCTATTTCTTCTGGAATTAGAGAAAAGTTATCAATGAATCTGCTTATTCCCGACTCTTTTCCACCAGTTGCTCCTCCAACATGCAAAACCATTTTTCCATGTAAATACCCAAGATCCTCAAACCATTCTACTTGACGCATTAAATTGCTGATAGAATTTTTAACGATCTCATTACTTGCACTATTTAAAACATTAAACTGATCTGGATGTGTATCCACTCTCATATTATTTTGCCTAATTATTCTTCCAACAAATTCAAAATCCTTTTTAAAAATCTCTCTATGTCCCCAATAACCAACATCAGGATGAGTAACTAAAGGAATTAAAGCAGATGTTATTCTATAAAAGTGTATTTGATTCTCCACATTATAATTAAGTATTTTCTCTAGATCATTTAAGTTAGATAGTGTTATGCTCTTTAGTTTATCTAATTTGTTCTTTTCAGAAATAATTTTATTATAATTTGTAAATGTAACTGTGCTTGAACTAGAAATCTTTTTACCCAACCTCATTGAAATTGCTACATAGCCAAACCTTATTCTCATAATTCTTCTCCTATGTACTTAATATTTCTTGAACATAATAAAAGAACTCCAAAGTGGAGTCCAATTATATGTAAAGAGATTAATGAGTATTAGAGGTTATATTAAAAGTTAGATTAATATTTAATAATTTAAACTTTTAAACACTCTATTACTTATTATAATCTTATGCGTTATTATTGTAAACATTTTCTTTTAAATTATAACTATTTTTTTAATATCTTTGCAAATTTTTTATAACTATATAAAAAGAAGTTATCTAAAAATAATAAAAATTAATGTTAATCATCCATTATTATTTTCCTATTCTTAGATAACTTCTTTTAACTATTTTAGTCAGAAATTCTATGCTTAAGCCAGTTATTTCCTCTAAGCCTAAAGCAGTACATAAGTCCACGTACAATCCAATCAATATACATAGCAATCCAAATTCCTAAAACACCAATTCCTAGAACAATACCTAAAATATAACCTGCAAATATTCTAAATATCCACATACCTATAAATGCAGTTAGCATAGTATATCTGGTATCACCAGCTCCTTTAAGGCCTGATGAAAGTATGAAAGATATCCCCCAAGCAATTAATGCTATACTGTTGCTTCTAGTTAATGTTGCTGATATATTTATTACCTCTGGAACATTTGTATAAAGAGATGCTAACCATTTTGATATAGGTATAAAAATCAATCCCAAAGATACTAAGCAAATAGTACCAAACTTAGTCAAGTATATTAATGTACTCTTTGCACCTTTAATATCATTTCTCCCTACATACTGTCCCACAAAAGTTGTTGCTGCTAAACAAAGTGAATTTCCTGGAACATTTATCATTATAGCAATTGATGATGAAATTGCATTGGCAGCAATAGATGCTGTTCCCATTGTAACTATAAACATCTGAACTATTAATTTTCCTGCATTAAATATCACTTGTTCCATGCCCGCTGGAATTCCTATATTAAATATATTTTTCTGTATTTCCATATCAAATTTAAATGGAAATATATTTTTTAATTTTATAATTTTACTTCCTCTAAATAAAACTAACATTATAATTAAAGTACCAATAAGTCTAGCAATTGCAATTGCTACTGCTGCACCAGCTATTCCAAATGATGGTATATTCAGTGTATTAATTCCAAATATCAATGTATATCCTAAAGCAATATTTATAAGATTCATAAATATTGTTATTTGCATAGGAGTTTTTGTATCTCCACATCCTCTGAGTATACCATTAGCAATTTGTTCTATTGCTATAAATGGATACGTAAGCAAAGTAAACTCCAAATATAGTTTTGCATCGATTTTAACTAATTCTTCTGCTGAACCATAAAGTACATTAATTAATTTAATCCTGAAAATCCACAAAAGCAGTGTTATAATTAATGATACTAAAATACCTGATACAATAGCTTGTTTAGCTGTTTCATTTGCTTTCTTAGGTTTATTTCTTCCTATCTGCTGCGCAACTACTACCGTTGCACCAACTGATAAAGCTGCAAAAAATGATATGAACATATTGTTTATAGAATCAACCATTCCTATTGCTGATACAGCTTGTTCACCAATATGTCCTGCCATCATTGTATTACATGTACCTAATAACATAACAAATGTTTGCTCTATCATTATAGGTATTGCTAACTTTAAAACATCTTTTCTTATTAACACACAATATCCTTCTTCCTTCTAGTAAAACACCCAAGTTACTAGTTTTTTCTGTTAACGTTAAACAAAAATTAAAGCTATATATTTATAGCTATTACCCCTGTCCATTTTCAATTCATATTATATATCTTCATATTCGTCTTTATATCACTCCTCGCTACTCCAACAATTTAATGCTCATATATTCAATAATAAATTCCATCTTCCATAATGTATTCTAATACACGCTATCCCAAAATCAATAATTTATAATATATTTTTTATAAAAACACACAAATAGAATGACATATCGTTAATATTTCATAAACATATATCATTCTTTCTTTGATATAAAATTTTTATAACTATTTATAATCTTATCACTTATTACTAAAAATCACCACCTTACTCTACATACTTTATCACTAAAATAAGGTATTTAGATTATTCTTCTTTTGACTAACACTTGTTTTTATTAATATTCTGTGCAATATGAATTAATTCATAAAATTTCTTACATTTCTTTCGAGCCTTTTTAATATATATTCTTTAATTAAATTTCTACATTTAAATTGCATATTAGTATTTCACTTACTAAAACTTTAGATATAAATTTATTACAGCAATATATACGTATTAATTATTATGTTATTTTATTAAATCTATTTATATAATCTCTTATCACTTTTAGCACATAAGTTTCTCTAAAAATCCAGTTTGGAATTGTTTCTACTCCTGATGATATTATTTTTTCATTATTATTAATAGCATCTTCTATTTGTATCCACTCTGGCCTAAATTTTAATTTAGCCTCATATGGATCCAATTTTTGAGCTTTCCTTACATTTGATACTTCTGCTAAGTAATAGTAAGAGATCATCTTAAAAACTCTATTATTAACATATTTATCTTTGCTTCTTTCTGTTATAATTCCAAGTTGATCACCAATTTTACTGCAAACATATCCAGTTTCTTCTTCTACTTCTCTTTTCAGAGCATCTATATGCCCCTCATCCTTTTTCATTCCTCCTCCTGGAAACTTATAATCCTTATTCTTGGAATGTACCATTAGAATCTTTTTATCCTTTATTATTATTCCTCTTACTGCTTCCCTAAAATTGATTTTTTCAATTGAATCACTTACTTTATCTATTTCAAAAAGTTTGTTGAACATAATATTCATTTTCTCACATCCTTATTCTTCAAAATTCCCTATACCATAAATAATTTATCTACTAAATCTTTGATTTCGCCCAGATATTGTTAAAATAATAATTAATTTAGTTAGCCATTAATGATGTTTTTTATATTTTTTACTATTTTACAGAAAAATATCCTTAAATAAATTATACTTTAATTATCTATTATTGTAAAAATTTATTAAAATTTTAGACCCACAAAGTTTTTGCAAACCTTGTGGGCCATATTTGAATTTTATGAAATGTATCTACTTTTTTATATTAAATAGAAATTGTTCGTTTGTACTATTTATGAAGATATTCATAATGGTGTGTGGACATTAACAAATATCTTTTAATCATAATACTTAGTGGTGTGTGGTCACTAAATATTAAACTTTTGGTGGTTAATTACTCACATTCATGGTAGTGTGCGTTACCAAGAATATTTTATTTTGTATTCAAAATTTTGATAAAACTTTTTTAATTATATTAATCAATTTTAATAATCTAAATTATCTATTTGCTAAATACAATTTTTATAATCAAATGTATAAAGCATTTTTATAAAAGGAGTTTTTTATACTTAAAGCGAGGTCACGCGATAAACTTCCCTCAAGCATATTATTTATTGTATATTCTTTAACTGTGTCATATGCGTTAAAAATCATCTTTGCTTTCTTACTATCGTTATATACCTTCCAGTATCCACATAGTAAACATTTTTTAGTAGTACATTCCATAAAATCTTTAACATCTTCAAATGGTATTCCTAGGAATAATCCAAGCTCATGAGGGCAGTGATATTTATTATATCTAAATTTTAATGTATCAATATATCTATCTATTTTTATTTGGGAAGGATACCCTATGTTTGCTAAAAAATCTATATGTGATTTTTTATTTAACTCTTTTTCTAATATATTTTCATCATAAATCATTATTATCATGCAATCATTATTTTCTCTTAACTCTATGAATTTTAGATTTATATTCTTTATAAATTTTTTTCCGAAGTCATTCCAGCCAATATACATCTTTTCATTACTTTTTTTCAAATTTATAGTTACAGCTGGTTTAACTCCTGCGATTACTAATGATGAATTATATACCAAGAAATTTTCTATATATTCCTTCTCATCCATCAAATCTAATCTTTTGTAAAAATCTAGATATTTCATATCATATCACCACCAAATTTAATTATATATTAGCAATCTTCTTACCAAAGTCTATGCAATCTTGTTCAGCTTCATCTGGCTCATTTTGAACTATTAATGGTGTTTCTACTATAACACAACCATATCCATTCATTCTTTCTTCAAAATCTCTCATCCATTTTCCATCGCCCCAACCATAAGAACCGAAAAGCGCAACTTTCTTACCTGATACCTTAGTTGAAATTTCCTCTATAAATGGTTCAAACTCTGACTCTTCTAATACTTCATCCCCCATTGCTGAACAACCTAGAATAAGTATATCCTCATTTAGTAATTCGTCTATATTTACATCTGAGACATTTATAGTATTAACATCTTTCCCACTTTCTATGATTCCTTTTGCAATTAATTCTGCCATTTTTTCTGTGTTTCCTGTTCCTGACCAATATACTATTTTCATTACTTATACCACTCCCTATTTATTTAAATAATCTTGAAAATCATTCTCAATTAGATAATATTATATATAACCACTTTTGTCAAGTTTTATTAATAAATTTTATATTTTTTTCCTTAACTAATATTTTTTATATTATTTATAATCAATCTTTATTGTATACAAACATATATAAGGATGCACTGAAGATGATAATATATCCCACAAGACTTAAGTAATCAGGAAGTATTCCAAATAAACATAAACTTATTATTGCCGAAAAAATTATATTTGTATAATCGAATATTGATATTTCTTTTGCTGGTGCATACTTATACGCTAAAGTTATTCCAAATTGTCCAAGACTTGCAAAAATACCAGCTAAAAGCAAATAGATAAGTTGCATTATATTCATATTTTCATAGTATATTATCATTAATGGAAAAGTAATTACACTAGAAATAAAAGAAAAATAGAACACAATAGTTTCCGGATGTTCTTTTCCACTTAAAGCTCTAACACATGTATAAGCTGCTGCTGCTGTGACGCCACCTAAAATTCCAGCTATTGCAGGCATTATTTCTAAGTTTAAAGATGGCTTTATTATGAATAAAGTTCCTATAAATGCTACAATTATTGCTATAATTTGTTTTATATTCACTTTTTCTTTTAAAAATATCCCCGAAAAAATAATTACGAAGAAAGGGCTTAATTTATTTAACATATTAGCATCTGATAGAACCAATTTATCTATGGAGTAAAAATTAAATAAAATCCCTAATGTTCCAAATATTGATCTAAGCAATAATGTCTTCTGATTATTTCTTTGACCAAAAAAGTTTCCTCTATGTTTTGATATTAGTGCAAATGCCACTATGAGTGATACTATATTTCTAAAAAAAGTTTTTTGAAATGATGGCAAATCACCAGAAATCTTAACAAATGCTGACATCATTGCAAATCCAAATGCAGATGCAGTTATAAATATTATTCCTTTCTTTCTGTTACTTAAATTTGTTAATTTCATTTTTCCTCCTATTATTATCTATTTTTAATATAAGGCTATGTTTTAATATAGTGTTGAAATATAGCCAATAAAAATATAGGTGGGATTGTCCACCTATAATACTTAATATAAGAAAATGGAGAATTAAATTGTGTAAATTTTAGAATATATCTTCAATTACATAAAGTTTTTTTGTATCAGTAAAAAATATTAAATATATTTTTGATGAATCTTTATCTTTAGATGTATAGTATTTATAGTTGCTTTGAAAATTTGGCATATTTTCCTTTGGGACATTTAGCGTAGAAAGGACTTTATTTATTTCTGTTTCAACAGATTTATCTTTATTATTTTCCCAATCTACAGATTGATTAATATCTTCTTCGTTAGTATATTCAAAAACATGGTATCTCTCACCATCACCATGAAAACTTGCTTCACTCTCTTTTGAATAAATTTCTTTATATGAGTTTGGTAGTTTAATAGACCAATTCCTATCAATGCCTTCAGTATATGGTTTATTTATTTGTATATAAAAAAATATAGAAATTAAAATTATAGTTATTAATAAAAAACCACCTATGAATATAAATATTTTTTTCACTGATTCACCCCATTAAAAACAATTTTATATTAATCATCTTTATCATATAGTTCAATATCTAATTCGTTAAAATTTACTATTGCTCATTATTATAGTTTTTCATAACACTTATTATAACATAATTTACAAAATATCACACAGATTATACATACATTGGCTCTCTATTTTTCAAATCTTTTACTTTGATATATGAATGTGTTACATTGCTTTGAACCATAAAGTTCTTAGCCTTTATTATATCTTTATCTGTATCAAATATTTGAAGCCATTTGAACCACTTAATATAATTACTGATATATTTTGTTGCAACACCATTAAACCTATTCATCCATTTCTTTAAATTGCTATGGAGAGCATTGATATGTTGAATATGATATAATCCTTCTTTATGTTTTCCTCTTTTTATACGTTTATGTTCTAATGATAAATCATTTGCAAATTGAATATAACTTTTATGACTATCAGTACAAAGTATAGAGCCATTTGCCATATGTCCATCATATAATGTTTCTAATTCATTAGATGTAATTCTACCTTTACAGGCTAATTCCATAATTAAATTACCTTGCCTATCAATAGCAGTAGCAATGCAGACTTGTTCCTTAGAGATACCTCTTTTCTTAACTTGTTTGCCTCTTTTACGAGAGTGCCTTGGCATGTTACAAGGTTTTGTACCTTTAAAACTTTCTGCAAAGAATACTTCATCTGCTTCAACGACACCATCAACGTATCCTTTACCTAAAAATGTGCTTATGCAATCAAGAATTTTATGTCTCCAGAAAAAACTCGTTTCTATGTTAATTTCTACAATTTTAGCACTTTTTCTAATAGAGTAACCATTAACCATGCACTTAGCGTATTTAAGCCACTTATCTAATGTTTTCTTACTTTTATAGGTTGCAGAATTAGTGAAGTCAGTAAAAGTTTTCTTACAAGATTTGCAGATATATCTTTGTTTACCATTATACTTTCCATTCCTCGATATAGTTTCAGAGGCACAAAGTGGGCATACTTTCCCCTTAGAAAATCTAAATTCTTTAACTTCTTGTTCTACTTGACTTGCTTGTGAACCTAAGACAAGAATTTCTTCTAAAGTTGACAGTATTTGTTCTTTCTGATGTAATGGTAACTTTTCAATATCATTTAATATAGACTTCACATTTGGCATTATTCTACCTCCTAAACACTATTCTATCTATATTATAACCTATTTTTCTAATAAATATCCATTTTCAACACTGATTTAAAACATAGCCTAATATAAAAGCGCATAAGCTACTATAAATAAGTGCCCATACGCTTATATTTTATTCAATCAATTCTAAAACCGGTCTATACCCTACAGTTTCATACTTTAAGTCCTTAACTGACTGCTTAGAATATGTTGTTGAATAATATCCTCTTATTATACAGAATTTTTCACTTCTTAAGCCTTCGCTTTGAGTGAAAGATGAGAAATTATACCAATGCCATAAAGCATTATTATTTCCATTAATCTTCTCATCATCAAATTTCTTTATATTATTATCTACATCATAATCTTCACTTGGTGGAAGTCCATCAATTTTATTAGGATTTACTATATACTTATCCCATTCATTATTCTTATAATTTTTCTTTTCACTATATCCAGTTAAAAGCCTTAAGATGTATTTTTCCCCTTCCACTATCACTACTTTACCAAAAACTAAATTTTGATCATTTAGTTCATTCCATGAAATATTTTTCAAAATATTTCTATCACAAATCAATAATTTCTTTCCAGCATCATTTATCTCTATCCAAGACAATTTATAATCATCATCTTTATCAGTATCTTTAATTTCTATTTTTTGGCCTGCAAATGAAGTAATGTCTTTAAACTGCAAGAAATCTCCTGGTACCTTCTGCTTTTCATCATTTAAATATAAAGTACCAAAACTCCTTATTACACCTGTTGAATATGTCTTAATATCAATGATCTTTTTTATTTTTCTATTTCTAAATCTCTTACCCATTGCTATGGCACCACTTAATGCTGCCATGGATCCAACAATAACTCCTGTACCAATTAACTTATTTTTTTTACTTTTATCCATGAGTTCCACCCCTTTTACCATTGATTTTATATTTACATAAATTTAATTATATGACTTTTTTTATATTTTATTCTTTTAAAACTTATATGAATTATTATATCTTATTATGATAGATCCTTAAATACAAAAATTTCTTATATTTTTGCATTATCAAAATCACGATTATTTAGTACAGTAGTTTTTATTAAGAATATTATTGCTTAATGGAAATTCTGTTTTCTCCAATCTCGTACTTTGTTAACTTATTTCCATTTATAGAAATAATCCCTTTAGAATAAGATTGTAGAAGATCTCCTTCATAATTAATTGTCTTCTTACTAATAAGCTCTAAAACACTTTTGGCAGATTTATCATTAATATACACCTTTCCTGAATAATCTACAATTATATCTTCTTTACTTACTGGCTTTGGCAAAATCAGCATATTCCATTTTATTTTTCCTTCGTTTAATGCTGAATAATATATTTTAGTAATATTGCCGCTGACTTCTTCACCAAAATATACATTGTCATTAATATCACTGCCTAGTATTTTTATAACTTTTGCATTTGGTATTTCTATGTTATTGGGACTATTTAATATGGTTGCTCCATTCCCCATTTCCATTACCGCATTTGTACTTGTAGTAGGAACCACTATATTTCCAATTTCTTTATTTGATCTGACTTTCTCTAATTGATTCATTACATTAGCATAATATAAATCACTTTTTCCATTCGCTTTATCAATTTTTATGTAAAGACTATGTGTTGCAGTAGAAAATACTACATTGCCTACTTTATCGCTTGTATTCCTTGTATCTATTTTCAACTCATTTAAATTAAAATCTGCAAGTTGTCGTGTTTCTCCTTTCTTTGCATCAAAAGAGACTGGCTCAAAATAAGCGCCTCCTTTTTTTTGCACTTTTTGTATAACTATTATATTGTTTTCATTTGTTAACCATTTATAGAACACTACATCTCCGCCATTATCACATTGGAATTCTTTTTCACTATTATCATTGCTATCTAATACCTTAAGTTTACTATTTTCTATATAAGCAACAAATCTGCCATCTGAGGATACTGATGCTTTAGACACCCCATCTTTAATATTAATTTCATTTTGCTTATTATCTTTTGGAGTTTCCTTTTCTTCAACTTTTTCAGCTTGAATTTTTACATCTGAAGATAAATATATATTTTCTACATATAAAAATATACCTTGTTGAATTACTATTGCTATAAGTGTCCACACTACTATTCTTATCAGGTTTTTCATTAACTATCCTCTCCTAAAAAGATACTTCAAAATCACTTCTACTTTTGTGTTATATGTAATATTTATTATGATAATTTTTCATAAAATTTATTTTACTCAACGTAAAAAGCTGTGGCAACAGATCTTTCACCATCCCAAGCATTTGGAGAATTTATCACTTCTCCCTTATAGTACATTGTAGAAGAATAACCACCATCAAGAGCACCCGCATTAATAGCACCTCTATCTAACATTATTTCTTGAACATCATACAAACTTGCTCCAGGCGCTGTGATTTTTCGCCCATCAATAACCAAAAATATAACTGTACCATCTTCTTTTTGCCCTACTGCAGTTCTAGGATTAAGCCCATCAGATGTCTTATCTTTAACTTGAGGCTTACCATTTATAATAATATTAGGCCTTCTAAAACACATTGCTTCTTGTACTCCTAGCTTTTGAAGCTCATCAAGAGTATGATCTCCCACAATAAGCTGACCACCTTTAGTAAAGGCTATAACATTTTCAACATTAGTCCTATTGATATTGCTCTTAGGATATACAACTTTTCCACCTGATATAACAAATCCTCCTGGCTCTGCCCCAGTTCCTGCATAAAGCGTTCCATCAGAAGATTTATCTACAAAAGATCCACCATTAATAGCTGCAATAGCATTATTCTCTTCTGCCATTTCGCTGGTTTTCTGTCCCATTTTTCCTAAATATTTTGTCATTGCAACTTTAACTCCTAATGGATTTTTTATTTCAAGTATATATCCATTATACCTGTCCGTATGTATATCATATCTAGTTATTTCATTTCCACTAGTATATTTAACTTTTACTTTATTTAAATCTGTTTCTGTATTTTGGGTACTGTCATCTTTCGTTTCTTCTGTATTTTTGTTAACTCCTAAGATTTTATTTATTTCTTCCTGAGACATAAAATCAGTTAATAGATATGCATGTCTTGTTCCAAGTAATGTTGAAACAAATACTTTTCTTGTATTTTCATACGGTCCAAAAAATAACACTAGAGGTGTACTTATACACAGAAAGAGAATTATGTATATTATCCCCAAAAAGAATACTAACGGTTTAAATTTTTTATTTTTAATTTCCTCTTTTTCTTGATGATTACTTTGCGTATCCATCGATTACCTCCTAATAAATTGCACATTACTTTAATAGCCTATAAAACTGTACAATAACCATCATATAAACTAAAACTAACATAAAACAATAATTGTAATAAAAACAATTACATGTAAATTCCTTCAAAAGCTTTAATGCATAATGTACGTTAATTATAAATTATGTACATTATGCATTATAAATACATGATTATGCTAACTAAAACATTAAATTTAACACAATTTAATTAAATATTGTCTTCAAGTGTTAAACCTGCCTCATTATGAAATTGCTGCTCCACAATACTTTCATTTTGTTTTTTATGATATTTAAGTTCATCGCCTAAATTTTTAAAGGCAACTGACAACATTAGCTTAATTCTATTTAACTGGTTTACATTTGAGGCACCAGGATCATAATCTATTGCCACTATATTTGATTTTGGATATCTTTCTTTTAGTGCTTTTATCATACCTTTTCCAGTAACATGATTAGGCAAACATGCAAAAGGTTGAAGACACACTATATTACTTGTACCAGACTCAATAAGTTCTATCATTTCTGCTGTTAAAAACCAACCTTCTCCAGTTTGGTTTCCAAGAGAAAGTATAGGTGCTGCCATACTTGCTAATTCTTTTATGTGCTTTGGCTTAGAAAATCTAACGCTTTTTTCTAGTTGTTTTTTCATAGTTTTTCTGTATGTTTCAATATACGAAATAGCCATATTACATAAATTTTTTGAAAGCTTACTTCCTGCCAAATATTTTGCTTTAAAGTCTGCGTCAAATGCTGAGTAGAAAAAGAAATCTAAAAGATCTGGCACCACTGCTTCTGCTCCTTCATTTTCTAAAATCCCTACAATATCATTGTTTGCTGTTGGATGAAACTTAACTAATATTTCTCCAACAACACCAACCTTAGGTTTTTTAACATTTAGTAGTGGTAATTCATCAAACTCTTGAATGATTTCTTTTATGTTGTTATTAAACTCTCTCTTGCTTCCATTGACTAAATTCAATTTTACCTTTTCATTCCACTTCTTATAAATATCATTAGCAGATCCTTTAACTTTTTCATAAGGCCTTGTCCTATACAATACTCTCATGAATAAGTCTCCATATACTAATGCCATTATAGCTTTATGAAGCAATTTTGGAGTAATCTTAAAACCTGGTTGTTTTTCAAGTCCTACTGCATTTAACGATATAACAGGTACTTGTTCAAATCCAGCATGCTTTAAAGCCATCTTTAAAAATCCAATATAATTTGTTGCTCTACAGCCACCGCCAGTTTGAGATATTATAACTGAAGTATTATTCAAATCATATTTTCCAGATTTTAAAGCTTCAATTATTTGACCGATTACTATAATTGATGGATAACAAGCATCATTATTAACATATTTTAATCCTTCATCAACAGCTTTCATGTCCATTGATGGTAAAACCTCTAAGTTATAGCCTGATGCATTCACAGCTGTCTCAATCAAATCAAAATGAACAGGTGACATTTGAGGACATAAAATTGTATGTTTTTTTCTCATCTCAGGTGTGAATACTGGATTTTTGTATACTATTTGTTCCTCAACTGGTTTATAATTTTTTCGTTCTCTTTCGCCCATTGCAGCTTTTAATGATCTAATTCTAATCTTAGCAGCTCCTAAATTATTCCCTTCATCTATTTTTAAGACTGTATATATCTTTCCTTTTGAAGATATAATTTCAGAAACTTGATCTGTTGTAACTGCATCTAATCCACAACCAAAGGAATTTAGCTGAATCATATCTACACAAGGCTCATCAGCAACAAAAGCAGCCGCTCTGTATAATCTTGAGTGATACATCCACTGATCTACAACTCTAAGTTTATCTTTTAATATACCTAAATGAGACACACTATCTTCTGTTAACACAGCCATATCGAAAGAATTTATTATATCAGGTATTCCATGATTTATTTCAGGATCTACATGGTAAGGTCTTCCACTTAATACTATTCCTTTTTTATTATTCTCTCTTAAGTATGAAATAACTTCCTCACCTTTTTTTTGAATATCCTTTTTGAAACTCTCTCTTTCTTTACTTGCTTCTTCCACTGCTATTTTAGCTTCTTGCATGCTTACATCAAATGCCTTGAATTCATCCACTATTCTTTTTATAAGTTCCTTTTCGTTATCCAAAGATAAAAATGGTTCCATGAAATTAATGTTGCTTTCCTTTAATTCATCCATATTATTTTTTATCGCTTCTGGATAAGAAGTTACCATAGGACAATTGTAATGATTTTGAGCATCCATAAACTCTTTTTTCTCATATGATATACAAGGATAAAATATATTTTTAATTCCTCTATTTATTAAATTCATTATATGACCATGCACCAATTTTGCTGGATAACAAGCTGACTCTGATGGAATTGTTTCAATTCCAAGTTCATATATCTTCTTGCTTGAAGGTGCTGATAATTTAACGCTAAAGCCCAAGTTAGTTAAAAGTGTAAACCAAAATGGATAATTTTCATACATGTTAAGAACTCTTGGAATTCCTATAACTCCACGTTTAGCTTCTTCTTCTTTTAAAGGCTTATAGGCAAATGTTCTCTTATATTTATAATCGAATAAATTTGGTAGTTTGTTTTCCTTAGACTTTTCTATTCCAAGCCCTCTTTCGCACCTATTTCCTGAAATGAACTCCTCATCTGTAGAGAATTTATTTACAGTAAGCAAACAATTATTCCCACACTTTCCGCATCTTCTAAATGATGCTGTCATTTCAAATTGGTCTATTCCATCTCTAGGTAATAAAGTTGACTTTTCTCCTTCAATATATCGTTCCTTTGCAATAAGCGCACAACCAAATGCTCCCATTAGTCCTGAGATATCTGGTCTTACTGCTTCTCGGCCTGATATAAGTTCAAAACTCCTAAGTACAGCTTCATTATAAAATGTTCCACCTTGTACTATAACTTTTTCACCTATGTCTTTTTCATCTCTTAACTTTATTACTTTAAACAAAGCATTCTTTATAACCGAATATGAAAGGCCAGCTGATATATCTGAAATTTCAGCTCCTTCTTTTTGAGACTGTTTAACTCTAGAGTTCATAAATACTGTGCACCTAGAACCTAAATCCACTGGAGCTTTAGATTTTAAGGCTTCATTTGCGAAATCCTCTACCTTCATATCAAGAGACTTAGCAAAACTCTCAATAAAAGATCCACATCCTGATGAACAAGCTTCATTTAAAAGTATTCCATCAATTGCATCATTTTTTATCTTTATGCACTTCATATCTTGTCCGCCTATGTCCAAGATAAAATCTACACCTGGTAAGAAATGGTCTGCAGCCTTATAATGTGCAATTGTTTCAATTTCTCCTATATCTATATGAAGTGCTGCTTTAATAAGAGCTTCTCCATAACCTGTAACAGAAGAGTTTACAATCTCTATTGTTTCAGGAAGTTTTTCATATAAATCTTTCATGATTTCTACAACTTTATTTAACGGATTTCCTTCATTGCTTCCATAGTAAGAATATAGAAGCTCGGAATTCTCACCTATAAGTGCTACTTTAGTAGTTGTAGAACCAGCATCTATTCCTAAAAATGCTTGTCCTTTATATTCCCTTAACTCTCCCCTTTTTACAACATTTTTATCATGTCTCTCTTTAAACTTGTTGTAATCTTCTTTATCTTTAAATAACGGTTCAAGTCTTGGTTCAGTATCATCCTTTATATTAGAAATATCAGAAATTTTATCTACTATATTTTTTAAAGATGTTGATTTTTCCTTTGTTGACAATAGAGCCGCTCCCATCGCAACAAAAAGTTGAGAATTTTCTGGTGCAATAATTTGGTCATCCTTTAAATTCAATGTTTCAATAAATCTTTCCCTTAATTCTGAAAGGAAAAATAAAGGACCTCCTAAAAATGCCACATTGCCTCTTATAGGCTTACCACATGCAAGACCTCCTATAGTTTGGTTAACTACAGCTTGAAATATTGATGCAGCTATATCGCTTTTTTTAGCGCCTTCATTTATCAATGGCTGAACATCTGTTTTCGCAAAAACACCACATCTTGATGCTATAGGATATATTACTTTATATTCTTTAGCATACTCGTTTAACCCCATTGCATCAGTATTCAATAATATGGCCATTTGATCAATGAAAGCTCCAGTACCGCCGGCACAACTTCCATTCATTCGTTGCTCTATTCCACCTCTAAAATATGTAATTTTTGCATCTTCTCCGCCTAATTCTATTACAACGTCAGTCTCCGGAATAATTGTTTCAACTGTTTTTGAACATGCAATTACTTCCTGTACAAAACCAAGATTAAGCCATTTTGATACTGACAATCCTCCTGATCCTGTTATATTAATTTTGCAGTTAATATTCCCTAATTCATCATAGCATTCCTTTATCAAGTCAATTATTGTACTTCTTATATCTGAAAAATGTCTTTTATATTTACTATATATTAAAATGTTCTCATTATTAAGAACCACTAATTTTACTGTTGTTGATCCTATATCTAAACCAATTTTATAATTTATCATATTTATTTCACCTACTCTGTTTTTTCAATGTACATATTGGTTATATAATTTTAAAGCTTAGGCACATGAAAGAAAATAATCCCCCATGCATACTGGTCTATTATTTTTTTGATTATGCCTTAATAAATAATTCCATATGTATACTAATATAAAGTATTGTCTATAATTATAAAGAATTTAAGTTATTATTTACAATTTCGCTATTGGAGGTCACAAATGAATTATTTTACCGAAGGAAACAAATTTTACAATATGAAGGATTACGAAAAAGCCATGGATTTTTATAAAAAGTCTGCATCAGAAAATTTAAACACGGCTTGTTCATACTATAATTGTGGAGTTTGTTTAATTAAACTCAAAAAATTTGATGATGCAATAATTATGCTTAACAAAGCAATTTCTCTTAAGCATGAAAGTAAATACTTTTTTAATCTTGGATATTGCTATGTCATGAAAGAAAGCTTTAATACAGCTTTACGTTTTTTTAATTTAGCATGGTCAATAGATCCTAATGACAAAGATTGTGAAAAGGCCATAGATCTTATTATTTCAAAATTTAAAAAAGCAAACTAATTTACCATTCACCAGCAACTTCTTCTACATTATGCTTATTAAATAAATTGGAATCAAAATAATTTCCTCCATCATAGAAGGTTGTATCTACATTGATCCATTTATTTTCATCCTCTAAATAAACTTGGTTCCATGCATGGCCAACATATTGTTCTCCATCATAGGCTTGGCCTCCTAAAAGCCTAACTTTAAGATTAACAGCTCTAGACATCGCTACATAAAGACATGCCTTATCAAAACAAATACCTGTTCTACTACTGAACGCTGGTATTGCACCGCTTTCTGGCATTTTTTCAGTGTCTCCTCCACTTAAAACTTCTTGAGCCTTTTCATTATCGTACTTTATATTACTTCCAATCCAACTATATAATATTTTTGCTCTTTCCCTATCAGTTTTAGCACCCTGAGTTAATTTTAGCGCTTTATTATCAATTTCTTCATTTGATTTAATACCGTCTTCTATAGTAACTCCATTATAAAGAATAATTTCTTTTGATGATGCATTTTTAGTTGACTGTATGTTCTTAAATAATTTACTATTTACAATCTTGCTATTTTCATTTGGTGAATATTCTTGTTTAAGAACATTTTCTGTAAATGAGTGAACTGACGTGGAATTAAATATTATACTAGGAAAGACTAATAGTGCAATTATGATACTTACTTGGATACATCCTGAGATGATTCCATTAACTACTAACATAGTTTTATTTTCATTCATAATTTTTCCCCCACAAATAATATTTTCACCCTATTATAATGTATATTCTAATTATATCAAAAATGAGAACATAAGCATATTAAAAATACATCTAAAATATGCGCTTTGAATTTCAACGGGCGAAATATAAAAACACTATTAAAAATCATCCACGTCTACAGCCATAACTTTTTTGATTACCTGACTAGTAACCTCTGTATTATATCCCTTTGAAATTAAATACCTATATAATTTTCCTGAAATCTTATAAGTATCGGTCTCTTTATTCTTTATTAAATTATATTTTTTTTGTGCTATATCAAATGCAACATCTTTTTCATTTTCTTTATCTAGATTTAATAATTCCTCATCAATGATTTCTTTGCAAATTCCTTTGCGAAGCAATGTATATTTTATTTTCTGACTTCCCATTGATCGTAATTTATCTTTTATAAAAATTTTTGTATAATTGCCATCATTTATAAAATTATATTCTTTAAGAAATTCAATAGCTTTGTCAATAGATGATTCGTCATACTCTTTAAGCCTTAGCTTATCTCTAACCTCTTTTTCGGTTTTATATGTTTTTTCTATTATTCTCAAAGCAGATTCCTTACACCTCATAAAGTTTTCACTTTCTGCTAGTGTCCTCAATTTTTCAGGATTTATTTCACTATTTACTTTAAGACTTTCTTTATAAACCAATTCTGCTGAAATAGAAAATGCATACTCACCATCTAAGAATAAGTTAACTCTTTCTTTGTTTCTCTTTTGAATTTCTATTTTCGTTATTTTTGCCATAGTTAAAACTTTCACCTTTTTTATTATTTAATTTACTAGTTAGACTTTAATATGTGTATCGTTGGGCTTTTTAAAACTTTTTTTCCAACTTCATTAATCTTTAATATATCCACCATATTTAATCGATCCATATCTTTAACAAATTCAAATATGTCCTCGCCCTCTAATGCCTGATGAAGCATGTAATTGCATAACTCAGATGAATCCTCCAATGTTGATATTACAGCTGTCTTATGGACTTTCTTCATTATATTTAAATCTCTATCTCCTATTTGAATCTTTCCATCAACTACGCTTTTTATTGTTTCCTCAATGGCCGCTTTAGCTTCATCAATGTTTTCCTCACTAACTGCTGTGTATATATAGAGAGTTTTTATATTATTGGTTATTTCTAAATGAGTATAAATATCATAAGCTAATCCCCTATTCTCTCTAATTTCTCTAAAAAGAAGTGAATTCGAACTTTCCCCAAGTCTATGATTCAAAATTCTTAGTGGAAGTTCATTTGATTTTTCTAAATCATTGAAGGTATATAAATAGACTATAGTGCTTTGCTCTATATCCTTCTTATAACTTATTCCTGTTATTTCTTTATTTTTTTCTATTATAATATTTATAGGTTCCGGCTTTTGCCCTTCCCATTGACTGAAATAGTTTTTCACTAAGTTTATAGCTTCATCATGCTCTAAAGGCGATACCATAGTTATAAGAGAATTTTTTGGTGTATAGTACCTTTTATAAAAAGACATCAATTTCTTTCTGGTAAATCCAGAAACATTCTCTTCAAGTCCAGTAACTTCATATTTCAAAGCACTTTTATTAAATGCAAGTTTATTTACATTTTTAAAACTAAAATCCTCTATATCATCTTTGCTCATCCTTATTTCTGATAAAATTACACCTCGTTCTTTTTCTATTTCATTTTTATCAAATGTTGGATTTACAATCATATCAGCCAAAAGCTCTGTTGCTTTTTTAAATTCTTCAATCAAGCAGCTAATCGTATAAACCGTAACATCATAATCTGTATAAGCATTATATTCTCCACCTAAAGCCTCTAATTCATCATTTAACTCTTCACCAGTTCTATTGATGGTTCCTTTAAACAAAGTATGTTCAATAAAGTGACTTATACCTTTTTCTTTCATATTCTCATATAGAGCACCGACCTTAACTCCTATATTAATAGATGCAATTTGAGTATCCTTCTTAATAGTTATTACTTCCAAGCCATTTTCAAGTGTATGTCTCTTCACATCAAAATTTAATTTTATCATTCACTATTCTCCTAATTAAATATCAAATATCCTGATACTTTGCGATCTTTTCATTTAAAATAACACTAGTAATGCTAATCACGTTTTAAAGTATAAATATGCCATTCATAATCATATCACAAAACAAAAGTAAATTTCTATAATCAAAAATAATCTATACATCTATATAATAACACAAATATATGTTCCAATTCAAAATTAGTATTATTATCCATGCAAGATGTGTGACGTATATTCTTAAAAATCTTTTTTATTTCTTCCAAATTCATGATAATCATTATAAATTTATTATTTATAGATAATTATTATCCAATATAATATATGAGCGTATTTACATTATTATACTATAACGAATTTAATATATACCTTGTAATTGAGCTTGCAGATTTTAGTCCTGCTTAGATCTTGTTTTATTGCAATCTTAAATGTAGATTTACTATTATAACATACATATTGATCTTTATATGCTAAACTTAATATAATATGTATATTGCAATTCACAATTACAACCAAAATTCTTGTAATATTTTTAGAGTTTTGATAAAGGATTATTTTTGCAATATTATATTGCGCTTAGGACACAAAAAATTGTACAATGTGATATATAATTGTAATAGAATTGCCTTATTTGTAAGGTATTATGTTATTATAAGCATTGTATGAATTTACACGTTCATATATAAGGAGATGAAATGTTATGAGAAAGTCTATTTTAATTGTTGAAGATGAACTAAGAATTAGATTTTTACTTAGAGATTATTTAATAAAAGAAGATTTTAATGTTTTTGAAGCCTCAAATGGCGAAGAAGGATTATTTGTATTTAGTACACAAAAAATTGATTTGGTACTTTTAGATATTATGATGCCTGTTATGGATGGATTAACTATGTTGGAAAAATTGAGAGAAGTCTCTACCGTTCCTGTAGTTTTACTCACCGCAAAAGGTGAAGAAGAGGATAAACTTCAAGGTTATGATTACGGAGCTGATGATTATATAACAAAACCCTTTAGGCCTAAAGTTTTAATTGCTAAAGTTAAGGCTCTTCTAAAAAGAACCAGAGAAGACTTAGATTCGAGCTTTCAAGATTTTAACGGTTTAACTATAAACAAACTTTCCCATGAAGTAAAAATTGATGGCAAAGAAATAATATTATCGCCAAAAGAGTACGAACTTTTAATGTACTTAGTTACTAATGAAGGAATTGCTTTAAGTAGAGATAATATATTGGATAATGTTTGGGGGATTGACTACTATGGAGATATACGTACAGTTGACACTAACGTTAAAAGACTTCGTGAAAAGCTGTTAGATAAATCTAATTATATAATTACAGTTCGTGGCAGCGGCTATAAATTTGAGGTTAAATAAATGAGGCGTAGTTTATCTAAAAGGCTATTTAGCATAACATTAGGCCTTGTTCTTGCATTAATGTTCATAACTTACTTTGCACAAGCTTTTTTCTTTGAAAGTTTTTATTCTTACAAAAAAACAATTTCATTAGTTAAAGAAGTTAATAAGTTTCATGATTTATATTCACTTCATATTGACAATGATGCCGATTTGTATAAGGCCTTGCAAAAATTTGAGAATGATAATAATGCTAAAATCATCATTACATCAACAAATGGAGATATAAAATATTTTTCTAACAATATTTATAGTGATAAGGAGAGTTTTGATACCTTAACTTCTTTTGGTAAAGAATTAATAAATAATAGCGATTTGATTAATGATGTTATTACTCATTCTCAAACCAAGTATACAACTTTTACCAATGAGAGCAGCGGCTTAAGTAAGATTGGTGTAATTAGCCCTATGTCCATAACCACCAAAAATGATAGTCTTATTTTTTGCGTTGCTTCAATTCAGCCAATAAAGGAAGCCTCTGAAGTTATGAGTGAATTTTTTGTATATTTGTTTTTTGGATTGATTGTTATATCAATAATACTTTCTTCAATTTACTCTAACCTTATATCTAAGCCTCTTGTAAACTTAACCAATACAGCAAACAAAATATCTCATATGGATTTCTCAGCAAAAGTTTGTGAAGCTGATAGAGATGATGAAATAGGAAGCCTTGCCAAATCGCTAAATTTTTTATCTAAAAATCTACAAGCTGCTTTAGTAGATTTACAGCAAAAAAACAAGAAATTAAAAGATGATATTGAAAAAGAAAGACAATTAGAAGATATGAGAAAAGATTTCATATCTAACGTTAGTCATGAACTAAAAACCCCAATAGGAATTATAGAAGGATATGCAGAAGGCATTAAAGATGGTATTGTATCTGGCGAAGACGCTAATTTATATTTAGAAACTATAATTGATGAGTCAAAAAAGATGACTGTATTAGTCACTAATATGCTAGAACTTTCAAAACTTGAATCTGGGATTATAAAACCAAATTTTGAATCTTTTAATATTAATAGATTAATTAATAAAATATTAAAGAAGCATAAGCTAGACTTTGAAGAAAATAAGTTCAATGTAAACTTTAATTCATCAATACCTTATAGCTATGTTTATGCAGATCCATTTCAAATGGAGCAGGTTTTAACTAATCTTATAACAAATGCAATTAAATATACTCCTCCTGGCAATGACATAAACGTAAATATTGAAGAAGGTCTAGACAAGTTTAAAATATCTGTTCAAAATATTGGCGTAGTTATTCCTGAGGCTGAAATAAGCAAACTTTTTGATAAATTCTATAGAATAGATAAATCTAGAGAAAGAACTCAAAAGAACAGTACTGGAATTGGCTTATCAATAGTTAAAAATATACTACGTCTTCATAACAGTGAGTTTAATTTACAGAACATCAATAATGGTGTAGAATTTTATTTTTACTTGGAGAAAATAGTATCACCTGAAGGTGAAGAAGATTAAGCGGATATACATTAAATATATCCACCATCTGCTCTTATTATTTGCCCTGTTATATACGATGAATCTTCACTAGATAAAAATACAGCAATTTTACCGATCTCACTTGGAAGTCCAAATCTTCCTAGAGGAATTTCTTCCTCTAGGGATTTTTTTTCATCTCCTTCTAAAAATGAGTTCATTTTTGTATCTATTACTCCTGGAGCTATACAATTTACTCTTACATTAGAAGGCGCTACTTCTTTTGCAAGTGCTTTTGTGAATGAATTCAATCCGCCTTTTGTAGCTGAATACAACACTTCACAAGAGGCTCCAACTTCTCCCCACATAGAAGAAATATTTATGACAGTTCCACTTTTTCTGGAAATCATATTATTTAGGACATTCTTTGTTAAATAAATTGCTCCTAAAAGATTTGTATTCAATATCCTGCTTATTTCTTCTTCTGTTAAATCCATAAATAAGCCTATATGACTTATGCCTGCATTGTTTACTAGAATATCAATCTTCCCCATTACTTTTAAAACTTCTTCAACTATCATTTGGCAATTATCGAAAGCTGATATATCTCCTTTTACTATAACTCCATAGCCGTTTATACTCTTTATTTCTTCCAAAGTTTCCTTTGCGCCTTCGTCATCAGTAGAGTAATTTATTATAACGCTTGCACCTTCCTTTGCGAGTTCTACTGCTATAGCTCTTCCTATGCCTCTTGATGCACCTGTAATTAATGCAACTTTACCCCTTAATTTATTCATAACAAACCTTAGTCAGATATTATATAACTGAATATCTGACAAATTCACCACCTTTTAAATTTTCATTGTATTCTACTATATAACTTCTAAATAACATATTCACTCTTCATAAAATTATTTAGTTTGTATTGACTGATAATTTAAGATAATATTTTATAAATTAAAATTTTTTATAACACATGCATTTCAAGAATTTAGTCGTAATTTTCAATTGCAGCATATATATGAATTTTTATTATTTCAAGTTTTCTTCAAAAACCCTTAGGACATTTTTATAAAATATTTTTTCTATCTCTGATTCCTTAAAATGATTTTGTTTAAGTGCCAAATATAATTTATTAAATTCTGAAGCGTTTTCTATTTCCACCTCATTGTGTATTCCATCAAAATCGCTTCCAAGGGCAAGTACATCAATTCCTCCAATGTTCCTAATATGTTTTATATGACAAATCATTTCTTCTATTGAAGATACACTTTCATTTCCTAAAAAATCAGAACAAAAGTTTATCCCCATTACTCCACCCTTTTCAGCTAATAATTTTATCATATTATCATCTAAATTTCTAGGATGCTCTGTGATCGCACGTGCATTAGAATGTGAAGCTATAAATGGTTTTTGGCAAATTCTAATCAAATCATAAAATCCAGCATCTGATAAATGAGATACATCAGGAATCATGCCTAAGGCTTCACATTCTTCAATAACTTCGACTCCTTTTCTAGTTAATCCTTTATTTCTATAAGTATAACCTGCGTTAGGATACCCTAATGAGTTTTGGTAATTCCAAGTAATTGTTATGATTCTAATTCCCATATCATATACAGTTCTTAGCTTTTGTATATCTCCTTTAATGACTTCTCCTTCTTCTATAGATAAAAAAGCCCCAATCTTACCTGATTCTTCAGCATTTTTTAGCTCAGTTATATTTCTTACAATCTCTATCTCTCCTGTATTTTTACTTATTTCTTGAGTAAAGCTATTATATAATTTTATAAATTCATCATATGGATCTTCAATTGATTCTTTCTCTATGAAAAATGCAAAAACCTGACCTAAATTTTCGCCTCTTTTTAAATTTTCAATATTAACTTTACACTTCTTATGATTAAGATTTAACTTTTCATAAAAAATTCTACTTGCAGTATCACAATGTAAATCAATAAACTTCATACATAATCTCCTTTTTAAACGTTCTTCTACTCTAAAACTGTTTTGCATAATAAAAGTACTTTTCTAAATTTTCAGGACCTCCAATTATAGTTTTATTAATGTATAAAACATCTTTACTATCAACTTCTATAGCCCACTTAATTAATGATATTTTACCACCTGTTAATTCAATACAAGTTACTGCTGATGGAAACACACAGCAGCCATCATTGAAATAAATCCCCTCATCTGCTTCAGGAAATATATCGTTGTGAGTATGCCCGCAGATTATAACTTTTTTCTCCTTACGAGCTAAATGTCCAAGTATATGATCTATTTTTGTTCCTTTATCATAATTACTTGCCGGACTAGTTGGAGGTTTAAACCCTGCAACTCCCTCCATAAATCTCCATACATGTCTTACTAGAAACCTACTAGTTTTCCACATCTCACAATTAATAAAATCTACTTGATGCCCATGGAATGCAATTATATCCTCTTTTGATGGCATATATCTAAGTATAACACCTTCATAAAAAGTTATATTGGAATATAAGTTTATCATCTCACGTCCAAAGCCACTTCCGGCATTTGCAAAAAGTCTTTCTTGCCGTTTTATAAATTCTGGGTTAGCTTTTACTATATCATGATTTCCGTATACCAAGCACAACCTGTTATCATCATAAAAGCCATTAAGCATTGAAAAAACATCTTTATAATTATAGGCGATATCTAAACAATCTTTATTTTTCCATAATTCATCACCATCACCCAATTCTATTAAAGTATATCCATTTTCATAATAAAATCCAAGCGCAGCTTTATAAATATTTCTGTTTTGTCTTAAAGAGTCAGCATACCCGCCGTCGCCCCTATGAACATCACTTATAAATACTATTTTAGAATTTTCATCAAATTCAATTAATTTACCCGTTTTATATATTCTCTTAAAAAAATCATTGCTTTCTGTACATTGTTCTTTCATATAAAAGCCCTATAACATTATATTGATTTCATTTATTATATGAATACGAAGTTTTATTTGATGACTAAAATATTTCTTAATATCCAAATTTAAAACTGTATTTACGTGATAACTTACCGAAATCATAAATATTTTGATTCCGAAAAGCTATGAAAATATCGCTGAAGGTTCTAAGCAG